>LUZK01000016.1 GCA_001603595.1 Bacteroidales bacterium Bact_19
GTGCTCTTCCGATCTCTTAAAAATTTTTTCATGGCAAATTACAATGTTTATGAACAATAAAATTACATTTTTTTTTAATATACTGATAATAAAAAGATTATATTTTTTTAAATTTGTTTTTATTACAGATAATTGTATGTTGACATTTTAACTATCTTTTATTATAAATACTTAAAAAGAAAAACTTTAATACTATTAAAATAGGACAAATTATATATATATACTGGAGATAGGTTTATTCAAAAAATTGAAAGCATTAAAGATTATTACATCAGTTTTTTTAAATCTTCAAAATAATTTGGATAAGATTTTTTGACACAATTTTTATCATTAACAGAAATTTTTCCTTGTGTGAAAATTTCTAGTATTGAAAATGCCATTGCCAATCTATGGTCGTTATAAGAATCCAGCATTGCTGATTTTAATTTTTTATTTGCTTCAATAATCAAAAAATCATCTTCCAAGGAAACATTAACTCCAACTTTTGAAAGTTCATTTTTAAGTGCCTCAGCTCTGTTACTTTCTTTATGGATAAGTCTTTTTGCTCCTTTGATTTTTGAGACCGAATCACCAAAAACAGCTAATATGCTGATTGCAGGGATAAGATCAGGGCAATGTGTTGCATCAAATTCAAATGATTTTATTTCGGATTTTGAGACCCTAAGATTTTGGTTTTCAATAATGAAATTCACATTTGCAACTTTTAACACATCGAGTATTCTTTTGTCAGCTTGTAAAGAATAAAAATTTAATCCGTAAAAGCAAATTTCGGAAATAATTGCAGCCCCAACAATAAGAGTAGCAACACTACTCCAGTCGCCTTCAACAGTATATTCCCCTGGCAGATATTTCTGATCTCCCGGTACATCGAAATAATAATCTTTCCCAATACTACTGAAATATATTTTTACCCCAAACAAATTCATCACTTTAATTGTAAGAAGCAAATAATCAATACTTACAGTATTTTTAGATATAATCATGGAATTTCCTTTCAACACAGGAAGAGCCATTAATAAACCACTTGTGAATTGTGAAGTGTGGCTACCATCAATTAAATATACATCAGGAAGTAAAATGCAGTTTTTAAAAACGGCAGGTAAAAAACTCCCGTTTGATTCAATTATACAAGATTTTTTTGCTAAAACATCAAAAGATTTTACAATTGGTCTTTGTAATAGGCTACCTTTTCCTGTTATTGTGAATCTTTTAGTAAACAACATTGCCACCGCAGGGAAAAACCTTGCACAAAATCCGGACTCTCTGCAATCCAAAAAGATTTTTTCTATATCCTTAGGTTGGGGTATGATCTTATATTTTTCGGGAGATATAAATTCAATTTCTGTTCCAAGAGATTTTACTATTTCTCTTGTTGCAGCAATGTCTTCACTGTTACCTACATTACTGATAATACATTCTTTTTGAGATAATAAAGAGGCAGCAAGTAATCTTTGTTCAAAACTTTTTGATGGAGGTGCTGTAATATTAAATTTGCTTTTTATCACACAACAAAATTAAAAACGTATTACAAAAATTGAAAACTTTTTTTTAAATTTTTTATATAAAAATAAAAATTATATACTTGTCAACTTTTTTCAATAATGAGATTATGGATAATCACGAATTAACAAAACAAGAAATTATCAAGGCTGCATCCTTGGCCTTCAGTAAATTTGGATATAAAAAAACCACTCTGGACGACATTTCAGCTTTCACAAAAGTTAGCAAAACAGGGATATATTATTATTTCAAAAATAAAGAAGAAGTTTTTCAAGCAGTTATAAAAGTTGAGGCTGAAAAGTTACAAAATAACCTCCGGGAAGCTATAAATCAGGAAGCAACACCAATAAACAGGCTTTTTGCTTATGTATATGCAAGAATGCAATATCTTGAGAAAATAAGCAATTTTTACTCAGCACTTAAAAACGATTTATTCGAACAGTTGAATGTAATAAATGCCAATAGAAAAGAATTTGACAATATTGAAATAGAAGTTTTGAGTCAAATTTTGAAGGAAGGAGTTGATAGGGGGGATTTCTTTATTGAAGATGTTGAAGAAATAAGTTATGTAATTTTTACAACACTAAAAAGCCTCGAAATTCCACTATTCGGTATAGATAATGACTTTGACAAAAAACAATTCATTGATAATATAATAAAACTTTGCCTATACGGAATAATTCCGAGGTAATATAAATAAAGAAGTATAAAAACTAAATTATCAAAATAGTTCAAATTGAATACAATAAATTCATTTTAAGATTTGTCCAAAATAAAATTTTCAATATAATTAAGTTCTTAGTTTTTATAATCAGAAATTTCTATATTTTTTAGAAATTGTCCATATAGCTATTCCGGCACTAACGGAAACATTAAGAGAGTGCTTTGTCCCGTACTGCGGAATTTCAACACAATCATCAGCCAAATCAAATAATGCATCAGAAATTCCATTAACTTCATTTCCGAGTACCAAAGCAATTTTATCGTAGGGATTTACTACAAATTCATCAATAAGAGTGCTTCCTTCGGCAATTTCCAGAAGCACAATTTTATATCCTGAATTTTTTAGTTCAGTAACGGCATCAATGGAATTTTGATAATATTTCCATTCAACAGTTTCGGTTGCTCCGAGTGCAGTTTTATGGATATCTCTGTGTGGTGGGGTACCGGTAATTCCACATAAATAAACCGCCTCGCAAGCAAAAGCATCACAAGTCCGGAAAACAGAACCGGTATTATGGTGCGAACGAATATCCTCCAAAATACAAATCAAAGGAATTTTCTTTTGATTTTTATACTCTTCCGGACTTAAACGTCCCATTTCGTGAATTGATAATTTTCTGAACATAGCGATTAATTTTAATCAAAAAAAAGCTGCCGGAAAACCGGACAGCTTAAAAAAGGAGGAAATTATGAAACAACGACTAAGAATTTTTAAATTTCTTAGCCGATTCGATTAGACGTGGTAAAACTTCAAAAGCATCTCCTACAATACCATAATCGGCATATTTAAAAATCGGAGCATCTTTGTCTTTATCAATAGCTACAATAACCTTTGAACCTGAAATACCGCCAATGTGTTGAATTGCCCCACTGATTCCAATTGCGATATATAAATCGGGAGCAATAATTTTACCAGTTTGACCAACGTGTTCTTCATGTGACCTCCAACCTTCGTCCGATACAGGTCTAGAGCATGCCAATCCTGCACCCAATACTTCTGCAAGTTCTTCGATAGGTTTCCAATTTTCACCAGATTTCATCCCCCTACCACCTGATACTACTATAGAAGCTTCGGTTAAGATAACTTTACCGGTAGTAACATCAACGTTTTCTATTATTGTATCGGCAGGAGCAGGAGTTGTTGGTTCATATTTTTCAACATTTACTGAAACAGGAGATTCTTTTAATCCGCATACATTAGGATTAATGCTCAAAACAGCATTAGAAGAATTTACTTTTACTTTCTGAAAAGCGGCACCATTATATGATTTTTTTCTAAGAATTAAAGGATTGTTTGATTCCGGCAATGCAAGAACATTTGGTACAAATCCTGCTTTCATTCGAACAGCCACTCTGGGAGCCAAAGCTTTTCCCATATTAGAATGTGCAAACAAAACTACGTTGCAATTTTCCTTTTCAGCAACTTCTGTTACTAATTGAGCATATCTTCTGCTATCATGTTTTTGCCATGTTTCGGAAGACACATTAATTATTTTTGAAGCACCATAGAGAGCAAGTTTTGATAATTCTTCAGAACTAATGGTTCCGATAATTAAGGCTTTCACATCCGAAGATGTATTATCAGCAATATATTTTGCATAAGTAACAGCTTCCAAACTTTGTTTCTTGATGCTTCCGATGCGACTTTCGACGAATACTAAAACTGACATATATTTTATAATATTTATGTTATTACTAAATTACTTTTGCCTCACCATGAAGTAACTCAAATAATTTGTCTGTATCTTCGGGTGCAATCATTTTACATTCTGCTTTTGGAGCAGGAATTTCAAAACCTACAAGTTCGGTAAGCACTTCTGTTTCTACAGGAGTGTAAACTTTAATAGGTTTAGTACGAGCCATCATAATGCCACGCATAGCGGCAATACGCGGATTAATACAAATTCCTTTCTGAACAATAGCCACAAAAGGAGTATTTATTGTAATGGTTTCCTTACCGCCGTCAATATCACGTTTAATTATGATTTTTCCGTTTTCTATATCGAAAAATGATATTGCAGAAACCGAAGGAATATCCATAAATTCAGCAATCATGGAACCAACAGCTGCACTGTTGAAATCACTTGATTCTATTCCGGCAAAAACAATATCAAAAGCCTCGGTCTTAGCAACATTTGCTATTTGAGCTGCAATAGTGTATGAATCTAATGGTTCTGCATCTACTCTAAAAGCATCGTCGGCTCCAATGGCAAGAGCTTTACGAATTGTAGGCTCTACATCAGCTTTTCCAACGGTAATAACAGAAACTTTTTCTATTAAACCTCCGGATTTTTCTTTTAATTCCAGAGCTCTTGTCAATGCTAATTCATCCCAAGGATTTATAACCCATTGAACACCTGTTTTATCAAGATTTTTCATTTCGGCATCAAACCTGATTTTTGTAGTGGTATCAGGAACATGCCCTATACAAACTAATACTTTCATAATTTATCGTTTATTTTATATTTTACGCAACAAAAATAAAAATTATTTTTAATTAAACTATTCAAATACTTAGTCTTTATTATCGGATTTAATACGTATTAGCTTCTTCAATCCGTTGGTAATAGTACTTTCAAAGCTATCAGTCCCGGCTTCTTTCCCCATATTTTCGGTTTTATCGGCACCATGTCCGTAAATTTCCTCAAGAATATGCTGGTATTTTTTATAAATAACAGCACGGCGTAATTTTAAAGTTGGCGACAACTCTCCGGTTATTGGGGACCATTCTTCACAAACTAATCTAAACCGTTTTATTTTTTCATGTTCGCCCAGAGTTTTGTTTACTTCATCAATTTCCTTCTGAACCTTCTTTATTATTTCAGGATTTTTAATTAATTCCATATTATCGCGATAGTGAATCTTATGCTTTGAAGCATAAAAGTGTAAGTAGTTAAAGTTAGGAGAAATTAAAGCACTTACAAATTTTTCATTCTCTCCTACTATCATTATTTGTTCGATAATATTAGATGATTTGAATTTGTTTTCAATGACCTGCGGAGCAATATATTTTCCTGAAGAGGTTTTAAAAATTTCTTTTTTACGGTCGGTAATTTTAAGGAATCTTCCTTCAACAAATTCACCTATATCGCCTGTATGAAACCATCCGTCCTGGTCAATAACCTGTTTTGTTAACTCTTCATTCTTATAATAACCTAACATAACATTAGGCCCTTTAACTAGAATTTCACCATCGTCGGCTAATTTAACAGTTACACCTTCTAGAATCGGGCCAACAGTACCAAGATAAGCGTTATTCCAATCCATCCAGTTAACCGCAATAACCGGGGAAGTTTCACTAAGCCCGTAACCTTCACAAATCCTGATGCCGGCGGCAGTAAACAAACGAGCAAGTCGGACCTGCAACGAAGCACCGCCTGAAACAACCGCTACAAGATTTCCACCCATACCGGCACGCCATTTTTTAAAAACTAATTTATCAGCTATAGACAATTTAAAGTTATACCACAAAGTATTTTTCCCTCTGTCGTTGTATTGAGTTCCCAATCTTACTGCCCAGAAAAAAATCCACTTTTTAATTCCGGATAAATCTTTTCCTATGGAAATTATTCTGTCATAAAATTTTTCAAGTACACGCGGAACTGAATTAAATAAATGAGGTTTTACGTCTTTTAAATCATTTGAAATTGTTCCAAGATTCTCAGCATAATAAATTGAGATACCTTTTAATTGAAAGGCATAATTCATCATACGTTCGTAAACATGACACAGGGGTAAAAAACTTAAAACTTTTTGACCATTATCAATTGGCACAATAGGACGAACTCCGAGAGCATTACTAAGAATGTTTTTATGAGAAATCATTACACCTTTAGGATTTCCTGTTGTTCCTGAGGTATAAATTATTGTGTGTAAATCATTTTCTCCTATGGAATTTTTTCTTTCTTCAAGTTGTCGCATCAATTCTTCTTCATTATCCATAGCAGCTTGAATAAGGCTGACCCAGTTTTCAATTCCTTCGATATGATGAAACGTATAAACTTTTTCTATTTGAGGAATTTTTTCTGCTATTGGTTTTAATTTTTTATAAAGAGAAGCATCAGAGACAAAAGCAATTTTAGCATCCGAATGACGCAGAATATATTCCAATTCTTCATTTCCTAAGGTTGTGTATATTGGAACATTTACCAAGCCTGCAAGGCTGATACCCATATCTGCTATATTCCAATGTGGCAAACTTTGCGACATTGTAATTACTTTATCGCCTTTCTGATAACCTTTACTTATTAATCCACATGCAAATAACGTAGAATACTTTACATAATCCTGAGCTGTAAAATTTATCCAGGAACCTTTGTCCTTATAAGAAAATGCATCTTTTAAGTCAGCATAATCTGTTTTGTAAAGTTCTAAAATATCAAATATTCTTTTTAATTCCATGACAAAATTTTGTTAAATTTTAAGGATTCCAGTGTTTATTAGTTTTTTGAAAAGGACAAGTGCCACACTTAGGTGGGTTTTTTATTATGGAAGAAAACCAGTATTTATACCCGATTGTTGCGGTAAAAGTGTTTGGTTGATGTCCGTAAATCAATGATAATGTAAGGTCGTTTTTGTCATTTAAAAATAGTGCATACTCAAGTTCAGCCATAAAACCTGGTTTATATTCCCAGGTACCGTTGACCTTCCATGATTCATCCGAAACATAACCGGGTATAGTTCTCCATAATTGACGACCATAAAGATTTAAGCCTGCGCATAAACTAACGGAGTTCCTCCAAATCTGAACAAGCCTTTGTTTTACTCCCAGATGCATAATTATTGCAGGTTTTGAAGCAGCATCACTTAAAAAACCAAACATACCACGCCATGCAAAAGTGTCGCTATACAGAAAACTTTCATATGATAAAATAAAACAAGGCTCTACAACAAAGTTCCCGTTAGCATCTATACGATTCTCGTGTAACTGAGAATTAATTTCATTAAACGGATGAACTCCCACAGGTGTAAATTTTAACTGTATTGTTGATTGTGTAAAAGAGAAAAATGCTATACCTAAAATTAGATATATCAACAAAAATACTTTTTTAAATTCGAAAATAATTTTTTTTATCTTCATCAATAAACGGTTGCTTAATTAATAACCGATTCAACCCCAAAATTATTCCAAAAATAGATATTATTTCAACATATCAATTTTTTTTAAATTGAATTATATTAAATATTTTTTTTATTAAACCAATAACTTTTTAAAATATAGTTATTAAGAAAGTACGATTATCAGTCAAGATTACATAATGAAATGATATTTATTTTCTTCTTAACTTTAATTTTTCGGCTAAAAGCGGCTTTTTCCGCTTTATTAGGTAATTTACAAGTTCTCTATTAATTTCAGGTTTATACCAGAACAAAAATTTCAGTTGCAAATCCCTTCCTGATTTTGATTTTTCCACAAATATTTTTTTTCCTGTATAAGGATTTACTTCAGTGTAATACATTACGGTGGAGAGAGTCATTGGCGTGGGTGTAAAAATTTGAACCTGTTCGGGATAAATGTTTAATTCTTTTAATTCCATAGCTAATTCACACATTTCGTCTTCGGTGCAGCCGGGATGAGCAGCAATAAAATATGTAACTAGTTGTTGTCTCAGGTTATATTTTTTTTCGATTTCATTAAAAATAATTTTTAATTTTTTAAAATAGCCGAATGAAGTTTTACGCATCAACTTTAAGGTTTTTTCTTCAGAATGTTCTGGAGCGACTTTTAACCTTCCCGAGACATGATTTTTAATCAGCAATTCAATATACTTTTTGTTTATTCCATCAGTTTTTTTGTTGCCTGTTTCAGCAAGAGCAATATCATACCTCACGCCGCTGCCTATTGTTATTTTTTTTATGCCTTCAATTTTGGAAACGATTTCATATAAATTTATCAATTTCTCATGAGAAGTGTCTAAGTTTCTACAAATTTTTGGAAATATACATGAAACTCGCCTACAAACTGAGCATTTTTCAAGGTCTATGCCTTTCATTTTATACATGTTGGCACTAGGTCCTCCCAAATCCGTCAAATGTCCTTTAAAGTCTGGCAATTGCTTTATTTTGTTTATTTCTGTTACTATAGATTTTTCCGAACGCGAAACAATGAATTTCCCCTGATGTGCAGCTATAGTACAAAAACTACATCCTCCAAAACAACCACGATGAATATTCACCGAGTGTTTAATCATTTCATAAGCAGGAATTGAAGGTTTATTAAAATATCGAGGATGTGGTTGATAAGTAAATGGAAGATTATATATTTCGTCAATTTCTTCTGTGGTCATTGGAGGTAATGGAGGGTTTACAATAAGTCGGGCATTCTGCAAATCCTGTACAATTCGCCGATTGGATATATAGTTTGTTTCTGATTCAACTAAAACAAAATTTTTTGCATACTTCATTTTGTCTTCTATAACTTGACTGTATGAATGTAATATAAGGTCATTTTCCGTTTTATCGTCAAAATCAGAGAGATATGCAAGCTGTTTAAATGAATAACAATCAAAGACTTGTCCGGTATGATTTATTCTTTCGGCTATTTGTAGAATTGTTTTCTCTCCCATTCCATAAACAAGTAAATCTGCACCGGAAAGTTCGAGTATGGATGTAAGAATTTTGTCCTGCCAATAATCATAATGTACAAAACGACGCATCGATGCCTCAATACCTCCAATAATGACAGGAATATCGGGAAATAATTTTTTTAGAATTTTTGTATAAACTATTGTAGGATAATCGGGGCGTTTTCCTCCCTGACCGCCGGGAGTGTAATCGTCATTCGAACGTTTTCGTCTGTTGCCGGTATAATTATTCAGCATAGAATCCAAATTTCCTGCACTTATCCCAAAGAAAAGTCGTGGCGCTCCAAGTTTCCTAAAATCCCGCAAATCATCCTGCCAATTTGGTTGAGGCACAACAGCGACCCTGTATCCACCATTTTCCAATACACGAGCAATCACTGCTATTCCGAAAGAAGGATGGTCAACATAAGCATCTCCACTAAATAAGATTATGTCAACATAATCCCAACCTAAATCTTTCACTTCTTTTGCTGAAGTTGGTAAATGAAGACTTTTATCAAATTTTACCACTGTCTGAAAGGTTCTGTAAAAATATCATTACTGAAAGGACGAATGTAAGGATTGTCGTAAAACAAACCGGGATTCATGCCATGTCGTGGAAATTTGTTATCGTATCCCGAAAATGAAACATCTGCTGAGAAAAACGATTTCTCGCCAATTTTATAGTCAATTCCAAAAGAATAATAGGAATATTTCTTGTCTTCTACATTTATAAGATTATTACTTCGTATTTTCATTTTATCATTAAGAAAATACTCTCCTGAAGCAATAATATAAACATTAGGATTAATTTTATTTGCAATTTGAGTGCTGGAGTTTAAAACAAAATCTGTCCTACCATAGTTTAAATTATCATAAGTACTTAACAAACCTACACTTAAACGAAGTTTCGGATTAACATTAAACGAACTCGTTGCTCCTGCATAAGAAAGAAAAATATTTTGCCCATAGTAATTACCAAAACTTGTCCCGGCAAAAATACGATTCTGAGTACCACGAAAATTGCTGTCAAATTTATTTGACGAAAAATTTTGAGCAATTAAAATGCCTGTAGTAAAAATAAAAAATAGTATTAAGAAATTCTTCATCTTCATTTTTTTGTAAAAATAATAAATCTAAAAATTTCTTTAACAAAATTAAATTAAAATATTCTTAACAACTTAATTATGTTTGCGACAAGTCAAAAAATTACAAGCGGTATTTCTCCAGCGTAGATGTAATTTTTGCGAGTAATTTCAATGATTTCACAAAAAATTAACCACAAAATTTTGTATAATTTAGCTTAAGTATCATATCGTAAGCATTTTTCTCTTTAAAAAATATTATACGCTTTCGCTTATAAGGATTATAATGAAATTTTACCCACATAATTTTGTATAATAAAATCTTTTTAACCTTTATCCACAATTTTTCACGTATTCCTGCAACAAAAATTCTTTGTTAACGTAATAGAAAATAAAATTTAGGCATTGAGAAATCTATTTTTTGTTTTCATTTTAATTTTTCCTTTTTTCTGTTTTTCACAAGATAGGAAATATGTTTTTATTGGTCTGGAAAGTGAAACTATCAGAAATTATCAAGCATTAAATCTAATTCTGGATGATTACAACAGTTTTCACAACCAATATAACATTAGTACAGAAAAAATCTTTGCAACTCCTGAATATCTTTATGGAATAAATTTCGGGTATAAAATTCACCACAGGTTTATGGAATTAGGAGCAGAATTTCACTTTATATCTTATAAAACCTGTTCTGAAGGCATTGACTCTTCATACACTGAATATAAGAAAAATTTGCTTATTGCTCATAATGGTTTTACAGTTGCGACAAGATTCTTGTTTGTAAACACAAATTTTTTTCGTACAGGTCCCGGAATTGGATTAAAAATCGAACAATATACAGCTCGAATATTCGATGGGGAAACTATGTCATTTTTTGTTAAGTCGCCGGTTAGCAAACCATTGCCAAGTTTACAATTGCATTACGGAATTTCGTGTGGCGGGCCAAAATTTAATTTAGACATTATTGCTTTTTATAACCATCCTCTTTTAAAGATAAATTTACAAAAACTTAACGAAACCTTAAATTACGGTTATCACATTCAATATTCATTAAATGAATTGTCATTAAAACACGAAACCGTTGGTATAAGTCTAAAAATCGGATTCGGGTCAAAAGAAAATTATGACTTTTAGAATCATTTACTTCTTAATTTAACCTTAGTCCCTTTTGGTAAAGGTTCGAAAGCATTTTCAATATTGTTGTATTTTTTAAGTCTGTTTAGTTTAACTGCATATTTTTGTGAAATTTCCCATAAGTTTTCGTTATCTGAAGCTTGATAAATTTCATAAGTTTTTGCTGCTTTATTTTTCTTAGGTTTAATATAAATTATATTTCCTGATTTGAGTCTGTCGTCTTTTTGCAAGTCGTTATATCGAGCAAGTTGCCAAGCCATAAGATCAAGTTCTTGAGCTAGATCTTTCAAACTGATATCGTCTTGAACAATAATATAAGGCACTCCGTTGTTTTCGAAGATTTCCATTCCGCCAAAACTGATTTCTCTCTGCAAAGTTCTTTGTTCACGACGAATTTCACGTTTTTCTTCTCTGGTAATAGGTTTTGCTTCGCCTGTATCAAATTCATAAAGTTTATGTTTGTCTATCATGGAAATCAAAATATTAGCATAATTCGGATTAGTGGCGTAACCGGCTTTTTTCAACCCGTTACTCCAACCTACATAGTCAGTAATTTCAAGTTCAAACAAAAAATGATATCGGCTATTTAAACGTAAAAAATCCGAATGATCACGATATGATTCTTCTACGGTTTTATATTTACGAAAACACTCGTTTTTAGCATCGTCATCTGCATAAATTTTCTCTCCTTGCCACGACTTATGACATTTTATTCCGAAATGATTATTCCCTTCTTTGGCAAGATAAGAGTTTCCGCTAGCAGATTCTATTATTCCTTGAGCCAGCGTGATGCTTGCAGGAACTCCGGCTCGTTTCATTTCCTTGACTGCAAGATCACTATATCTCTTTATATATTCCTCTTGAGTCATTTGAGAAAAGACAATTACTGACGCTGACAGAAAAAATATAATATTTATAAAATATTTCATTAAAATTGCATTTACACAAAATTACTACAGCTTGTGAAATTAAAAAAAACTGTCATTCAAATATTATTAACACAATTAAGTTAAAATATCATTTTAAAGTAAAATTGCATATAACATATTTTAAACTCGAGGAAAATCATTTACTTTGAAAAAAATATCAAAATGAAGATTCTGAGTATTGTTTTTATACTTTTTTTGAGCACTCTTTTATATTCAAACAGTGATTTACATCAAAAATATCTGAATTATCGCACACGTTTACTAAATGAATTTATTTTAGTAAGCCCAAACGTAGAACAATTTGGAACGAATATACCTGCCGTTGACCGTAAATTAAATCCCGATGGTTCGGTGAAATGGTTAAGTTGGAGCGATGGTAACAGTAATTTTAATCATTGGTTAAGCATCCTGGCTCTTGAATATCGGCTTTTAAAAAACAACAACCAGGATTACCGCGAAACTTTGACAATGCTTATCTATTCTATGCTTGCTCTCGAAAGACTTGATTTATATTCAGAATACATTTTACGAAAACACCACAATCTTATCAATGACAGCACCTGTTTAAACCAGGCTATAAAATATCCTGAAGATATAAACGGATTTCTGCTGAGAGACGATGTAACTTTAGGTTTTTGGCGTCAATATCATAAACATTTTAAATCACAATACGGCTGGCACATAGAAACTAAAGACGGAACTAATACATTTTTATCCGTCTTTCAAAAGGGAGCAATTCCACGCCAGGGAATGTCCCAGGACAATATTATTTACCTTATGCAGGCACTGGCTTTAGTAAAAAAACTTGTTGACAATGAAAACATTTTCGGTATTGAAATGCACTTTTATAACAATTATATCCCCGAATATCTCAAATCAAAAAATATTATTTCGGGTAATATGATTTATTTCGGAAGGTGGATTGACGACATTGTTGAAAGATTGTTAAGACATTGCTATCACGAATATCCATCGCCTAAAATTGTGCTAAAACCTTTAAAAGGCAGAGCAAGACCATCGAAAAATCATTTCGGAGGAATTATGAGCAGTTCGTGGTATATAATGAATCCTGTTACTAACGATCTTGTAGCCGAAGGTAACGGCGAAGATATGGGAGTATGGATGAATTCATATGGAATGGCCGAAGCTGCAAAGGCAATAACAGGCAAAGATTTTCATTACGATAATTCCGATAAAGGACTTTCTGTATATTTATTCAAATCACTGCTTTTCAAAAAACTTTATATAATAAAATCTGCCGCAGTACCTTTGCCGGAAGAAATGGATGACTATATGTTTAGAACTCTGGCAAGTATTGCTGACATAAATATAAATAAAAATTCTTACGAACTTTTTTATTGTTTGGACGATAAACGAAAAAAATACACTTACGAACATAATCCACTTGTACTTTATATATTATACAAGAACAAATACGATGTTATTTACCGACCCGGCACAAGAATTTATGAAACCGATAAAGAATTTTATAAAAATCTTTTATTTGAGGCTCCAATTTCCTATCCAAGCACAGATTTTACACGTCCGGATTATAGTCCGTTTTGGTCAACTTCTTCACGTTTAAATTGGCCTAATAACAAAGGAAACAGAAATGCTACTGAAGTATGGGATTATGCAGGTATGGATTTTATGTTTCTGTATAACCTTTACAGATTTGTATTTAGCCCGGAAAATTATAAAATATCAGAAAATTATAAGTACACAAACATAAACGAAGATTACAAAAAGTATCCAGAACCTAATTTTAAAGGAATTGATGCTGAGTTTTTTTTTATGCCACCTAAAGAAAAATGAACAACATTAAATAAACTTTTAACTTAATATTATAAAATACACGAGAAAAAAATACATGAATTATTATTACTAACAACTCTAAACATTTAAGAAAATCTTTAGTTTTAATAAATAAAGATTTATTACTTTTGTAAGTTGAAATTAAAATTAAAAAAATGAAAAGAAAATTTTCCCAATCACTTTTGGATGCCATACAGTATGGGAAAGAGGAAGCCATACGTCTAGGTAACGACTATTTAGGCCCGGAACATCTTTTTTTGGGGATGTTAAGAGAATCGAATTGCGAAGCTGTTGAAATACTTAGAGAACTTGATGTTAACTTATTGGATTTAAAAGCAAAAATTGAAAATTTGTTAAAGAACCCAAATGTTAACCTCACAATAAATGATATGGATAGAGTTGTCCCGACAAAAACTACGGAACGAATCCAAAAGTTTATGTACACCGAAGCTATTTCATTAAACAGTGATGAAATAAATACAGGACATTTGCTCCTAGCCATTCTCAAAGTTCCAAGTCGTTTTTCTCAGTTACTTGATGAGTTCAATATTGAATATGACATGGTTCGCATGAGTATGGAAATGAAATCATTTACCGGCTCGTTCGGATCTGATGATGACGACGATGATGACGAGGACAATGATGATTTTGGGAGTTCGTCAAATCTTGGTAGTTCATCATTAAACGATCCGGGACTTGGCAGAAAAACTGCTGCAAAAGGCAAAAGCAGTACTCCTGTTTTGGACACGTTTGGTGTTGATCTTACAAAATCCTACGAAGAAGGGAAACTCGATACAATTGTAGGGCGTGATGTTGAAATAGAACGAATATCTCAAATTTTGTGTCGTCGGAAAAAAAATAATCCAGTATTAATTGGAGAACCCGGCGTTGGAAAATCTGCAATAGTAGAAGGTCTGGCAGCTCGAATTGTTCAGAAAAAAGTTCCTCATCTCTTGTTCGATAAAAGAATTATTACTCTCGATATGGCAAGCATTGTTGCCGGAACAAAATACCGCGGACAATTCGAAGAACGCATGAAAGCAATCATAGACGAACTTGTTCAGGCTAATGATGTAATTTTGTTTATTGACGAAATTCATACAATTGTCGGAGCAGGTAGTAGTACAGGTTCGCTTGATGCTGCCAATATGTTAAAGCCTGCACTATCCCGTGGTGATATTCAATGTATAGGAGCTACTACTCTCGACGAATATCGTCAGTATATCGAAAAAGACGGAGCTTTAGAACGCCGTTTTCAGAAAGTAATGGTCGAAGCAACTTCCCCTGAAGAAACACTCGATATTTTACGCAAAATAAAAGCAAGATACGAAGATCATCATAATGTAAATTATACAGATAAAGCTCTCGAAGCTTGTGTAAAACTTACCATGCGATATATCAGCGACAGAGCTCTGCCCGATAAAGCCATTGATGCAATGGACGAAGCAGGTGCAAGAGTTCACATCAAATCTGCAGCCGTTCCTCACAAAATAAACAAACTCGAAGAAGATTTGGCCCAAACAAAAGAGTTAAAATTGCAAGCCGTTCGCAATCAGCAATTTGAAAAAGCCGCTGCTCTTAGGGATAAAGAACGTGAAATTGAAAACGCAATCGAACGAGCTAAAGATCAATGGATTAAAGAAATGAGCGAAAAACGTGAAACTGTTGACGAAGAACATATTGCCGAAGTTATTGCAATGATGACAGGTGTTCCCGTAAAACGTATTGCTCAAACAGAAGGCAATAGATTGCTTAAAATGGAGGAAGAACTTGCAGTTAGTCTTATCGGTCAGGATGAAGCAATTAAAAAAGTTGTACTTGCAATTCAAAGAAACAGAGCTGGGCTTAAAGATCCTAACAAACCGATTGGCACATTTATTTTCCTTGGACCTACAGGTGTTGGAAAAACACAACTTGCTAAAATTTTAGCCAAATATCTTTTTGATACCGAAGATGCTCTAATCCGTATTGACATGAGTGAATACATGGAGAAATTCTCTGTTTCACGACTTGTTGGAGCTCCTCCGGGATATGTTGGCTATGAAGAAGGTGGTCAATTAACCGAGAAAGTACGTCGCAAACCCTATTCGGTAGTTTTACTGGACGAAATAGAAAAAGCCCATCCTGATGTGTTCCATATATTACTTCAGGTTTTAGATGAAGGACGTTTAACTGATAGTCTCGGACGAAGAATTGATTTCAGAAACACAATAGTAATAATGACCTCAAACATCGGGACAAGACAACTTGCCGAATACGGCAGAGGTGTAGGTTTCGAAACTACTGCAAAAAAAGCTGCTGTTGATGCTCAGGCTAAAAGTATTATTGAAAATGCCTTAAAAAAGACTTTTGCTCCCGAATTTTTAAATCGTATTGATGATGTTATTATGTTCAACTCGCTTACTAAAGAACATATCTTTAAAATTATTGATATTGAATTAAAAGGTCTTTATGAAAGAGTTAAAGAGCTTGGATATAACATAAAAATTACTCCCGCAGCAAAAAATTTCCTTGCAGAAAAAGGGTTCGACCCGAAATTTGGAGCAAGACCTCTCAAAAGAGCAATTCAAAAATACGTTGAAGACACTATGGCTGAAGCAATTATTAAAGCTGAAATTAAACAAGGCGATACAATTGTCGTTGGCTTTAGCGAAAAACAAGGAATAACAATAAAAATCAATAAAGAATCAGAACACCTTGAAGATACAAAAGAAGAAAACGAAAATTAAATTACTATAAAAAAATTTTATATAAAACAAAAAAACCTATTTTAATATAGGTTTTTTTGTTTTATTTTTGCTAATAGACTATAAAATATCAATCATGAAAAAATTAAATAATCCGGCAATTTTAGTATTAGTTGCAGCAGTTGCACTTACAGTATTTATGATTATCAGATCTCAGGATAATTCTAAAAAAATAAAAATATCAGATCCCGAAAAATACATTCCATATATTTCTGCACATTCTTCGTATGTGATTTCTAAAAATGATCCCATACTCATTCAATTAACTCCGGAGTTTTTCAACAAACTTAATTCTCAAAAAATTACTGATGATTTAATAAGTATTTTCCCTGAAGTCAAAGGTCAAATAAATATTAAAGATAAAAATATCATTGAATTTAAACCGGATAAACCTCTTGAATCCGGCAAAAAATATTTTATCACTTTAAATTTACGGAGAATTGATAAAAAAATTCCTGATGATTTAAAGCATTTTACATTTGCTGTTCATACTCGACATCAGAATATTTCGATTTCGTTAGAAAAAGTAACAACCACTGCCCGACAGGACTTTTCAAAACAAGACGTTTCATATAAAATAAAACTTAACGATAAAGAAGATTTAACTCAGATTAAAGAATCAATTACAGCAATAATTGACGATAAATCCATTGAATTTAACATAGAACCCTTAAAAGATGAAGAGTTTCAATTAAACATAAAAAACATAGAACGAACAAGCACCCCCCGCGAACTCAAAATAGAATTTAACGGCGAAAAGTTTGGTACCGGTGGAAAAGGCATGCTTAATTTAGAAATTCCCCCGCTCGATGAATTTAAACTGCTTGATTACAAAGTTAATACCTATCCCGAGCAATACATAAACCTTATATTCTCCGACCCAATAAAAGAAGACCAATTGCTAGAAGGTCTTATTACACTAGGCGAAAATCAAGACCTTAAATATTTGATTATTGACAACATGATTAAAATAATTCCCGATGCCAAGATTGATAATGATGTGACTTTATACATTAATGAAAACATAAAAAATATTCATGGAAAAAAATTAAAAATGCCTTATTCATATCAATTAGATTTTAAATACCTTAAGCCTGCACTGTCCAAAAATGATAACGGAGTAATACTCCCCTCAACATCCAACGGACAATACATTAGTTTTCAGGCAGTAAACATAAGAGCTGTTGATGTTAGAATAACAAAAATTTTTCAAAATAATATTTTGCAATTTTTGCAGGATAATGATCTAAATGAATCATATAATTTGAACGAAGTAGCAAAAGTTATTAAATGTAAAACAGTCAGTCTTGAACAAACCGATGTAAAAGATTTTTCTGAGTGGAATTTGTTTCATTTAAACCTCAGCGACATCATAGAACCTGATCCGGGAGCTATTTACAGAGTAGAAATAGCTTTCCGCAAAGAAAATTGTATTTATCCTTGTTCTGAAGACAAGAATTCCGGTGTTTTATCTGAAAATAAACTGATTCTTTTAAATGAAAATGATGACTGGAGCTGGTTTAATGAATATTATTATCCTGAAAATATTGATGAATTCAGCACAAATGAACTTGAAACGGATTATTATGGTGACGATAATTATTATGACGATTACAATTGGGACTATGATGGTATTAGCAAGCTTTATGAAGATCCTTGTTCCCCATATTATTACGGATATTCAAAAGCAATTAAATACAACGTTCTAGCAACAGACATTGGCTTAATCGCCAAGATGGGAAAAGACAATAAAATACACAGTTTTGTAACTAATATTCTTAATTCTGAGTTTATTAATGGAGCAAAGATTGAGGTTTTCAATTATCAACAACAGCTTATTGCTTCCGGGACAACAAATTCCGAAGGATATTCTATTTTGAATATTCCAAAAAATGAAAAACCTTATTTTGTAGTTGCTTCATCAGGAAAACAAAAAAATTATATCAAACTCGAAAATTACAACGCTCTTTCTACATCTGAGTTCAATGTTTACGGGGAATACAATCCTGCAAAAATTAGAGCCTTTATTTATACAGAAAGAGGAGTAAGACGACCAGGTGATACTATTTATTTAGGCGTAATTATCAACGACAAACAAGATCCTATTCCGACTGGACATCCTATTGTTTTAGAGGTTAGAAATCCCAAAAATCAACTTATTTATAAAGAGGTTCAAAATAAAAATGATAAATCTTTTCACGTTTTTAAGTTCTCGACAAAACTGAGCGATCCAACAGGTTATTACAATGCTACAATAAAAATCGGCAGCAATGTTTTCTCTAAAAATTTAATGGTTGAGACAATCAGACCTAATCGTTTGAATATCGACATTAACCTTGATAAAAAATACTTATGTGGTGATGGAACAGTAAATGCGATTATAACAGCAAAATGGCTTCATGGATCAGATGCTGCCAATCTGGAAACAAAAACAAATATAAGCCTTAATCCAAACTATAATCCTTTCCCGGAATACAAAGATTATAATTTCATCAATAATCACGGTAATTTTGATTACACCACAAAGCCTCTTTTGTCAGGCAGAACAGATAATAACGGTGTGTTTAAAGCTCCTGTAAAATTAAGTTTATCTCAAAATGCCCCCGGAGTTTTGAATGCTAGACTTGATGTTAAGGTCTTTGAAAAAAGCGGCAACTTCAGTATGAATGAGAAATCATTTATTTACTATCCATTTAACACATTTGTAGGAATTAAAATAAAAGAAAATAACTTATATCCATATTCATTACCGATTAACAAAGATTTAAACCTGAGCATTATACTTATAGACCGTAACAAAAAGTTTGATAAAACCGAACATGAAGTCGAAATTTCCATTTACAGAATGGAATATTATTGGTGGTATGATTCTCAATATGATCGAACAGATTTTATTACAGCTAATTACAACAATGCCATTCTTCGACAGAAGATTCCCGTAAAAAATGGTAAGGCTGAATTTCCTATTAAGTTCGATGATTACGGGAGTTATGTTTTGGCAGTAAAAGATCTAAAAGACGGGCATACGAGCTCAATAAATTTATATGTAAGCTCTTATTCAGATAACAACTCCGAAACAAATAAAATAAAATCCTCCGACATTCTAACTCTAACAAGCGACAAGGACAGTTATAATGTTGGTGAAGAAATTAAAGTAAGTGTTCCCGTTTACGGGGGGAAGGCTCTTGTGAGCATTGAAAACGGATATAGTGTTCTCGATCATTTTTGGATAAATTCAGAGAATGGAAACATGAATTTTAGTCTCATTGCAAAACCTGAAATGGCTCCGAACATTTATATAAATGTAAGCTATATACAATCTTTTGGCAAAAAAATAAATGATTATCCGGTGAGAATGTATGGGATTTTGCCCGTTCAAATCAAAGATCCACAAACAGAATTGCATCCGGTGATTAATATGCCTGACGAGCTGCTTGCGGAATCCAAATTTTCGATAAATGTTCGGGAAAAGAACGGTAAGCCAATGACCTATACACTTGCTATTGTTGACGAAGGATTATTAAATATTACAAACTTTAAAACGCCTGATCCCTGGAATTACTTCTTCAGTAAGCAAAATCTGGGAGTCTATACATGGGATATATATAATTATATAATGGAATACGCGATGTTTAAATCCAGTCGTTTATTAAATATCGGTGGCGACACAGAAGGTGTTTCACCTGAAGACCTTATTCAAGCTCAGAGATTTAAACCATTGGTAATTTTTCTTGGGCCATATACAATTTCGGCTGGTGGGGTAAAAACCCATACAATTCAACTTCCACAATACATTGGTTCAGTTAGAACTATGGTTGTTGCTGCAGGAGAAAATTCTTATGGATCAGTAGAAAAAACTACGCCTGTAAAAAAACCTTTGATGATACTTGGAACAGCTCCTCGAACAATCAAAACAGGGGAAACTTTCAAGTTGCCTGTTACCGTTTTTGCTATGAAACCCGATGTAAAGAATGTAAATATTTCGGTAAAAACTAACGGAATACTCTCTATAAACGGAGCATCAGCAAAATCTTTGACTTTCAACAAAGAAGGAGAAAAATATGTTGACTTTGAATTATCTGCAACCGACAAAACAGGTGTTGCAACAATTGAAATTACTGCCGTTAGCGGAAATAATATCTCTAAATATAATATCGAAATGGATGTAAATTATCCAAATACATATCAAACCAAAGTAATTGACAAAACCACAGGGAATTTCGAATTATCATTTAATTACGTTCCGGAATTTATTAAAGGAACAAACGAAATTTACCTTGAAATTTATAATATTCCGCCGTTGAATCTTGAAAAGAGGATTCAATATTTAACTTCTTATCCTCATGGATGTTTAGAACAAAAAATTTCAGGAGCATTTCCGCAATTATATTTATCGGAATTTATTGAACTAACAAACGAACAAAAAGAAAAAATCAAAGATAACATCATTAGTACTTTAAATCTATTACAGAGATTTCAATTGCCAAACGGAGGTTTTGCATATTGGCCAGGAAGTAATAATGTTTCGGAATGGGCAACCAACTATACCGGCCATTTTATCATTGAAGCAGAAAAAGCAGGATATCAAATTCCAGGAAATTTAAAATCACAATGGATCAAATATCAATCAGAAAAATCTTCAAAGTGGACAAATGATGGTCCAACATCTCAACTAATTCAGGCATACAGGCTTTATACTCTGGCTCTTGCAGGAAGCCCTGACAGAAGTGCAATGAACCGTCTAAAAGAAAGTAAAATTTCAAACGAAGCTGCATGGAGGCTGGCTCTTACATACTCTATTACCGGTAAAACAAATATTGCCAAAGAAATTATTTCAAAGCTTAATACTAATATAAAAAAATATTTTGAATTAGGTGAAACTTTTGGCAGCGATACTCGTGATAAGGCTATGATTCTGGAAACTCTTACAGAACTTGGAGAAAAAGAAAAAGCATTTAATATGCTAATTGATGTTGCTTCCGTAATAGGTTCTGAAACTTATGCAAGCACTCAAACAACTGCATACAGTCTAATTGCTGCAGCAAAATTTGTAAAGAAATACGGTAAAAACGAAAAAATTAATCTAGAGTACAAAATCAACGGAAATAAATACACAATTAATTCGAATAAACCTGTATTTAAAACAAAATTAAACATATCAGAAAAGACCAAAACAGAATTTAATTTTATGCCAACAGATAATACATATTTTGTAAGACTTACAAATCGAGGAATTCCGGCAGCAGGCGAAGAGTTTGTAAGTAATTTTAATATTGCTATGCAGGTATATTACACTAACCTTAACGGTGAAAATATTGATGTTACTAATTTACAACAAGGTACGGATTTCATTGCTACAGTAGTTTTGTCAAACACTTCGCTGTATAACATCCTTGAAAATGTTGCACTAACACAAATGTTCCCCTCTGGTTGGGAAATTATTAATTCCAGACTGTTTGAGAATAATTTAGGAATGGATTCCTATTATGATTACAGAGATATTCGTGACGACAGAATATTAACCTACTTTAATATTTACAAAAATAGAAGTTATACTTTTAGAGTTATGTTAAATGCAAGTTATGAAGGAAAATTTTATTTGCCTGCTACATATTGCGAAACTATGTACGATAATAATAACTTTGCATCTACAAAGGGCAATTGGATAAATGTGATAAAATAAAAATAAGTAAACTTAAAAACTTAAACTATGAGAAAAAATGTTTTTAAATTGATTGCTTTCAGTTTAATGATATTTTTTGCAGTTGCATCATGCAAAAAGTATGAAGAAGGACCTTCTTTCACATTGTTATCTGTAAACAAAAGACTTATTGGGACATGGGAATTAAAACAAGCTAATGTTAATGGAAATGAAATAAACATTAATGAATTTTTGAATTCAGCTTTAACCTTTATTCCTGACACAATAGATATTGATGTAGATAGCATCACAATAAATTACATTCGCACAAAACTGAATAAAGATAACACAGGATTAATTACATTTTCGGGGAATGTTAATATGAACGGATTTAATTTACCATTTAACCAATCCCAACAAATTACATGGCAACTCGACGATGAAAAAGAAAAAATAACTGTAACAGTAAATAATGAAACTTTGGAATCAGAGATCATCAAACTCACTAAAAAAGAACTATGGTTAAGAAATATTGAATCAACAAATGGAGAAACCACAATAACTATTTCTAAGTATGAAAAGATTGAATAACGTATTTATATTTTACATAAGCATTTTTATTTCAAGCTCTATCTATTGTCAGACTTTAAACTTAAATGCTTATGATGTTGAAGCATCCAAATATTTTTGTGATGTAAATATTGTTGATGGGGGAATTTTGCTTACTGATAATTACTACAATAATTTATATTTTCTAAAGGATGGTGAATTCAAAACAATTCAAACTTCACCTGGTTGTGGTAGATATTACAGCATTTCCCATGACAGAAAAACAATAGGATTTAAAATCATCGGTAAAGAAGGTCAAACTCCTGCAATATTTAGTTTTGAACAAAATAAACTAATAAAACTTGATGAACCTCAAAAATATTGCGGACAACCGGTTTTTTCTGATAATTCGATTGCATATACAGTAGATAACACTTTACACATTTTATCAAAAAATAATCATAGAGTTTATGTCCTTGAAAATTATTCTAATTACATTTCGATTTCAAATGATGAAAGATTTGTAGCTTATGATGTTGATGGTGTTATTTACCTTAAAGATCTAAATAATGATAAGTCAAGAATAATTTCAGAAAGAAATAAAAATTCATCTTATCCTAGATTTTCTCCTGACGGTAAAAAATTGCTGTACCAATCGGATTATATTTATGTTTTTGAAATTGAAACTCAAAAAACATTTCAATTACCTTATGGATTATATCCACAATGGTCACCAGACAGTGAAAAAATAATATTTTATTTAACAAAAACAAACGGAGATTATCTTCAAAACTCTGATATTTTTATTGTTGACTACAAATCAGGAGTTTTTTCAAACATTACAAACACTGTAGATATTGCTGAAATGCAAGCTGTCTTTATCGGTGAAAATGAAATCATCTATCACACTTATAATTCAAAAAAGATATATAAGCAAAATATTATTTCAGGAGAAATTCAGGAGATAAATATTCCTGAATTTGAAATTAAAGAAATATCAAATCATACAATTGATACAAAAGCAGAGGTTTTGATTCCGGGCGAAGTGCCATATACACATCAAGTGTATGATACTCCAGATTCACATTATGGTTATGGTTCTTGTGCTCCCACTTGTGCAATTATGGCTATTTCGTATTATAACAGACTGCCTAAATGGCCGGTAAGTGTCACAAAACTTTATCCTCATATAAGTAATTATGGAAATTACGTTTGTACAAAATATAGGTTTAACGAGTATTATTTCGAAAATTCTGCAACAACTTCCGGAGGCGATGTTGCATACGGAGGTTATGGATATATGTGGGGATTAGGTTCTCCGAATTCAAAAATGAGAAATTATATTGAATTGCATTATTTTGAATCTACACAGGCTTGGAATAGTTCTGTTACTTGGAATTCTGTTACAAATGAAATTGATAATCATTACCCACTTCCCATGTGCGCCATGCTTACAAGTGCAGGTCATTTGATATTAACTAAAGGTTACGTTGTAGGACAACGAACTTTAATATTCAGTGAGCCATATGGAGATAAGAACACCCCTAGTTGGCCAAGTTACGACGGACATAAGGTTTATTACGATTGGCCCGGATATAACAATGGTTTTCAAAATCTTGACTATAACGGAAGTTATGGTGTAATTGCATGGACTGTTACTGCACATACCCAAGAAGTAGAATATAATGACACAATTATTGATGATATATTTTTTCATCATGGATTTGAAATGAACAATAGTGAAGCAGGAAGTACGATGAGATATTACAGAGACGTTAACGGCGGATATAATAATCATTACTGGTGGACAGGGTCAATGACAGCATCAAATGATATTTGTTGGGTTACATGGAAACCAAATTTATCAGAGGAGGGCTATTACAAAATCTCTGCTTTTATACCATCCGATAATGCTACTGCCCAAAATGCTCACTATCGCATTTATCATGAAGATACTTGCACTATCGTTATTAAAAACCAAGGAGAATATCACAATGAATGGACAGAACTAGGAGATTTTAAATTTATTCCGGGAAAAGATTTTTATGTTTACCTTGGGGATTCAACAGGCTATGCCTCACAACCTATGGCTTTTGATGCTGTGAAGTTCGAAAGAATAAATCCTCCTATAGCACAGTTTACAGTTGATGGTTATGATTTTTGTACTAATCAAGAAATTCATATAATAAACAATTCTACTAACTATTTAGATTGTGAATGGATATTTCCTGAAGTATCTCAAATTGCAGGCACTTCTACTGAACCTATCGTAATATATGATACTCCGGGAATCTACAATGCAACTTTAATAGTACACGGGTTATACGAATCAGACACTTTAGAATTAAATAATTTTATAAAAATTCATGAACAGCCCTATGCATATTTTAGTGTTCTTAATCATGATTTATATTTACCTGAAAGTATTGCTATTTTTAGTAATCTTTCGCTGAATGCCGATGCATATCTTTGGAATTTTGGTAACGGTTCGACATCCATGGATATAAATCCATACTGCATTTATACTGAATCTGGAGAATATCAAGTCAGTTTAACTGCTTATAATCAAGGTTGTGCCCCTAATACATATATTGATGAAAATCCCATTATTGTCCACATTCCAACTTCAAATGATTATTCAGACTTTAACTTTTGCAAAATATATCCTAATCCTTGCAACGGAATACTAAAAATTGATAACAACTCTGAAATAGATAAATTAACTATTTTATCCATTGATGGAAAAGTATTATTTTCTACAGTAAAACCTGAAAATGAACTCATTCTTAATTTTCTCGACAATTCTATCTATTTCCTAATGATTGAAAAAGGAGAAAATATTCAAATCTTAAAGTTCATATTAGAGAAATAAAAAACTATTTTGAAAAAAAACTTAAAATATTTTCACATACATATTTGATTTGTTCTTCTGTCATGCCGGGGAAAATTGGTAATGATAGAATTCTAGAAGAAAAATTTATGGCATTTGGAAAAAGAATTTCTTTGTTTACATAAGAATCTTTATAAACAGATATAAAAGGTAATGGAATAGGATAATGAATCCCTGTTGCGATACCTTTTTCGGTGAGAAAATTTCTTAGATTTTGCCTGTCTTCTGCAAGAATGACAAATAAATGGAATGTATGAACTGAGTTTGGTTTTATTTTTGGCAAGATAATTTTTTCACAATCTCCCAAATATTTTTGATACATGTCGGCAATCATTTTGCGTTTTGTATTCCAATCATCAATATATCTTAATTTTACGTTTAATGCAACGGCCTGAAAAGGATTCATTCTGCAATTGAATCCAATCATCACGTGGTTTGATTTTCCGGCTTCGCCATGATTACGAATGAGCCTGCAACGTTCTGCCAAAATATCATCATTTGTTACAATGCTTCCGGCATCACCAAAAGCACCGAGATTTTTTCCAGGATAAAAAGAAAATGTAGCTATATCGCCATAAGTGCCACAATATTTCCCTCCATTTTTGGAAAAGTGAGCCTGTGAACAATCTTCAAGCAATAAAAGATTATGTTTTTTACAAATCGCTGATATTTTTTGTATTTCACAAGCCTGCCCATAAAGATGCACAGCCATTATCATTCTTGTTTTTGGGCTGATGGCTTTTTCTATTTTTGTAATATCAATATTAAAATATTCATCATTATCAACAAAAACCGGAATAGCTCCGCACATTTCAACCGCTTCGGCACAGGCAAAAAAAGTATTTGCAGGTAAAATTACTTCATCTCCAATCCCAATTCGGCATGCTTTCATTGCAACCCATAATGCAATAGTGCCATTACTGACTCCAATACAATGTTTTGTTCCTAATTTTTCGGCAAATGTTTTTTCAAATTCTTCAACATATTTTCCACCTACAAAAGCAGAATTATCAATAATATCCGAAAAATTACTCAAAATTTCTTCTTTTATAGGATTATGGATTAATTTAAGGTTATTAAATGGTATATTCATAAATTGATTAAAAATTTTTTAACAATAATAATTTTTTTATTTTTACGAAACAAAAGTTTTCATTATGAACATAGCATTAATTGGATACGGATATTGGGGACCTAATCTTGCTCGAAACATAAACCAACATCCAGTAATGGATTTATATTATATTTGCGATAACAATGAAAATAGAATATCTGAAGCAAAAAAACTGTACCCACACACTCTCTTAACACACAATACTGATGACATTATCAATGATGAAAATGTTCATTGTGTGGTTATTGCCACAAATCCAAGTCAACATTATAAGCTAGCTAAACAATCGTTACTTTCCGGCAAACATGTTTTGGTTGAAAAACCTATGGCTCTTAGTTTTAAAGAAACTGATGAATTAATAAACATAGCTGTCTCAAATAAATTGATAATTTTTTCGGACTTTACATTTCTTTATAATGGTGCAATTAAAAAAATTGATAAAATTATTAAATCCGGAGATTTGGGAAGGATTTTATACATAGATGCTACCAGAATAAATTTAGGCATATTTCAGAATGATGTAAATGTTCTTGGGGATTTGGCAACACATGATTTATCAGTCATTTTGTCGTTTATAGAAGAAAAACCTGTTGCTGTGAGTGCTGTTGGACGATGTCACATCAAAAAAGACATTGAAAATTTAGCATATCTGACATTGTTTTACAATTCAGATTTAATTGTTCATATACATTGTAGTTGGTCAGCTCCGGTAAAGATTAGACAAATGATTATCGGAGGCGACAAAAAAATGTTAATATACAACGACATTGAACCATCAGAAAAAATAAAGGTTTACGATTCAGGCATCACTTTCAACTATGAAGAAAAAGAGAGTATTCTTATTGATTACCGACGAGGAGATGTGTTTGTACCAAAATATGATACAACAGAGCCTTTAAAAATAATGATTGATAAATTTGCCAATTGCGTAATAAAAAATCAACAAGACATTAAAAATATTCAAATAAGTCTAAAAATCGCTCAAATCCTTGATAAAGCTAAATTATCATTACAAAACCAGGGGAAAACAATTTTATTGTGATGCAATCGTGGTCTATTATTATATTCGTTTATAACGAACAAGACGCAATAAAAAGCGTTATTGAATCCTCGTTGAGAGTCCTAAATAAACTAAACCAAGAAAAATCAGAGCTTATAATTGTCAATGATGGCAGCATTGATAATACTCTAAAAATTATTCAAAATTTTGACGATAAAAGAATTAGAATAATAAATCACACAAAAAACAAAGGAATTGGCGAAGCATTACTATCAGGGTACAAAGCTGCTCAATATGAAAATATTTGTGCCATACCAGGAGATGGGCAGTTTAATCCCGAAGAATTAATTCCTTTTGCTGAATTTGATAATAATACTTTTATATCATTTTACAGAACACAAAAGACTCGCTATACAGTTTTTCGGAAGATTTTAAGTCTTTTCAATAGAATTCTAAACAGATATTTTCTTAATATTAAGATTAGAGATGTTAATTGGGTGAAAATTTATAAAAAACAATTCTTTGACAAAATTACTCCTGTACTTACAAGTTCACTGGTTGAAAGTGAGATTTGTGCAAAAATGATACGTTCCGGTTTCAAAATTATCGAAGTTGAATCCACTTACCACCCACGGCAGGGCGGTGTTTCTAAAGGAGCATCGTTAAAAACAATTTTCTTGGTACTACGCGAAACCATTAAACTTTACATTGCTTTACAAAAAAATGGATAAACCAAAAATATTACTAACAACTCCCCCATTAAACAAAATCGTAGAGCCATTATACGATAAACCTTCATTTGTAAGATACTCAATAGCTTCGCTAGCAGCAGTATTACTACACGAAGATATAACAAATGATTTATTGTGCATTGATGCTAAGTTTTCTCAGATTTATGAGAATGATTTATTAAAATTAATATTAGATTTTAAACCAGATATAATCGGTATAAGTTCATTCACTTATGAAATTGAAGATGCAGGAAATATTGCTGAGAAAGTAAAATCTATATTGCCTCGAACAATAATTTGTGTCGGAGGTCCTCACATTTCAGCAATTCCTGAACAATGCATGAAGGATTTTACTGGTTTTGATATTGGTTTTATCGGTGAAGCAGAAATTTCTTTTAAAGAATTTTGTCATAATTATTCTGAAAAGGGAAATTATGCGAATATTAAAGGGATTTGCTACAGAGAAATAGATAAGATTATTATAAATCCCGAAAGAGAAAAAATAAACAATCTCGACGAACTTCCCATGCCTGCCTGGCATTTATTGCCAAAAGCAAAAGAATATTTCATCCAAACTTCTAAAGGCTGTCCATTTAATTGTAACTTTTGTTTTAATCCTAATGGAAATATTGTAAGGCAACGTTCTGCTGAAAATGTTATTAAAGAAATAGAATGGCTGATAGAAAATATGCAGCCAAAACGAATTTCTTTCGGCGACGAAGTTTTTGGAAGTAAAAATTCAAATACTGAAAAAATTTTAGACTTAATTATTGAAAAACAGATTTATAAAAAGGTAAAATGGGATATTCAAACTCATGTGTCATTTGTGAATGAAGAATTACTAAAAAAACTTAAAAAAGCTAAAGTTAGCAAAATCGAACTTGGTGTTGAATCCGGGAATGACGAAATACTTAAAATGATGGGCAAAGGAATTAAGAAAGAAAAAATAATTTATGCTTTTAATTTGTGTAAAAAATACAAGATAAAAACCGGAGCATTTTTAATTTTTGGACATCCCAATGAAACAAAAGAAAGTATAAATGAATCTATTAAATTTGCATGCAAATTAAATCCTACAGAACCAATTTTTGCTTTAATGGTACCATTTCCCGGAACAAAAATCTACGAATACTATAAAAATCAGGATTACAATTATATATGTAGATCTACAAAATGGAGCGAATACCGAAAGCAATTAAACACTGTTCTGCAACTAAAAAATATTTCAAATAAAGAACTCAGAATACTATTATTAAAAGCAAATGTTATGCTTTATTTAAAAAATTTCAGATTCTTAGGTCTGATAAAATTTGGACTATCAAATTATAAAAGTGGCATAGCTTTTTTAAAAAGTTTTTTTTTGAAATAATATGACTCTTTTTGTTTATGTGTTTAATTTTAAAAAAATATTTCAATACCTTTTAAAATTCAAATCAAAATAATAATTTCCAGAAGTTTTCCATTTTCGTTTTGTAGGTATACTATAAACCATTGATGTATGATCAGTAATAAAACTCTCATAAAAACATTCCAATAAAGTATAAAATGGCCAGATATATTTCTGTATAAAACTTTGTCTATCAACCGGATTAAAAATTTTACCAACATAATTCATAAAATAATTGGCATACAAAGCTAAATACTTCGTAGCAACTCCTCGCATAGTATTATTTATCCAGGTTTTAAACATATACATCATCGTCTCCTGATTGATAAGCTTTTGGCTTATCTCTTTTTGCTTCTTTTTACCTGAAACTATATCTAGGCTTTTAAAATTAAACTCTTCTTTATTCGCAAACACTGATTGTTCTGAACATATCAGTTTTTCTACATTATTAAGCCTTTTCTTGAAAATCCTGTCAAAATGATTTCGATTTATCAAACCCACTGTGGCAAGTTTAATCTCTCCAACTTCATTCTCATTAACTATTATCAACCTGCTTTGATATTTTTCATCTAATATCTTTTGTTTTCTGCTTATGCCAATAGTCTCCAACGACGACCCTTTCCTACCCTTCAAACTGTACAACAACGATAATTCATTACATAATACAATACCCTTAAAACTTCTTGTACTTATCGGAATTGACATCAATATTTTATGACGCCAATCAAATGATGTCATTGGTGATATATTAAAATTATCGCACATAAATTTTAGTGTATGCATCCCTTCATTTTGAATAAATTCAGCATATTCAATAAAAGTATCTTTCTTGTGAATATAATGTATGCTCGTACCTGTACTGGGCAAAAAAGTCCTACTGCAACTTTTACATTTATAACGATATGTAAATTTATAGCGGCCATACTTGATGTAATATTTACTCCCACACCACGGACAACTTTCTACCTCAATTTTTTCACGATATAGACTTGCCAGCTTTTCACTCCATGTTTTGGTAGATTTAAAAGTATTTTTTACAGAGTTTGCCATTATGATTTTTGGGTTATTAGTCGAATCAAAAATAATAAAAATAACAACATAATTTTATATAATTTAAAAAATAATTTTTTATACCCATTTTATTCCTTTTTACTATTTTTGTAAATTAAAATTACATAAAATGAGCTTTATTAATCCTGCTTTTCTTTGGGCTTTATCAGCCATTTCTATCCCCATTATCATCCATCTGATCAATTTAAGACGACATAAAACCGTTTACTTTAGTAATACTGTTTTCCTTGAAAACATAAAAAAAGACTCCCGCAAACGCACTCAACTTAAACATTGGCTTATCCTTTTGGCACGAATTCTTACCATTATAATGCTGGTAATTGCTTTTGCCGGTCCTTATATCCCTAATCCTGTTGCTCAGAACAATAAACTCAGCGAAATTTCTATAATTTACATTGACAATAGTTTCAGCATGCAAAATGAGGGAACTAAAGGTCAACTATTAAAACAGGCCGTTCAAATAGCTAAGGAAATCGTTATAAACTCCGAACCCGAAAAGGATTTTATTTTGATTACAAACAGCATGAAGCCTGAACATCAATTTATTTTAAATCATGACAATATTTTAAGAGAAATTGACAAAATAGACTTTGATCCTAAACCTTTGATTATTAGAGACTTAGTAGTTAAAGCAGGTAGTTTAACCCCTACGGATAAAAAGGCTATTCTTTATGTTATTTCTGATATGCAGGAAAGTTTCATTAGTCAGGATGAAGCACATGAAAAATTGCCCGATAATATTGATTTAATTTTTGTGCCTCTTGCTGTAAATAAAATTGCAAACTTATATGTTGATTCTTGCTTCTTTTTATCGCCAATACACAAATTAGGTCAGGAGGAAGAATTGAGCATTATTTTAAAAAATTCCTCCGAAAACGATTTTTATGAAATTCCTATCAAACTTTATATCAACGATACTTTAAAAGCAATGAGTACATTCGACATTGAGGCAAAAGGAAATAAAGAAATCAAATTAAAGTATAAAAACACAACAAAATCGCATATAAAAGGTAGAATAGAAATTTCTGATTACCCTGTAACTTATGACAATGAATTGTTTTTTAATTACTATGCTGCAGAACAAACAAGAATTTTAAATATCTTTCAAAATAATGACAACAAATATCTAAATGCAGTCTTTAATGATTCTGAAGCCGGATTTATATGTAAAACTGTCAAAGCCGGAAACGAACAAAGCTCCGAAATTCTAACTTATGACCTTGTTGTTTTAAATGGTCTCAATGATATCAGTAGTGGATTAGCCTCAATTTTAAAAGAGTTTATTGCTTTAGGTGGATCTGTATTGATATTCCCTCCTACGGAATTAAATGAAAATTCTTATAATACTTTTTTAAATCAATTTAATGCCGGGCAATTTCAAAATCAAAGAGTTTTAAATTCAAGAATTGAAAAAATTGAAGCTAATCATTATTTCCTTAAAAATATATTTTTGAAGATTGAGAAAAACACTGATCTTCCAAGTGTTGGAATGAGCTTAAAATATAATTTATTTTCAACCTCTACAAGTTCTGTTTTATACCTGTCTGCAGGTAATAATCCAATTTTCTCATTCACTAAATATGGACAAGGGCAATTGTTTATTTTCTCTTCTCCAATTGTTGATATTAATTCTGATTTCTTAAAATCGCCGCTTTTTGCACCGACAATTTATAATATTGTTATAAAATCTCAAATCAATCCAGATTTATATGGAATTATTCAGAATAATTATGAGTACGAACTAAAAGGGATAACTGAGATTGAGCCAAAAGATATTTTCAGAATAACTGACAATAAAAGCATTGACATCGTTTGCACACACAGAAGTTATGGTAAATCTGTAAAACTTTTTATACCGGATGAGATTAAAAAAGCCGCAACTTATCAAATTTTCAATCATGAAACTTTTTTGAATTATATTTCATTAAATTATGATAGAAGAGAGTCTGTTTTAAAATATGTTGAAAAAGAAGATTTGCAAAACTTTATTAGAGATAAATTAAATAACAAAGCCCTGATTATTTCAGATGCTGAAAACTTAAAATCTTCGTTAGTTGAAATCTCTGAAGGAAAAAGAATTTGGCAATATTTTATACTTATGGCATTGTTTTTTATCATATCAGAAATTACTATTGCTAGATTGATGTAAAAAAAATTACGCGTAGTCCCCGGATTTACATAAATCCGTAACACGAATAGTGTTTTACATGATATATATCTTTCTCTTATTAAATTATTTTTAGTTGAATTTGTTATTGATTGTTAAAGAAATAACAAAGCTATTAAAATTTCTAATATAATTTGCAGGATGTTCAAATAGTTATATGTCAAATTCAGAACTTTTTCGTAAAAACCTCAAAAAATCCTTAGATATTTTATACTGCTTAGCGACTATGATTTTGTAAGTTTCTCCCATAGCTATCCGCTCAGGAAATCCAAACAAAATCTAAATCGGGAAAAAAGAAAAGTAAATTACAAGAAAACTAACAAACCGATTCAAACTCTAACGAACATTGCCACCCATAACAACTTGTAACAATTCGTAATTACACATTACGTAAATACATTTGACAATAAACGTGCTAAAACCTTTAATGTCAATGTAATACCTTTACGTTTTACGTATTTTTGTCGGAGTTATGGATAAATTATAGAAACTACATCAATAACCTAGAATATAAGCAAACATCAATGGTGCTACTATAGTAGCATCAGATTCTATGATAAATTTTGGTGTATTTATATCAAGTTTTCCCCATGTAATTTTTTCGTTTGGAACTGCTCCTGAATATGATCCATAACTGGTTGTGGAATCACTGATTTGACAAAAATATGCCCAAAAAGGAACATCTTTATATTCAAGATCTTGATACAACATTGGTACCACACAAATTGGAAAGTCTCCGGCAATTCCGCCACCAATCTGATAAAAACCAATTCCTTTACCTTTTGAATTTTTAATGTACCAATCTGCTAACCACATCATATATTCTATTCCACTCTTCATGCACGAAGGTGATAGTTCTCCTTTAATACAGTATGATGCAAAAATATTTCCCATCGTTGAATCTTCCCATCCAGGAACAACAATTGGTAGATTTTTTTCCGCTGCTGCAAGCATCCAGCTATTTTTTGGATCTATTTCATAATATTGTTCCAGATCACCACTCAACAACATTTTATACATATATTCATGCGGAAAATATCTTTCACCTTTGTCGTTTGCAGCTTTCCAATGTTTAAAAATATTGTGTTGGAGCCTTCTAAAAGCTTCTTCTTCAGGGATGCAAGTATCCGTAACCCGGTTCAATCCTTGTTCCAACAATTTCCATTCTTGCTCCGGAGTTAAATCTCTATAATGTGGAACTCGTTTATAATGTGAGTGTGCCACTAAATTCATTATATCTTCCTCAAGATTGGCACCGGTACATGAGATAATTTGCACCTTGTCCTGTCTGATCATTTCGGCAAGAGTCTTTCCAAGTTCCGCTGTGCTCATTGCTCCTGCAAGAGTAATCATCATTTTTCCGCCTTCTTCAAGATGTTTTACGTATGCTTTTGAGGCATCAACTAATGTAGCTGAATTAAAATGAAGAAAATTTTCTTCAATGAATTTCGATATTATTCCATTTTTTTCCATATTACTTTTCAAATATGTAGGTTAATATTTTATAATAAAGTTTCGCCGCTAGAAAATCCGATGACTTTTCAGTTGGATTCGGAGCTAATTCGGTTATATCAAAACCTACTATTTTCTTCTTACTTGCCAATAACTTTAAAAGTTTAAGTGTTGGATACCATGTTAACCCGCCTGGTTCGGGGGTTCCTGTTGATGGAACTAATGAAGGATCAAAATAATCTAAATCAATAGTTAAATAAACATTTTCCGTAAGTTTTTCAATTACCTCTTCCTGCCAATCATTACGGGCAGCAATGTTTTCAGCATAAAATACATTTTGTTTTTTTACAAATGGTTTTTCAGAAATATCCATACTTCTAATTCCCACCTGAATAAGATTAGTGTTTTTTGATGCCCAATGCAATGCACAAGCATGATTAAAAGCAGTGCCTTCGTATTCAGGTCGTAAATCTGAGTGAGCATCGAGTTGCAATACGCTTAAATCAGAAAATTTCTTTGCACTTGCCATTATTGCTCCAATACTAACTGAATGCTCCCCCCCTATCATTGTAAAAAGCTTTCCGTCATCATAAAATTTTTGAGCTTTTTCCATCACCTGCATGCTTAATCTTTCGGGGTCAGGATCACAATTTAATGGATTATCCAGCCATATCCCTCTTTTATATACTTCAGTATCAGATTCCAGATCATAAATCTCCATATTTTCACTTGCCAACAAAAATGCTTCAGGACCTTTATCCGCACCTTTGCCCCATGTTGATGTGCCATCGTAAGGAACAGGAAGAATCACGACTTTAGCATTTTCGTATCCTGCAAATTCCTCCGGAATACCCGCGTATGTTCTTATTTTAACCATTTTTAAAATTTTTACAAATATAAAACTTATTATCCTTGAATATCCTGCTTTTTTTTATTTAACAGTTTTTTATGACTTTGTTTTTCAAACCAAATCCCGATAATTAAAGATAAGCTAGCTACTATAGTTGCAGGGACAAAAGCAATTTTAAGTATCCCACTGTTTTGATTTATAAAACCTAGAACAAATAGAATTGCTATCACGAAAGTTCCTGATAAGATACTATAAAACGCAGCTTTTTTATCCCTGTAAACATCCTTTTTAACAAGAGCCAGAATTGTTATGGGTGTAAAAATAATGTTTAAAGTAATTCCTGCAACAAATAGCTCAACAATATCAGGTAAATACAAGGCCATTCCCAATGCTAAAGCCCCAAAAATAACAACTGAGAGTCGTACTTTCCGAAAAACTTCATTTTTACTTTGTTTTTCTACTTTTCCGTAGGAAAAATCTCTAATTGCTGTCAGGGCAACAATGTTAAGAAAACTGTCAGCAGATGACATAAAGCCGACAATAATCCAATTACTGCAAGTCCTAAAAATATTTCGTTGGTATTTCTTTCAAGGAATAGGTGCGTTGCGTAATTGGGATCTATTTCAGTGCCGTAATCTATTCTTAATGCCATCCCAACGAGAGGAAATATTATATAAAACGGCAACATAAAAATTCCACTTAAAATGCTGTTACGTTTTGCTATTTTTTCACTGCCTGCTGCCAGAGTCCTCTGCCATATATCCATTCTTGTTAGTACCGAAGGACTTAACAGCAATGGTAATGCTATCAAAAATATAAGTCCTTCGTGAGTCCCGTTTAAAAAACTTTCTGGAAGATTTTTTAGTGATGCAAATCCGTTAGTATCTGTCCAGACTCCCGGAATAAAAATAAAAATAATCATTAGAATAATTAGAATAAACTGAACAAAATCAGTAATAATAACTCCTGATAAACCGGCAAATGCTGTATAAAAAATAACTACCAAAAATGATATTCCTGCAGCCCAAACATATCCAACATTAAAAGCATAATGTAATAATGTAGCCATACCAACAAATTGAGCAGCTGTTAAGAAAAAGAAAATTAAAATATTGATTCCGCTTATTAATCCCGAAAATGCACGCGGAAATAAAGATAATTTATGATTTTTTAAATATGATGTATTCAGAAACTCAGCAAATGAATATAAATTTCGTTCTTCACCAATTTTACGAATTTTGCCTGCAAAAAAAATTAAAATAAAAAATCCTATCACATAAGATATTCCAATAGCAACAGCAGCAAATCCTGATGTATATCCCATTGTTATTAATCCCATGCTCACACCGCCACCCACAAATGTTGCAAGAGTGGTAAATAATAATGGCAAAAGTTTAGTACTTCTCCTATTAATCAAATAGCCCTCTATATCTGTTTTTTTTAATGTATTTAAGTGTTAATATAACGAGAATAAGGATATAAACAACTATCCAGAATACAAACCAATTCATTTCGTAATTTTTTGATTATAATAATTCTTTAATTTTATCCAATGCAAATTTAACTGCCTCGGATATTTTATTTGGATTCTTTCCACCTGCACTTGCAAGAAATGCCTGTCCTCCTCCTCCGCCTTCAATTATTTTGGCAGCTTCTTTTATTATGTTTCCTGCATTAACATTATTCTTTTCCACAATATTCTGAGAAACAGCTACCAAAATTCCCGGTTTACCATCATATATTGTTGCCAAAACACAAACAAAACTGTCTTTTTCTGCACGAATTTGAGAACAAATTTCTTTTAAGTGCCCAATTTCAACTGAATCAACTACTCCGGAAATAACTTTCACTCCATTAAGTTCATCAGCTTTTTCAATTAAATCTTTTTTTATTTTGATAATTTCTTTCTGTTTAAATTCCTGTAACTGAATTTTCAATTCAGAATTTTCTTTTAATAAATTTTCAATCTGTAACAAAGGTGTTTTTGAATTATTCAATGTTTCAGAGATTTTTTGAAGCAGGTCTATTTTCTCAAATAAATAGTTTTCAGCAGCCTTCCCTGTTATTGCTTCAATTCTTCTGATTCCAGCAGCTATGGCTGATTCACTTATAATTTTAAAAAATCCAATACTCCCTGTATTTTCCACATGTGTTCCACCACATAATTCTATTGAATCGCCAAATTTTATTGCTCGTACTCTTGAACCGTACTTTTCGCCAAAAAGCATAATTGCTCCAAGTTTTTTTGCTTCGTCAATATCTATTTCACGAAATTCTTCACGTTTATATCCCTTACGAATCATTGCATTAACGCGAATTTCCACTTTTCTTATTTCATTATCTGTCATCTTGTTAAAATGAGTGAAATCAAATCTTAGTCTGTCGTTTGCAACAAGCGATCCTTTTTGTTCAACATGATTTCCAAGAATTTCGCGAAGTGCATGATGCATCAAATGTGTTGCAGTATGATTGTTTGCCGTTTCGATACGTTTTTCTTCGTCAACTTGAGCGGTAAAAACAAGTTTAGTATCTTCGGGCAACTTTTTCATCATATGAATTATCTGATTATGTTCTTTGATAGTATTAAAAATTTCATATTTATTTTTTCCATCGGAAATGTAGCCGCTATCTCCTATTTGACCACCCGATTCAGCATAGAAAGGTGTCCTGTCAAAAACAACCTGATAGTACTCTGTATTTTTCGATTTTACATAACGATATTTTAAAATTCTGACCTCATCTGTTAAAGTATCGTATCCTGTAAAAACACACTCATCATTTTCATTTTCTGAAATGTTTATCCAATCATCAGCGGCAACTTCTGAAGCGTTTCTTGCTCGCGAACGTTGTTCGTCCATGAATTTTTCGAACTCTTCAACATTAACTCCAAGACCGTTTTCTTTTGCGATAAGCTGTGTTAAATCCAGAGGGAAACCATACGTGTCGTAAAGCTGAAAAGCTTTTTCGCCATTTATTTCTTTTTTATCTTTATACTTACAATCCTCTATTTCGGTTTCAATTAATTTAATTCCACGTTCCAGAGTTCTTAAAAATACATTTTCCTCTTCTTTAATAACTTTTTCTATAAGTTCTTGCTGTTTTTTCAGTTCAGGGAAATCTTCTCCCATCTGCTTTACCAAAGTATCAACAAGTTTATAAATAAATGCTTCTTTAAGATTTAGAAAAGAATAAGCATATCTTACCGCACGCCTTAAAATTCGGCGAATAACATAGCCTGCTTTAACATTTGAAGGTAATTGGCCGTCGGCAATTGCAAAAGATACTGCTCTTAAATGGTCGGCAATTACTCGCAGAGCAATGTCGTTTTTTTTACTATCGCCATATTTTATCCCGCACAACTCTGAAATACGAGAAATTATTGTTTGAAAAATATCTGTGTCGTAATTTGATTTCTTACCTTGTAAGACTGCACAAAGCCTTTCAAATCCCATACCGGTATCAACATGTCGCTGAGGTAGTTTTTCCAAACTACCGTCTGCTTTCCGGTTATATTCAATAAAAACCAGATTCCAGATTTCAATTACCGCTGGATGATCTTTATTTACTAACGACTTCCCGGGAATAGAGTTTTGTTCAGATTCATCTCTAAGATCAATGTGAATTTCTGAACATGGTCCACAAGGTCCGGTATCCCCCATTTCCCAGAAATTATCTTTTTTCGAACCATATATTATTCTATCAGCAGGGACATATTTTTCCCAGATTTCCTCTGCCTCTTTATCAATTTCAAGTCCTTCAGAATTATCTCCTCCAAAAACAGTTACATATAATCGGGATTTATCTATTTTGTAAACATTTGTCAATAAATCCCAGGCATATTCAATAGCTTCATCTTTAAAATAATCTCCAAACGACCAATTCCCGAGCATTTCGAACATAGTATGATGATATGTATCGTGTCCTACATCCTCAAGGTCGTTGTGTTTTCCCGAAACTCTTAAACATTTCTGTGAATTAGCAACTCTTAAAAATTCAGGTTTACGAATGCCTAAAAATATATCCTTAAATTGATTCATTCCGGCATTCGTAAACATCAACGTTGGGTCGTTCTTAATTACCATCGAATCACTCGGAACTATGATATGTCCTTTTGACTTAAAATACTCTTTGAAAATTGTCCGTATTTGTATTGAATCCATATATAATATTCTTTTAAAGGTTCCTTAACTTTTTTTTTAAAATTAAAAACTTGCAAATTTAGATTAAATTATTTATTTTTGCGATATTAAAAGTTTTAATAAGTTTTTTTAATTGATGAAAAATATCTTCAAACCGAAGTATAAATTTAATCCGGAAACGCTTCAATACGAAAAGATAACATTTAGTTTCAAACGTTTTATTCTTCGTGCAATACAATTTTCCTTCAGCTCTATTATTTTTGGAGCAGGCTTAATGTTTGTTTATATTCTTGTCTATGACTCACCTGAAGAAAAAATACTTAAACGCGAAAACAGAATACTTAAAGAGACATTAAAAGAAATTAACATAAAACTTGATAATACAGATAAGTTACTTGATGATATTGCCAAAAGAGATAATTATATTTATCGAAGCACTTTTCAACAAGATAGTATTTCATACGACATAAGAAATGCAGGAACAGGCGGCACAAACAGATATAAACATCTCGAAGGCTATGAGAGTACAGATGTTTTAATCGAAACCTCGAAAAAACTTGATAAAGTCGAACAGAAACTCAAAGTTCAGGAAAATTCCTTCAGGGATATTATTGCCGAAATCAGAAAAAATGAAAAATTTTATAAAAACTTCCCTTTTCTTCAACCAATACGCACAAACGAGCTTACAAGAATCGGTTCGTTTTACGGATATCGTCCTCATCCTATTTTAGGGGTTGTACATATGCATCAGGGGATTGATCTTGTAGCTCCTACGGGTACACCGGTTTATGCTTCTGGAGACGGCATAGTAAAAAGCATTGAAAGAAATAACACCAGAAGCGGATACGGCAATTCTGTCCTTATTGATCACCAGGTTAACGGCTTTGCTTCCAGATATGCTCATTTACATACCATTGAAGTAAGAGAAGGACAAAAAGTAAAACGTGGACAACGCATCGGAACTGTTGGTAATACAGGACTTTCTACATCACCACATTTACATTATGAAATCATTATAAACGGTGCAACTACAAATCCCTTGAGATTTATGATTACCCCAGAGCCTGATGAATACGAGCAACTTATAAAATTGACTGAACATAAAGGCGTTTCGTTTGACTAAAATTAAAATTATATTAACGATTATTCTGCTAAGTATTTTATTTCTTGGACTAAAAACTGATGATTCAGAATTTGAAATTGAATTTATTATAACGACTTTTCTGGGTAACGAGCAACGTAACTTTTACGGAACAAATCCTCCTGATGATATAGAAATTTTATGGAAAACCACAATTGGTTGCGGCGAAACTGTTATTCCAAATGTCGCAAAAGATACAGTAAAAATGTGTGGTGCAGGCTGGACAGGACAAGCACTTATGATCCGTGAAAACAATGAATTATTTCTTATTCAAGGATGTTATGACTATAAATTAAAAAAAATAAATGCCGAAAATGGCAAAATAATTTGGGAATATAGTTTTAATGATGTTATTTAAGGAACTCCTTGCATCTGGAAAAATCCTTATATCCCCGACAATCATCCTGATAAGTATGTAATTTTTGCTGGAGCCAGAGCCGGAATAGACAAAAATGATACTGAAAATTTCGCATACAGCTATCGTGCAATATCATATTTAACTGGCAAAGAACTTTGGCGTTATTATTCACAAAAAACCGAATGTTACAGTCAGGATGTGGACGGAACAGCACTTATTAATTACGATACTCTATATTTAGGTCTCGAAAACGGTTATTTTATAGCTTTGAACCCAAATATACAAAGTGCTACAAATACAAAAAAATTCAATTTTCCAAAAGAAATTTTCAAAATTAAACTTTATAATCAGCAGGATTTAATTGACCATAATAATAATGTTGTTATCGAAAGTGCACCTTCATTTTCCAACGACAAAATATTTATTACCTCCGGTGCTGGATATTTATATGGATTTAATACAAAAACAAAGAATATTGATTTTTCATTTAAAATCGGATCAGACATCGACGGGAGTCCTGTAATTACAAAAGATGGAAATGTTCTAGTTGCTGTTGAAAAACAATATATCAAAGGCAAAGGTGGAATGATGTTAATTGACCCGCGTAAGCATCAGGATTATTGTGTTGTATGGTATTTCCCCGTAAGAGACACCGTTTTTTATGATTGGCAAGGAGGTATAATTGGAACAGCTGCTATAAATGATCAATATATTGATAAAAACAGAAATTCTCTTACCGCTTTTGTTGCAGTTGACGGATTTACTTATGTGGTCGAAACAGAATTAACAGAACCCAATATAACTGTTCCAGGTCCGAATAATATTACTCAATATAAGACGCCTCAATTAGTTTTTAAATATTATACCGGTCCTTCTATTTCAACTCCTATATTTTTCGACGATAAACTTTTCGTTCTTACTTACCAAGGAATTTATATGTTTGGTTATGATGAGAATTGCAATTTTACATTGTTGAAAAAAAAATTCGTCAATAAGAGGAGAGGCAACACCTATTGTTCACGACAAAAAACTTTATGTTGCTTCACGTGACGGAATGCTATATTGTTTAGGTGCAAATTAGAAATAAATTATTCACTGTTTTTACATATAATACAAACTTTACAAATAAAAATAATTTTTGTAACCAATGATTTTCTAATGAAATCAAATGTTTAATTCAAATTCCGCATCAAAAAATGGCGAAATTTTGCTAAAGGCAGATTTTAGGGTATTGAAGCTATCGAACAGCTGGTATTGCGGTCAATTCGCTGGGTGAGTGTAACCTAAATCCCTCGTATTAGCCACTAGTGTATTCATCCCTTAAATTTAATAAGGGGTTACAATTCTTTTTGCGACAATAAAACTGTGATTTGTTTGATGATAATCAAATTTGAAGTTTATTGGAAAGGTTTTGTTTTGTTTGTAAGCTGTTTTTAATGTATTTTGAGGGTAAGAACTAAAAAGTTCAATCGGACCAATATAATTGCCATAATAAGATATATCCCAGTTTTTGTCAAAATCATCATAAGGTATTCCGCTGGGACCGGTCAGAATACAATTCATATAATTTAGAATAAGTTTTTTTATTTCACCGAAATCTTTTCGGAACATCAAATATGAAGCTGCTTTTAAAAAGCAAATTTTTCCCGTAAAATAATTTTGAACCATTTTTTCAAACATAATTTCATCAAGACTTTCATTCGATAAATCCATTGAAAGATAATATAAGTACCTGTACACTGAATCGTTTTTCTTGCGATAAACAATTTCGCAATAAGGTTCATAATCTTTATCAACAGAATATGAATAAGCAATCGTAGAATCTTTATGGCAAAACTTACCTTCATTTGTAAGAATTACAGGATTAACGTTTATAATCTCATAATCTTTTAAAGCCATAAACATCAGAATTACCGGCAAAGTACCTTCCAAATAAGAATTCAAATCAACACGCATACCTTTAGTTCTGAAAAAGCTGTATTCTAAATTTGTGTAAATTGATTTGTCAAGCGTTTCAAAAATTTCTTTAAAGTTTTTAAGGCTGATTTCATCACCAAAAGGTAATTTTCCACACTTTTCAAGACCAATCATTACGGTAAATTTTGCATCAGGAAAAAATGCTGATAAATAATTAAAATCTGGTCCTGAAAAAGGATAAAAAATTGTATCATAATATTCAAAATTTTTGTTTACCCATTTTTCTATATCCGTCAAAGTTGAAGATTGATGTTTTGACCATTTTTTCTTTATGATTTCAGAATATAAATTAAATGATTCCGAACTTGTTATTTTTAAATATTTAATGGAATCTGAAGGGTACTTGCCCGACAAAATCTGAGCTATATCATTATAACCTTTAAAAGCAAAAGTATCAAGAGGATTATTAATTATGGGGTCAATTTGTTGAGAAAAATTTTCCTCAGGTAATGTTTTATTTTTATTTTGTCGTTGTCCGCAACCAAAAATAAATATATATAAAATGAAAAAATATAATAATGTTTTAGCTTTCATTAGTTTTAGTACTAAATTTAGTCAATATGAAATAAATAATAAAACCTAAAGCAAGAGTGGCAAGTCCCATAATTGTTTCGGCAGTTCTTTCACGGAATAGGTAATAAAAGTTCCAGATAACAAACAACATAAAAATAATTGGAACCACAGGATATCCGAGTGCTTTATAGGGTCGGGTCATGGTTGGAAATTTTCTCCTGTGAATAAAAATTCCAGCCACAGTGAGAAAAGCAAAAATATTCATTACAAATCCGAGGTATGTCAAAAGAGCTTCGAATGTGCTTGTCAACAACAGAATTAAACTGATTATACTCTGCACAATTATTGCAAAAAACGGAACCCCTTTTTTACTTTTTATACTCATAAACTTTAGAGCAGGAAAATCTTCTCCGATAACTTGAATTACTCGAGGTCCGGCAAAAACCATTGAAGAAATTGTAGAAATCAGGAGTAAAGAAATCAACCCCGACATTATAACACCTCCTTTCGCCCCAAAAATTGAAGTAGCTGCAACAGCCCCAACATCGAGCTGTCCACTTAAATCCCCAATCGGAGAAACAAGTAAAAAAACATAATTCAATAAAACATAAAGCACTGCAACTAATAAAGTTCCGGTTATTAAAGAGCGTGGTAATGTTTTTACAGGATTTTTTAATTCAGAAACAAAATATGCAGCCGCATTCCATCCTGAATATGAATAATAAACATAAATCAATGAAACTGCAAATCCCGAGCTTAAAATTTGTTCCCAAGTAATGCTTGTAGGTATTACTGCAATATTTTGTTTTTCGGATGAAAAAAAGAAGCCAGAAACAATGAATGCAATAATCAACAATATTTTAATTAAAGTAAATACAACCTGAAAATTCCCTCCAGATTTTATACTATAAGAATGTATAAAAGTAATAATTACAATTACAATTGCCCCGGTAATTTTAGGACTTATGCCTTCATAAACATTTGAAAAATATGTTCCCAAAGCCATTGCAGCCAAAGCTATCGGAGCAGCAAATCCAACGAACATAGAAAAAAATCCTGATGTAAAACCCAAAGAAGGATGATATAACTTACTAAGAAAATTATACTCGCCTCCGGAACGAGGCATCACAGAACCCAATTCTCCGTAAACCTGTGCTCCGGTATAGGCAATTATCGCTCCCATCAACCATAATAAAATTATGGCAGAAATATCCGTTACACCTCCGGCAAGCTGAAATCCCAAAGAGGTGAAAACTCCGGTGCCTACCATATTTGCCACCACGTACGAAATTGCAGTGAACAATCCTATACCCTGTATTGTTTTTTTGTCAGACATTTTTACTAAATTTGATACAATTATAAGAATTAAAATTTTTAATATGTTTAATTTTTCAATTTTTACAAAAAATATTTTTTTAACAACAATATTATCAATTATTCTATTTGCATGTAGTAATTATAAAAGCAATGAAAAAAAATGTAATGAAGAAGAAAATGAATTTTCACAAGTTGTCGAAATTCCTCGCCATAACGATACCACGCTTACTCTTAAATATGATTGTTGTTTCTATGTAACTACCGAAATATTTTATCCCCCGGATTCCCAACAGATAAATGGATGTATTTTAATGTTGCATGGATGGAATTTACCGGCAATGGAATGGTGTGAAAAAACTGATTTTTGTTCTAAAGCCCTTAAGAAAGGTTATGTATTAATAATTCCAAATTACAGTAAAAGCAACTATATACTCGAAATTTATCCCGAAACCAACCCGGACTACGTAAAATATCCTACTCTAACATGGATTATGGAAACACATATTCCATATATACAAGAGGAGTTGGGGCTACTTTTACATGGACAAAATACTCATATTGCAGGAATTTCAACAGGGGCTAGAGGTGCTACATTACTTGCTTATTATAAACCTGAGATTTTCAAATCTGTTGCTTCACTTTCTGGAGACTTTAATATTACGGCTATGCAGGACGAATATTTATACTATGCCTTTTTGGGGCAATATAAAAATTTCCCCGAAAGATGGAAAAGAGAATGTTTTGCTTATGATGTTAAAAATTATAAACGGCCTACATACATTGGACATGGAAAAGCTGATAAAGTTTCTCCTGTTGAACAATCAATTGCAATGTATGATTCCATCGTGAAAAATCATCAAAGTTTAAAAGTCATCGGAAATTTTCCCGAAAATGCTCAACATAACTACGACTACTGGAGAAGCGAAACCGATAATATACTGAATTTCTTTGATGAATGTAGTGAAAAAGGTAGAAAATAGAAATTAAAAGTTATAAAAACAAAATTAATTATTTCATCTCTAAAAACATTCATAACATTAACAGCCATAGTAATACCTACTCTTTGCAAAAAATGCAATAATATCAATAAAATATCTTTAAGTATTTCGTATTAGTAACAAATTTAGGGAATAATTCTTCAGATTTTAAAAATTAAAATTATAAAAAATTCATTTTTTTTGATCTTCTTCGTGGTATTCCTGTTCTGTATTAACTTCCCAGATATTTGATTTATCTTTACGGCCATTAATGATATTCTCAACAGCAACAATTGCCGTAAGCATGGAATGATCGCTGTTATTATATCTGTGCATCCCGCTCCTTCCAATCAAAAATAGATTTTCAATTTCATCAACATATTTTCTTATGACCCCGAATTGATAATATGTTCCAAAATACACAGGATAAGTATCCTCCATCCTTATTATTGTTTTATCAAGCACATCCGAAGAATCTATAATTCCCACTTTTTCGAGTTCGGAAATTGCAAGATTATAAAATTCTTCATCCGACATTTTCCATAGAAAGTCATCCGGATCGCAAAAATATTCAAGGCCGAGCCAAACATTATTTTCGTTATCTACCATAAACGGACTCCAGTTATTAAAAATCTGTATGCGTCCCATTTTAACATCCGGTTCCTGCATATATATCCAGTTATCTGGAATTAGTTCATTTATGGTGAGTATTTTGGTTTGATTTTTTATTTTAAGTTTTTTCATTAATAGACCTACTGTAATAAAATTTCTGTGTAATAATCCATTTGCTACCTTTTTAACTTCATCAGGTGCTGTTTTAATTGAGTTTATAAGATTTTTAACGCTTGTAGTACTAAATACATAATCTACATCTGATATTTCAACATATTCAAAATTTTGATTTAAATATCTTACTTTAAATTTATTTACATCAATCACAACAAGTTCTTTAAATTCAGCATTCAAGATAATTTCTCCGCCTTTTTCTTTTACAAGCCCTGCAACATATTCCCATAATTGTCCGGGACCATATTTTGGATATAAAAATCTATCAATCAGACTGGTCTCCTTATCTTTTTGAGTAATGTCACTGTTATTATTTTTAAAAATAGATTTAAAATAATGCTTTACAACTCCCCAAACTGATAGACCTTTAATTCTTTGAGCTCCCCATTCTGCAGAAAGTTCCTTGCATGACTTGCCCCATACTTTTTCAGTGTAATCTTTGAAAAATGTTCTGTAAAGTTCTTTTCCAAAACGATTTACAAAAAAATCTTCAAGTGATTTTTCGTATTTTACGGGAAATATTTTAAAGTATAAATATGAAAATCCGATTTTCACAATTCTAATAAATCCAAGATTCCGGATAGTATTTGCATTAAGATTTACCGGATAGTCGAAGAATTTTCGTAGAAAATAAATTCTGCTTAACCTCGACCTGGTAAGAAAAACTCTATCCTGAATAAGCTCCCATTTTTTATTTTTTGGTTGATTTTCTGGAGTATCTACAATCCTGAACAATTCTTTCCAATAGTTCATTACTATATCGGACTTTGAGAAAAAACGATGACCTCCGATATCAATACGATTACCTTTAAAATTTATAGTTTTAGAAATACCTCCGATATCTCCGGTCTTTTCGAGTACAACCGGAATTATATCTGTTTTTTTCAGCAATTCCAGAGCAGCGGTTAATCCTGCAGGACCTGCTCCTATTATTACGGCTTTCTTTTTCATAATTGACCGTAAAAATAGAATAAAAAAATATTTTAGAACATAAATCAAATAAAATACTGCAGAAAAAACTTTTTACAATCAAAATTTGATAATTTTACAAAAAATTTATTAAGATGAAAAAATTAAGTATTATCATTATCGTAGTTTTGTTTTCAACATTTACGTTTGCTCAAGAACACAAAGAAAATCCTGAAAAAACAGCTAAAACAGGAAATGTAATTTTCAGAAGTTTGATTTACGATTTTGGAATAATTAAATATGGGCAAGATGTTCAAGGAGAATTTATTTTTAAAAATATTTCTAAAACCCCCGTAAAAATTGGAAATGTTAAACCTGCTTGTGGCTGCACTGGAACCGAATGGCCTCGCGACGAGATAAAAAAGAATAAAACTGGTATTATTAAAGTGAGTTACGACACTAAACGTGTAGGAAAATTCGATAAAGCAATATTTGTTTTTTTCGAAGGGCAAAATGAACCGATACAATTAAGAATTAAAGGAGAGGTTTTACCAGAAGAAAAATCTAATCAGGAAATTGAAAAAAAACAAACTGAAGAAAGTAAATCTAAAAAGTTTAATTCCGATCCTTCTAAAAAGCACAAAAAAGCTGAAATAAAAGAAAACCACAGTGAAAAAAATCAATAATAAACTAAAAAACTAAAGTATATGCCAAAAATTTCCAGAAAAGGTGAAAAAATGCCAGCTTCACCAATTAGAAAATTAGTTCCTTATGCCGAAGCGGCAAAAAGTAGAGGTATAAAAGTTTATCATTTAAACATCGGACAACCCGACATTAAAACTCCGGAGATTGCTCTTGATGCAATAAAAAATATCCAAGAAAAAGTAATTGAATACAGTCATTCTGCGGGAAATGTTTCGTACAGAAAAAAACTTGCTGAGCAATACAAAAAATATGGCATTGACATAACTTGTGAAGATATTCTGATTACCACAGGAGGTTCCGAAGCAATTATTTTTGCTTTCATGTCAACTCTTGACGAAGGCGATGAAGTTATAGTTCCTGAACCGTTTTATGCAAACTACAATGGTTTTGCAATACAATCGGGTGTGGTTATAAAACCAATAACTGCATCAATAAAAAATGATTTTGCATTACCTCCAATTGAGGAATTCGAAAAACTTATTACTTCAAAAACTAAAGGTATTGTTATTTGTAATCCAAATAATCCTACAGGATATCTTTATAGTAAAGAAGAATTATTGCAACTTGCAGAAATAATAAAAAAACATGATTTATACTTATATAGCGACGAAGTTTACAGGGACTTTTGCTATGGTGGAGAAAAACATTTCTCAGCAATGTTGCTTCCGGGTTTAGAGCAAAATGTAATTATGATGGATTCCGTTTCTAAAAAATACAGTATGTGCGGTGTTAGAATAGGCTGTATGATAACTAAAAACAAAGAAGTTATAAAAACAGCTTTAAAATTTGCTCAAGCTCGACTCTGCCCACCATCATTTGGACAAATTGCATCGGAAGCAGCCATTGAAACTCCAAAATCTTATTTTAAAGAAGTTTACGATGAATATATTGAACGTCGTGATTTTATGGTAGCTGAATTAAACAAAATTCCCGGTGTATATTGTCCAAATCCGAAAGGAGCTTTTTACACTGTTGTAAAACTTCCAATTGACGATTCCGATAAATTTGCTCAATGGTTACTCGAAAGTTTCGAATACAACAAACAAACAGTTATGGTTGCTCCGGCAAGTGGATTCTATAATACTCCGGGTTTAGGCAAAAATGAAGTTCGTATAGCTTATGTTTTGAAAATCGAAGACCTAAAAAATGCAATTGAAATTCTAAAAAATGCCCTCGAAGTATATCCTGGTAGAGTAATGTAATTTTTTCTTTATAAAATATTAAAATATGTAACAAAAAAAGGCTGCCGGTTGGCAGCCTTTTTTAGTATGTGTTTTTAGATTTACTTTTTAATAAGTTTCGAAACATATTCATTTCCGTTAACGGAAAGTTTTAAGAAATAAACTCCTTCACTCAGACCGGAAATATTAAGATCAAATCTTTCGGATTGTGGGTCTATTTCTAAAACTTTTTGTCCCAGTGTATTTACTATACTTACAGTTTCAACAACTCCTGAGGTTTCTATTGTTATGTGATTATTAGCAGGATTTGGATAAACTTTCACAGCTAATTCTGATTGATTTACAGCACTTACAAATTGAATTACAAACGGAGTTGTAACAATACAGCCAACAGCATCAATTACCAAAACAGAGTAATTACCGGGCAATAAACCACTAATGCTTTCACCACTTGCTCCGGTTGACCAAGTGATTATATAAGGCTGAGTACCTCCTGTAATTTCAACACTTGCAGAACCATCAGCTATATCTGAACCAGAGGCAGGTATAGTAATAACTTCTACTAAAGGCGTTGAACCAACATAAATTATATCCTCAACAATTTTTGTATCTGTTCCCGTAGAATTAGAAACTTCTAAACTTACAGTATAAATTCCAGGTTGAACATAAGTATGAACCGGATTTTGCTCAAACGAAGTTTCTCCGTCACCAAAATTCCAAAGCCATGAAGTAGGATTATTTAATGACAAATCGGTAAATTGAACAGTTAAATTAACACACCCGACAGTATCGCTAACAGAAAAATCTGCAACAACATTTTGAAGCTGTTCTTGAGTTACTTGCACACATTCGCTAGCACTACATCCATATGCATCAGTTATTGTAACACAATAAATTCCTGCGATTAGTCCACTTATAGTTTGAGTAGATTCATTATTATTCCATTGAATTGTGATAGGAGTTAAACCTCCGGTAAATTCAACTGTTGCTGATCCATCATTTCCGCTAAGTGATTCCTGTGTACTACTCATATTTGTAATTAGCGGTGTTTGCCCTATTTTAATTAAATTATTAAATGTAATTGTATTTGAACCAATGACATTTGTGGCAGTTAAACTTACACTATAAACACCAGCCTGTGTATAAGAGTGAACAGGATTTTGTTCTGTTGATGTTTGTCCATCTCCAAATTCCCAGAACCAAGAAATCGGATTATTATTGGACAAATCAATAAATTGTACTGTTAAATTATCACAACCAATAGAATCATTAAAAGAGAAATTAGCAACCGGAGAAGCACCTAAAGTATTGACAAAAACTGATGTTGTGGCTGTACACCCATTAAGATCTGTTACAGTAACAGAATATGATCCTCCTGTCAATCCGGAATAAACGATAGTATTTCCCGTACCGGGAGTAATTACACTTGTATTCCATAAACCTGTATATGGTTGAGTTCCACCAGTTACATTTATTGTAATACTTCCATCATTAGCTCCAATAGAAGTTTCATCAATAACAGTTGCATCTAAAGTGAAAGTTGGATAAATTGTTACATTTATTTGATCGCTGTTTGTACATCCATACGAATTAGAAACTACTACAGTATAATCTCCGCTTGTACTTGCTACATAAGTTTGTGTTCCAAGCACCCCATTCCATTCATAAGAACTGAAACCTGCACCAGCATCCAGAGTTACTGTCCCTCCACATTGTATAACATCGTTTCCAAGATTTACAGTAGGTACAGGATTAATTGTTACATTTATTTGGTCGCTGTTTGTACATCCATACGAATTAGAAACTACTACAGTATAATTTCCGCTTGTACTTGCTACATAAGTTTGTGTTCCAAGCACCCCATTCCATTCATAAGAACTGAAACCTGCACCAGCATCCAGAGTTACTGTTCCTCCACATTGTGTAACATCGTTTCCAAGATTTACAGTAGGTACAGGATTTATTGTTACATTTATTTGGTCGCTGTTTGTACATCCATAAGAATTAGAAACTACTACAGTATAACTTCCTGTAGTGTTTGCAACATAAGTTTGAGAACCAGCAACTCCGTTCCATTCATAAGAACTAAAACCTGCTCCAGCATCCAGAGTTACTGTTCCACCACATTGTGTGATATCAGAACCAAGGGTTACTGTCGGAATAGGATTAATTGTTGCAGTTACAGGAGTGCGTAAACTTGAGCATTCAGTATTATATTCTACTTCCCAATTATAGAAATAATAATAATAATTCAAATCGTTTGCAGTATTACCTACAATACTTAAAACTCCATCAAGATTATATGGATAAGTTCCACCTGTTTGATTTCTGTATAAATTTGGACTACCAGGGCCTAATAATTTTAGACCATTTCCTACAGGAACATTAATATTTAATGTAATCGTAGATTCGCCGGCAGGAACATTTACAGTAACAGATTGAATAAGATTATCACTTGCATCTTTTAGACTAATGGTACGATTTCCTGCTGCCCCAGCATAAACTTTCACAGTTTTCAGTGTAAATGGAATAGAAGCATTAAATATTAAACCATGAACATTTGAATTTGTAAAATATCCTCCTGTACCAATTGAGTTGTTTGCAGCACCTGCATTAGAAGTTTGAGTATTTTCAATTACTGAAGCAACGTATAAATTAGTTGTATTGCTAAATAAATTCGTGTATGAAGTTCCTGTTGTAATTAAATTACCTTCTGTAGCAGCATCATACCATTTCAAAGTACCGGAGCCTGATGCTGTTAATGTTAAAATTGATTCTCCACAAGAACTTGCTCCTGATGTAATTGGAGCCTCAGGAATATCTATAGTTACAAAATTTGTCTTGGTTTCAGTATCAGATCCATAGCTATTTGTAACTGTTAATGATACAGTATAAGTTCCTGAAGCAGCATAAGTATGTACCGGGTTTTGCTCTGTGGATGTTTGCCCATCACCAAAATTCCAGCTCCATGTATCAGCATTTGTTGATAAATCGGTAAAAGCAACTATTGAAGAACAAAAATCAGGTCCTGAAGCAGTAAAATCGGCAACAGGAGGAACTTCAGGTGATAATAAATTAAGTGTATAATCTTCAACTTCACCATAAGTTGAGCTTCCGCAAGGAGTATTATTAGGACCGTTACCAGTATCATGCAAACGTATTCTTAGGCGAACCGGTCCCGGAGTTGCAGTACCTGGAATTGTAATATTCCCTGAAAATGGACCTTGCCCATTAGCTGAGGTAAATACATTTTCTCCAGGGTCAGAAAAATCTCCATCTCTATTCCAATCAACCCAAATTAAGACTTGATCGGAGGAGTATGGATTACCAATAGTTACTGTAAAAGGATAGCTTTGTCCTAAATAAACATCTGTTGAAATGGAGGTAAAATCAGAATAAGAAGCTGTTCCACTACTATTATTTATTGTCCCAAACTGGAACTTGGATATATATTCATAAGAATTATTAGTTCCTTCTGCTGAACAATAAGTTGGTAAGTTAACAGTAATATATGCAGTTTTTGTTTCCGTAGAGTTACCATAAGAATTCGAAGCTGTAAGACTTACATTGTACACACCGGGGGTATTATATACTATGCTTGGATTTTGTTGAGTACTTGTTGTCGGCGTACCACCATCAAAAGTCCATGACCATGAAGTTGGTAGATTTTGTGATAAGTCGGTAAAGTTAACGGTTCCTCCGATTGAGACTGTGGTATTGTCTGCTGCAAAATTAGCAATTGGTGGATTTGTATTCGGGTTAACAGTAATGTAATCTGTTCTCACTTTTGTATCTGAACCGGCTCCGTTAGTAACCGTTAAACTAACAGTATAAGTTCCAACAGCATTATATGTATGAATAGGATTTTGCTCTGTTGAAGTTTGTCCGTCACCAAAATTCCATGACCATGAACCTGCATATTGAGATTGATCTGTGAATGTAACAGATTGTCCCTGCATGATTGTTGTAGGATTTCCTATAAAATCAGCAATTGGTGGATTAGCAGCTGTTGGAACAACATTTTCATTAATATAAGGAGATCTATCTTGTTTTGTACCAACAATTGTATAAGCATCGCCTGTCATTGCGGGAAATGACAACGTAACACTATTTCCAGAACCACTCCATTTGGCATCTAACAAAGTTCCGTTTTTCGAAATGGCCACATAAGAATAAGGCTCTACTGTTACTACCAAACTTGTTGCCCCTTGCATAGGATTTGTAAAGCTCAAATTTAACGCTTCAGGTTCGGTCATATATGGTATTAAAGATGGATCTCCTGATACATGATAAATTTCCCAGTAATATTGTTTATATCCGGAAGTACTTGACTGAACAGCAAGGTTCCCCACATGTACCATTTGTCTGCTGCTATAAAACCAGTTTGAGTAAGCCTCACCATGAGTATGCCATGAAGCATCATAAACACCTAAACCTGTATTTGAATAATTGTGATTCGGGACATTTGCTTGAGTTATGGATAAAGACGTCAAACCAATTCCCCAGTTTACATCTTCGTTCCAATAACTGTAATTTGTAGTTCCGATATATCCTACGGCACCTTCGTTCTGAGCATACAGAACCATTTCTCCAAAAGCATCGTCTTGATTAAATTGGAACGACAAACAACAGTTTCCAATCATGAAAGGATACTTATTAGCATTATTCCAGTTTGCTATATTTGATCTTCTCACCGCGGGATCTGCCCAACCGTCATGATCGCAATGAGCTGTATAATTAGCAAATCCTAAACCTGCACCAATTTTACTATTAATATCAGCTGAAGCCCCACTATTTGTAGAAGACATTACACTGTATGGACCACTTGTATAAGTGTGATAATAAGCATAAATATTAGAAAAACCATTCGTAGTATTATAATAATTGTTTATTCCATACAAAATAGTGCCATCTCCATGAGACTTTGCATAAGTCGCATCCACACCAGCAATTAACATGCATTTATTTAAGTAAGAACCATCAGGAATTGTGTATTGTTCGTAAGGAAGTATTTTATTCAAGGCATTTTGTAACTCGGTAGTTGAGTTAGCAGAAATTCGACCATAATATAAATCAGGTATATAGTCAGACCCCTGTAAAGTTGCAAAATATAAATCTGTAATATGATTAGAATCTCCCGATCCAGAATTTTGTGAAGCAAAAGCAGGTATGCTATATGTACCACTATGATCTCCAATAATTAGTACGTATAATGGTGCAGGGTCGGAAGAAGTTCCAGCATTATAAAGATTTTGTAGATATGTCTTTATGCTTGTGTTTGTTGTACCTGTTGCAACATAATATTCAATAACATTAAATCCCATTTTCATTTTCCATTGAACAAATGGTTGTAAAGTGGTTTGAAAAGCAGTGTTTGCTACGATAACATATTTTAAAGGAGCTGCATAATTAGAGAAGGCATCTTTTGCAGCAGGTGGAATAAAATTCATTAACATGCTGTAATTTCCATCAAATTGAGGTGTATAATACCTGTTTTTCATTTCCTCGGTTGTGGATAAATCAGCATTTAGAAAAACTATTTCATAATCAAGATTATTATATACAATCAAAGTATTATCAACCGGGTTGTAATGCCATGGGCGAATTTCAACACGACCAACCCTAACACCTCTCATGTAACCATAAATTTCAGTTTTAATTAAAGGGTTATCATCAAATTGATTAGTATTATAATACTCTTCATCTATAACCCACACTTTTTCGGAATCAGGAGTACTTTTGCTGTATGATGGCTGAACTGGTTCGATCCGAGCAATGCCGTAATCGTTAAGATTTATTACTTCTTCGGTATATGCTTTAATATTTATTTGAATTTCAGCACCATAAGGCACTTCAATTAAGCGGCTAATCACCGGAAGATTGGGTTTTCCAACTTCTGATGAAGCAACCATCCCTTGAACCTGCATAGCTGAAAATTCCCCATTAAGCGAATTCTGACTTACGAAATTTAAGTCACTGACAGAAAAAATTGCTGTAAAATTTGTAGGACTTAAAGATTTCAAACGATTTTCAGTTACGGCACCGGTCAATGGGACCCTTACCAAATCTTGAGTTATTGCCATTGAGGCAATTAACACAAAAACAACAAAAAGTACTAACTTTCTCATAAAATCTATTTTTAGTTATTAATTAAAATTCTTTTAAACATTATTTAAGACCTCTATAAAATATTTTTAGTTGCATAAAAATATCAGAAATAAAGGAATAGTCTAAAATTAAACTAATATTTTAGACTTAATAAAAAAGTATTTTCATAATTACATTCATTTATTGTACTTAAAACAAATAAAAAGAAAGTATAAACTTTTATCTATTTTCGTATTATGAGATACGTAAAATAATTTTAATTATACATAATAAAATTATATATATTTTTATTTACTTGGGTAACCTTAATTTTAAATCGCAATATGTTTCATAAACATAATGACAGGGTTTTTTACACCCTGTTCTAAAAAATTGAGTTTTTACTTTTCTGTCATTAACAACAAAATATTTCTTCCCGGAACGTATGTAAATAGCGACAATAGAGTACATATAATCTGGCTCAACAAGTATCCAGTATTTATTTTTATCAGCTACTCCTTTCATAAATATTTCCGAATCAAAAACATCTCCGCTAAATACAATAAATTCAACAGTTTCCATTCCCTCTTTCATGTTAAAGTTCAAACACAATTCTACCAATTCGGGTTTTTCCTCAAAACAATATTCACATTCAATAGATTCAGAATCTACAGGAGTGTATGTATCATCATCGCACGAGCAAAAGGTCAAAATTAATATTACCCCAAAAATTTTAATACCTGATAATATATTTGTATTTTTGATTTGTTTCATCATTTTTTATGTTTAATAAACCGACTAAACTAATATTACAATAATAAGAGCTTTTATAATGTAATGCTATATCCATATAATGTACAGATGAATATAATTTAAAATAATCTGACATTTTATAAGCAATTCCTAAATAATAACAGGGGATAATTTCTTTAGACACCTTCATTCTTATTCCGTCATAATCTCCCCAATTATAATTAAAACTTACTCCTCCAAAAGCAGAAACATACTTTTTAGCAAAAAACTTATTAAACTTAAATTCTTTCTTGATTCCCAAATAAGCAGCATATCTGGTTTCCCGTAATTGATAATACTCTTCTGTATCAAACGGGAGAAAAACTGTTTTTTCATAACCCCTAAAAATAAAACCCGCCAAACCAACAAAACCATATCTCAATTCGTTTACACTTAAGTTTAAGTCATTAAAAAAATCTTCGGAATTAAAAATCATTGAATATCCAATCCCTAATTTTCCAAAATATGGATAATGAATATCCTTAATTTCAAGTTTTCTAACAGCTTTTTTAGTCCTTCTGTCCGAACTGTATTTAGCAAGTGAACGTAAAGTATAAATTTGATTTATGGTATCTCTATATTTATAATTATTTTCAAGAAGATATAAAAAAACCTTGCTTTGTCCGTTTAAAACTGCATTTTCTGTTAAATAAAAACCATTCTCATCAGGAATATCTTCAATTTCAGTTTTAAAGTTTTTTAAATAGGACAAATTTCCGGTTTGAGTAGCAATTTGAGCAAATTTAGCCTTGTCATTATAACTAAAGTCTGTTTCAAGCCAGAGCAAATTAACAATGTTGTCAAAATTTCCCGAGATTGCATAATGTAGCGGTAGATAATCCTTATTATCGCGAATTGATGGATCTGCATCATAATATAAAAACATGTCACACATAGTTTCATAGCCATAAATTGCTGCATAATGCAAAGCTGTCATACCCCAAACATCCTGATGATTTATATCCGCACCATTTCGTATTAAAATCTCCGCAGTGGAAATAAAATTGTTTTTTACAGCACTTATTAATGGCGATGTATTAGTTAAAATATCAACATTATTTATGTTTGCATCCTTTGCGATGAGATACAAAACTATACTATCGTGGCCATTTTGTGAAGCATACATTATTGGTGTTATCCCATTTTCGTCTTTTTGATCAGCAATAGCATTATAATTTTCGATAAGAGTTTTTACCATATCGAAATTTCCTTTATCTGCATAATATAATAGTGCAAATTGAACATCGTCAAATTCTTCTATCTGAGAAAATGAATTTGTTGATAACAAAAAACTGCCTAAAAAAATTACGAAAAAAATAAATTTATGCATCTGTAAATCAAATATTTCACAAAAATAAAAAATTTGCAATATTCTATTATTACAAGGTTTAATTAAAAATATTATTTTTGCAATTGATACGGCCTCTTAGTTTAATGGATAGAATGCGAGATTCCGGTTCTTGAGATGGGGGTTCGAATCCTCCAGGGGCCACTTAAATTTTTTTTAATGCTATTATTCACAAGATAATAATAGATTTAAATGCTTGTAAAAAGTATATTTTTAAAGGTTTTTAACCACAAAATTTTGTATAATTAAAATCAAAATACGAGAAAAAATTTTAAGTCGAATTGTCAATAACATAATTCAGAAAAAGTACAAAACAATTTTTCCACATTATTTTGTATCACAGAAATAATAAAAAATCCTCCCATACTAATAATTATTCCTCATCTAATTTAATTTCTGTTATTTTATTAACTTTGCAGAAAAAAAATGCTTGATGACTCTACAATATGTGCAATTGCAAGTCCGGCAGGAATAGGTGCAATATCAATAATTCGACTGAGCGGGTTTAATGCTTTTCAAATCGCAGAAAAAATCATATCCAAAAAGGATATGTTTAAGAAGACAGAACATGGTAGGTTTCTATACACACCTGTAACTGATTTCACCGGAGAAATTATTGACGAAGTTTTATGTGTGAAATTTTATTCGCCTCATTCATATACAGGAGAAAACAGTGTAGAGTTTTATTGCCATGGTTCGGAATACATTCAAAAAGAGATTTTATCTGCCTTGATTCAAAACGGGGCAACTCTGGCTAAGCCCGGAGAATTCACCAAAAGAGCATTTCTTAACGGAAAAATGGATTTATCACAATCAGAAGCCGTTGCAGACTTGATATCATCAGAAACCAAAGAGTCCTCCAGAATAGCGTTTCGTCAATTAAAAGGTAACATTTCTACTGAAATCAAAGTACTTCGGAACAGAATGATTGAACTTCTTTCTCTACTTGAATTAGAACTTGATTTTAGCGAAGAAGATGTTGAATTTGCTGATAGAACTGAAATTTTATCTTTAATTCAGAAAATATCTGATAAAATACAGAATTTAATTGATAGTTTTAGATACGGGAATGCAATTAAAAAAGGTATCCCAGTTGTTATAGCTGGAGAACCCAATGTTGGTAAATCAAGTTTATTAAACATTCTTTTAAATGAAGACAGAGCTATTGTTTCAGAAATTCCGGGAACAACTCGCGACACAATAGAAGAAGAATTTATAATTGATGGTTTTAAATTCCGTCTAATAGATACTGCAGGAATACGCTTTGCAAACGATAAAATAGAAAAATTAGGCATTGAACGTACCTATCGAAAAATTACCGAAGCCGAGATTGTAATTTTTATGACTGAAGTTTTTACAGATTTTGAGGAAATTAAAGATAAAATAATTAAACTAAAATCCTATACAGATGTAAAAAACAAATTTATTTTGCTTATCATAAACAAAACCGATTTAATACAAAAAAAAATTATAATTCCAGAAATTGAATTTTTTGATAAAATCATCCCCATCTCTGCAAAAACCGGTTATAATATTGAAAATTTAAAAATTGCTTTGCTTGAATACGTTCAATCTTTAAAACCTGTAAGTACAGAAACGATTATTAATTCTGTGCGTCATCTCGAGATTTTACAAAAAGCTCAAAATGCATTAAATTCAGCAAAGTATTCTTTTGAACAAGGTGCACCAAGTGATTTAATCAGTCAGGATATTAGAGAAGCAACATATCATTTGGGAGAAATAACAGGTCAAATTTCCACTGATGAAGTTTTACAATTGATTTTTGAAAAATTCTGTATAGGAAAGTAACTGTTAACAAATTACCGTTTTATTGTAACATTACCAACAATTGGTTTAAAATCTTCCTGAAGTCTAATTGCATACCAATATGTATCGCTTGGGACAGGATTTCCGAGATAAGTTCCGTTCCATCCAAGATCTCCGCTGCGAAACTCATAAATTTTTTTCCCAAATCTGTCATAAATTTGAACAACTGCAGACGGGAACATGTGTAACCCGCCAATAACCCAATAATCATTGTATCCGTCACCATTTGGAGTAAAAAACGAAGGAATATCAAGAGATTCATCTAAAAATACTTCGCGTGAGATTAAGCAATAATTTTTATCTAGAACCCAAATAGTGTGATAACCGTAAGTTAAATAATCAAAAACATTTGAAGTTTGCCAGGAGTCTCCATTGGAAGAATAACTGTAGGGTTGAGTGCCTCCTTGAACAAAAACTGTAACACGTCCGCCACCGGTATGTATATCAGTAATAACCGGACTCGGAGCATAGCTAATATTAATGGAAGCACTAAGCGAGCAACCTATTTCATCCGAAACAGTTAGGCTATAATTACCCGGTTCGGTAACGTTAAAATAAGAAAGATAACTCCCATCTTGCCAAGTATAATAGAGATACTGATGTTGCGGTTGAAGTTTATACTCTATTCCTTCGCATAAGGTTGTATCAGTACCTAATGTGAGATGTGGTAAGCGATGTTCTACGACATACACACTGTCAGTAGCAGAACAACCATTTGAATCCTCAGCAATAGCTACATATATTCCTGATTGAGTAACAATAATCGAATGACCGGCTTGCCCTGTATTCCACAAAACCGTTTCAAAATCACCAATAACAATAAGTTCAGCAGATCCTCCATCACAAAAATGTATATCCGGACCAAGTTCAAATCCTGGTTGTGGATAAATAATAATATTAATTGTGTCAGAAGCCGAGCATCCTCCCTGATTTGTTACAGTTAACATATATTGTCCGGAATTTTGAATAAAAATACTTCTATCGGTTTCTCCTGTACTCCAAAGATAATTAACCCCCTCCTCAACAAATAAAGGACTTAAATCTAAAGGAGAATTTGTGCAAATTGTAAAATTTTCGCCCAATTCAAGTTGTGGATAATCAAGTGCATAAACCATAATATCGTCCGAAGCCTGACAACCATTACTATCCCAGGCAGTAACAACGACTAATTCTGTTTCATGGGCCCAATAATAATTGTTTGTACTGTTATTGTGCCATAGATAATTTACAAATCCTGCAGGACCATCAATTCTTATGCTATCACCCACACAAAAATATCTGTCATCCCCCAGATTAACAATCGGTTTAGGATAATGTATAAGATTTACGGTATCATAGTAATAACATTGTCCATCATAAACTCTTAGCCAATATATTCCGGGAATTTCGGTAGAAAAGTCCTGTGTTGTCTGTCCATTTGACCATAAATATTCATTAAAACCCGCAACACTCAAACTAACTGATTCCAGAGGGCAAAAGAATAATGCATCCTGAACCAGTAGATTTATATTTGGTAATTTTTGTAGTTGAACAATTGCAGAAGTGGTACACGAACTATTATCCATCACGGTAACAGAATACGTTCCGGGAATATGAACATTTATAGAGTTTGTTGTTTCTCCTGTTGACCAGATATAAGAAATATAATTAGTTCCGGCATCCAAATTTACGGTATCGAATGGGCATACAGTAACTGAAGCAGGTAAATTAATAGGTATTGCATAAGGAGCAGGAACGTTTATGTCTGTCTCAATATAGCAATTATCAGAATCTGTTACAATCACATGATAAGTCCCGACAGGTACTCCGCAAAAATCTTCAGTAGTATGACCCGAAGACCATGAATAACTATATGGAGGCACTCCACCAATAACTGAAATATCAATACACATGTTATTTGGATCACAATTTATGCTGCTAATATTAATTTCCCCAAATGCAAAGTAGTTCTCATATTTATAAACTAAAATTTCCTTCTTCCCGTATCCATTAAAAGAATTAGACTCTACCCACAAATCCTGATCTGTGTAGCCTCCAATAAGTAAACTACCGTTATAGTCATAACTAATAGCCGAAGCAAATGTTGATTCATTACTTTTTGCAGTTTTCACAAAAACAAAATTCCCATTATTCTTGTACTTAGCTACAAATAAATCATAATGTGAAGGATGAGAGCTATTGATAATTCCATCACCAAAATCTGTATTTCCTCTAAAACCTCCACTAATGAAAATATTTCCCGAAAAATCTAAGATTATACTTCCCGGAATAATAACCCCCTGATCTCCAAAAGTAATTGTTTGCAAAAGAGTTCCCGTTGAATTATATTTTTCGATTCTTCCTTGATTTGTAAAACTATCGTTTTTATAAAAAACATAAACGTTCATTTCTTTGTCGGCGACAACTGCCCCTGCCATATCATTATCCCCATTACTTCCCATTCGTTTTGCCCAAATAAAACTGCCTGATGAACTCAATTTAATCAGGAAAACATCTTTCTGTCCAAGAGCGATTATACTTTGCGAGCCAAACGACATAGTTCCTGAAAACTCACCTGTTACATAAATTTCTCCAGTAATAGCAACTTCAACATCAAAAGCTGTATTGTAAACAGAACTTCCAATATCTGAAGCCCAGATAAAATTCCCGGAGGATGAATATTTTGCAACGAAATAATTTTGCTCGTAAGAAATTAAGGTTTGGTTGCCAATGGTCATAGAGTTATAATAAGTCCCGGAGATAATGATATTATTAGTATTATCAATTTTAAGTTTTGCGGATGAATCATCATTACTACCACCAATGCTGTGATGCCACAGCAAATTTCCGTTGCTGTCAAATTTTACCAAGATAATATCAGTACTATTGTTATTACTATTAATACTTTGCGAACCTAAAAATACTTGTCCTTTAAATGTTCCAAGAGCATAAACATTTCCTTGATTATCAACAGCTATACCAGTACCATAAACATTGTTTATCCCATTTATAGTTTGGATCCATATTAAATTACCATCAGTATCAATTTTTGCAATAAACATATCTTTTAAACCTAGTCCATATAAACTTTCAGGCCAAAAGTTTAGTTGTCCCATAAAGCTTCCGGTAATAAAAATATTCCCGTTAGCATCAGTAACAAGATCGTTAACCTGGTCATTTTCAATGTGTCCGGATAGCTTCAACCATGCCAATGAAAAATTATTTTCACAATCAGTTTGTGAATTAGCAACAAACTGTTGTACAATAAAAAATAACATTATAATAAAATACTTTTTCATATTCTTAAAAATCATCAATAAAAGCAGGAATATTATGCTTACCCCAGTTAACATACTTATCAGGGAAAAATCTCAATCCAAGGCAAATCTGATGAGTTCCGTAATGATAATTTTGCAATCTTGTTAATCCTATGTCATATAAATACATAAAAGTAAAAGCACCATAGGAAAAACCGAAAGAGGGCAACATTGACAAAGCAGCAAAATGTCCTGCATCAAGAGTTTGTCTGTATGAAAAGCCAGCCCAGAATTCAGAATTTGCCCTGATGTAAACAGATTTTATTTCTTTGTCTCCAAAAAGGTTAAATTTACAATTTACATCAAGTTGGTTCAACCCGTGAAAGTTTGTTTTAAACAATAATGAGGGTCGGATTTGCAATCTGCGTCCCAATGGAAAAATATGCCCGGTATGAGCATTCATTAATACGTGACTAACGGGCTCAACAGTCAAGTTATACATTCGATCTGAATATTGCAAAAGATTATCAAATCCAAATCCTATAAAAGATTGACGATATGAATACATTATACCGGCATTCGCCCCCGGATTAAAAGTAACTCGTCTGGAATATGAAATTATGGGATCGTAAATATCACGTTCAAACTTTGTTTCGTCAAGCATGTGAAATATTCCCTTGAAAGACATTCCAAAAGATAAAATGTGTTTATCGTATCTTTTGCTGTTAAGCAAAGACTGAAACGACCAACTAAGTTGAACTCCATACCATGAGTTAGGTCCGTTTTGGTCAGAAAATATATATCCTCCAATTCCACCGGTTCTGTCATTTAACCGATGTTTAAATAATAAAAAAGATGTTTTTGGTGCATTTTCAATTCCAATCCACTGTTGACGATGAATCATCTTAACTGTTGTAATTTCAGAAAGTCCGGCAAAAGATGGATTAACAAGCATGTAATCGAACAAGTATTGCTCGTGAACCGGCATATCTTGAGGAAACACTGGTTTTATAAGTAAAAATAATATTATCAAAGTAATAAAAATTCTCTGCATCGCTTACGTGTTATAATTTCTTTCTCCAAAAATAGATGTTCCAATTCGTATCATAGTACTCCCCTCTTCTACTGCTATTTGCCAATCCCCGCTCATCCCCATACTTACTTCTTTGAAATCTGAATTATTTTTAAAAAAGTTTTCCTTTAAACTATCGAAAATCAGTTTAAGACTTTTAAATTCTCGTCTTACCCGCTCCATATCTTCAGTAAATGTTGCCATACCCATCACACCACAAATTCTAACATTTTGCATTGCCTTATATTCTTCCGAATTAAGAATTTGAACAGCTTCATCGTAATCAAGTCCGAATTTGGTATCTTCTTCGGCAATGTGAAATTGCAATAAACATTCTGTAATTTTATTCAACTTCAATGATTGTTTATTAATTTCCTGTAACAATTTCAAACTGTCAACAGAATGTATGAGTTTAACAAAAGGTACGATATATTTTACTTTATTAGTTTGCAAGTGCCCTATTAAATGCCAATTGATATCAAGATGCTTAAGTTGTTCATGTTTTGAAAGCATTTCCTGAACTTTATTCTCTCCAAAATTTCTTTGCCCTGCCTGATATGCTTCTTTTATTGCTTCAATGGGTTGAGTTTTCGACACGGCAATAAAAAGCACATTTTCCGGAAGCAAACTTTTAAAATGTTTTATATTCTCACTTATATTATTCATTTTGGCACAAGGACTCATTTAATATTAACTCTTTTTTTACAAAAAAGTTGCTTTACAATATTAGTTTTTAGACCCCATAATAGCGGCTATCGAAAGAAAAACACCAAGCACAATGCCTAAGAGAGCAGCAAAAAGAACCTGCCATTCTTCAGGCAAACAAAAAGTAACCGTATGTGCGGGAATCCAGAAAAATGGAATTGTTTTTTTAAAAACGAAATTCCATTGTACCGACCAATTTAATGACGGGAAAATTTCTTTGAATTTTATAGGTTTGAAAAATCCGGATAAAGTTCCTCCATTATCAATAATATGTGTGTCGGTAATTTTGTGAAAAGTCATGAAAACAGGAGCAAAAGTAAGGTTCATGGCAGTACTTATACAAAAAGCCACAAAAATTTTACTGCCGCTAATCGGACCAACTAATGCTAAATGAGCATTTTCCATACCCATATATTCGAGAAACTTCGGAGTTCCGGAAGCAAAAATTACAAAAGCCATTTTTATTCCAAGTCCCAGAAAACCCCAAACAAATGCTCGTGGAATTAAGCCAAATCCGTGTTTATTATAAACCCCTTCTTTTATTCTCAAACCTATTGATTCTCCAAGAGTTGCTAAAACAGCAAATTTTATAAAACTCATTATCATCCCGTGTTCTTTATTAAAGGCATCATAGGCATTATATACAGATTCAATAACAAAAAACGGGAAAAAAAACAAAATCACAACTATTATAAAAATTATATCTTTTTTTTTCATGATCTTAAATTTTATTTCTTATCAAAATTCATTTCTTTACCGCTATAAACCTTATATACTTGTTCAAGTTGCCGTGAAATTCTATCTTTTGAAAAAACTATCAGTACAATAAAGATTACAGCCAAAGCTATTAGTAATTTTTCGTTTGTAGAAAGTTTTCTCATTTTGGACATAGTAAAGAACTATTTTTCGATTCGTATTCTGGCATCCACAGCTTTAACATAACGTGAATTTCCGAGTAATGGATTCAAGTCCAATTCAAAAATTTCGGGAGCAGCTTCTACCAAAGCAGAAATTCTTATTATTTGCATAATAAAGATTTCCTGATTTACACCTTCCTGACCTCTAATACCTTCGATTATTTTATAAGATTTAAGATTCTTTATCATATCTGCGGCCTCTTGCTTTGAAACAGGTGAAATAGCAGTATTTACATCATGGAGAACTTCAATAAAGATACCTCCTAAACCTGCAAGTACAAGATGTCCGAATTTTTCTTCACGTTTAGCTCCGATAAAAACTTCGGTACCCGAAAGCATTTCGCCCATTAAAACAGCATAAGTATCTTTAATTTTAATCAGTCTATTAAATTCCTTAACAACAGTTTCTTCCTCTTTTACATTCAGAACAACGCCTCCAACATCAGATTTATGAACAGGACCAACCACCTTCATAACAAGCGGATATCCAATTTCACGGGCAAAAGCGACAGCTTCATCAACATTATAAACTACTTTTTCCATTGCTCTGTCAATTCCGGCTGCATCGAGTAAAGCTGATACCTTTTCCGGAGGTAGATATCCGTTTTCGGAACTTTCTATTATTTCTCGGATTTTAGATTTGTTAACTTCAGGTAATTCAATATTTTCGGGCTGAGGAAGTGGAACTTTTAAAGTTTTTGCAAGTGCGTTACCGAAAGTAACTTCATCGGCAAAATATATTCTTCCTTTAGAAATAAAATGTTCTATTTCATTTTTAACATTAATAACTGAGGGTAAAATTGGGAATATTGGTTTTTTACATGACTTCATCTTCTCGTCGAGAAGGTCGTAAACATCATAAACAGGGAATAATCCCGGCGAACCGAAAATAACAGCCATAGCATCAATATTATCGAAATCATTTTCACAAGCGTCAATAATATAACCTAGCTGTTCGGCAGTTCCGGTTGCTAGAAAATCAATAGGATTGGCTACAGAGCTTCCGGGAAATAATTTTTCAAGCAATTGCTGAGCTTTTTCACCTTGAATTTTTGGAATATTCAAACCGCCATTACTTAGAGCATCCGTAAGCATAACGGCAGGACCGCCGGCGTGAGTAACAATCGCAATATTTTTTCCATTTGGTTTTGGATGCATAAAAATAGCTGCAACAGTAGCAAGTTCTTCTCTACTGTGACATCTTACAATTCCGGCCTTTTTAAAGAGAGCGTCCACAGCAACATCAGGACTTGCCATTGCTCCTGTATGGGAAGAAGCTGCCCTGCTTCCGGCTTCAGAAGAACCTGATTTTATGGCTGCGATTTTAGCCCCCTTACGAATTAAGGAAGAGGCATGTTTATACAATTTTTGAGGTTTATTTACACTCTCGATATATAATAATTTTACCGGAGCAGATTCACCATGCACATAGGTTTCGTCAAGATGTTGCAAGATATCTTCAACTCCAAGCTGAGCGGAATTGCCTACCGAAAAAACACTACTAAAAGTCAGTCCTTTAGGAATAGCAGATTCCATAATAAAAACTGCAGTAGCTCCCGAACCTGAAATAAAATCAACACCGTTTTGGGTTAATTGCGGAATTGGGGTTGTGAAAACTCCTGTATAATTTTGATTCATCATCCCAATACAATTTGGGCCGATTAAACTTCCTCTGTTCTTTTCGATGATTTCCACAATTCTCTTTTCCATTTCAGCACCTTCGTGACTTTCTTCGGAAAACCCTGCCGAAAGAATAATAAATCCACCGGTAGCTTTTTGATTTGCCAAAACATAAACAGTCTGTTCGCAAAATTTTGAGGCTATTGCCAAAATAGCACAATCAACCTGTGGTAATTCTTCAACACTTCTATAACTTTTTATGCCTTGAACATAATCAAGTTTAGGATTTACAACATACAATTCACCTTTGAAGTTATTATCAATAATATTTTTAAGTACTTTTCCTCCGGGTTTTTGGATGTCGTCAGAACCGCCAACTACAACAATGCTGCGGGGATTTAATAATTTTTCGTTTATCATGTTTTAAAAATTTACTCAGTTAAACAGGTTACAAAATTAATAATTCAATCTTATGATAAAAATATTGTAAGACTTTTCTAGAAAATAATCATAATAAATTAACATTAAATTTGATGTTAAACATATTAAGATTTTTCTATTCTGGTCGGAGAAAAAAAAATTTACGGTTAATATTTTTTTAATCAAATAATTATACTAATTTTGCGGCTCGAATTTTAAAAAATAATGTTTAATAATTAAAAGAGTAGAAGAATTATGATTAATCAGTACGAAACCGTTTTCATTGCAACTCCCGTTTTGTCTGAAGCTCAGATGAAGGAAGCGGTTGACAAATTCAGGAAACTCATCACTGAGCATGGTGAGTTAGTTCACGAAGAAGATTGGGGTTTGAGAAAACTTGCATACCCTATTCAGAAAAAAACTACAGGTTTTTATCATCTGTTTGAGTTCAGAGCCGAAGGTCAATTTGTAAATAAGCTCGAAACCGAATACAGACGTGATGAAAGAATTATTCGCTTCCTTACGTTCAAAATGGACAAACATGCAATTGCTTACAGTGAAAAGAAAAGAAAAATGAAAAACGAATCAAACGCTAAGGAGGAATAAGTTATGGCACAGAATAATGGAGAAATAAGATACCTTACCCCGTTGGCAGTTGAAGTAAAAAAGAAAAAATACTGCCGTTTCTTAAAAAACAGAATTAAATACGTTGATTATAAAGATCCTCAATTCTTAAAAAGATTCCTCAACGAACAAGGTAAAATATTGCCTCGTCGTATTACCGGTACCTCTCTTAAGTATCAACGTAAAGTTGCTCAAGCTGTTAAAAGAGCTCGCCACCTGGCTTTATTACCTTATGTAACCGATTTGTTGAAATAATTTGTAGGAGGACGCACAATGGAAATCATATTAAAACAAGATGTCGAAAATTTAGGACACAAAGACGATATAGTTAAAGTAAGACCGGGTTATGCTCGTAATTACTTAATTCCTAAAGGATATGCAATTATTGCCACTGAATCGGCAAAAAAGATGCACATGGAAAACATGAAACAAAAACAACACAAAGAACAAAAATTACGTTCTGATGCTGAAACTGTTGCTAACAAACTTAAAGATGTAAAATTAACTATCGCTACCAAAACAAGCAGTACAGGTAAAATTTTTGGTTCCGTTAATACAGTTATGATTGCCGAAGCCCTTGAAAAACAGGGTTTTTCCATTGACAGAAAAAACATAACTATTAAAGGTGATGCTATTAAAGAAGTTGGTAACTACGAAGCAACAATAAAGATTTACAAAGACATTAAAGTTACTATTAGTTTTGATGTTGTTGCTGAAAACGAAAACTAAAAAATTGTTAACCAATATTATGAAAAGTTGCTTTAGGGCAACTTTTCTTTTTTATCCCTATAAGATATGAAAATATTACAAAAAGAATTTTCAGTTTTGCCTTCAAAAAGCGGAATGAACATAATCACTCACGAAATAATAAAAAACATTCCGGAGATTAAAGATTACAAATCAGGCATTTTATTCCTATTTTTAAAACACACATCAGCATCTCTTACCATAAATGAAAACTACGATCCAACAGTACAGACTGACCTCAATAATTTTTGCGAGAGTTTCACAAACGAAAAATCAGAAACATTTTTCCACACAGCCGAAGGTCCGGATGATATGCCTGCACATATTTTATCTTCGTTTATCGGAACAAGTATAAACATACCTATTACTCAAGGCAGATTAAACCTCGGAATATGGCAAGGGATTTTTCTTTTTGAACATCGAAAGTCCAGATCAGCAAGAAAAATTGTTGCAACAATTATAGGAGATTAGAGTAAAGATTTTTTCACTGCATTTTTCCATCTTGAATAGTAAGTTTCTCGCAAATTTAAATCAATTTCAGGCTTAAAGATCTTTTCGATTTTTCTAACTTCCTTTAAAGATTTATAGTTATGAAATCCTGTTGATAAAGAAGCGAGCATTGCAGCACCAAGAGCTGTGGATTCAACATTTTGCGGACGGTGTACCATCACATTCAAAATATCTGATTGAAACTGCATAATAAAATTATTTTTAGCTGCTCCACCATCAACGTTCAAAACTTTTATGTCAATTTCGCTATCGGTTTTCATTGCGTCGAGAACATCTCTGGTTTGATAAGCCATAGCTTCAAGCGTTGCTCTCACTATATGACGAAAATCAGAACCTCCAGTAATACCGCATAATATTGCATCTGCATCCATTCTCCAATATGGTGCACCAAGACCGGAAAAAGCAGGGACAAAATAAACTCCGCCGTTATCAGGAATACTCAAAGCTATTAATTCAGTATCCTCAGCTTTTTCAATAATTTTTAGTTTATCACGAAGCCACTGAACACCGGCACCGGCAATAAACACGCTACCTTCGAGAGCATAAACTGTTTCATTACCGATTTTCCATCCAATCGTTGTTAAAAGTCCGGATTTGGAAATTACACAATTTTTACCGGTATTCATCAATATAAAACAACCGGTGCCGTAGGTATTTTTTACATCACCTTCATCAAAGCAAGTTTGCCCGAACAATGCTGCCTGCTGATCACCTGCAATCCCTGCAATATTAATAGCTACATTATCAAAAATATCGGCTCTTGACTGACCACAAATAAAAGAGCTGTCCACAACCTCGGGCATCATGCATAAGGGAATATCAAAAAATTCGAGTAGCTCACGATCCCATATTAAATTTTCGATATCAAAAAGCATTGTTCTCGAAGCATTCGTAAAATCGGTTATATGGAGTTTCCCGCCTGTTAGATTCCATATCAACCAGGTGTCAACAGTGCCGAAAAGCAGATCTCCGTTTTTAGCTTTTTGTTTTGCTCCCTCAACATTATTTAGAATCCAATTAAGTTTTGTTGCAGAGAAATAAGAATTTACAACAAGCCCGGTTTTATGCAATATTTTTTTATCAAAGCCGGTATTTTTTAATTGATTGCAAAATTCAGCAGTTCTGTTATCTTGCCATATTATGGCATTATAAACAGGTTTTCCTGTATTTTTATCCCAAACTATAGTAGTTTCTCTCTGATTAGTTATTCCGATAGCGGTTATTTCAGAAGATTTTAATCCCGATTTTGCAATGGCTTTACGTGCAACATAAAATTGGTTTTCGCGAATTTCGAGAGGATCTTGTTCAACCAATCCGGGTTTTGGAAAAAACTGTACTGTTTCGAGTTGTTCTAAAGCCAATATATTAAAATTATTATCGAAGACAATTGCCCTTGAGCTGGTAGTACCTTGGTCTAAACTAAGAAAGTATGCTTGTTTCATATTACAAGTTTTTTTCAATCCACATTAAGATATCGTTATATATGTCTTCCTTATTAATTTCGTTTAAAATTTCGTGGCGAGCACCGGGATAGAGTTTAAATTCGACATTTTTCAATCCTGCTTTCTTGTAGAATTCCATAGCTTTTTTTACGCCGATTCCGAAATCACCAACAGGGTCATCTTCGCCCGACAAAAAAATTATTGGTAATGATTTAGGAATTTTACGAGCTTCGTTAAAATTTAGGGAGAATAAAATTCCGCTAAAAAAATGCTTATAAAACGAACAAGAAAAAACTCCACCGCAATATGGGTCTGCAATATAATCTTCGACAATTCTTTTATCGCGTGTTAACCATGCATAAGGTTCTCCGAATTTTTTATCATATTTACCAAAACTCAATTTATTGAGAAGTTTTGCTTTTTTACCGGGGCCAAATATAAAACATTGTAAGCTAGCTAAAATACGTCCGAAAATAAGTTCAATTTTGGAAAATGTGCCACTTCCGGTTAGAATCACCCCTTTGACACCTAAGCAATATCTTGTAATGAAAGAGCGAATCAAGAAAGATCCCATACTATGCCCGAGAATAAAAACCGGAACATTTGGAAAACTTTTTGCGGCAATATCATTAAGAATTTTAAGATCGTCAATAATTAAATCCCATGTTTTTGGTCTTTTCCATACACCATATTGTCCGGGTTTGAGGCAATTTCGGCCATGTCCTCTATGATCTGAAGCATAAACAGCAGCTCCTTTTTCTACCAAAAATTTGGCAAAATGAGTATATCTTTCAGAATGTTCGGCCATACCGTGAGCTATTTGTAAAACAAATCTCACCTTTGAAATATCATCTGGCAGAAATTCATTATAGAAAATTGTTTTTCCATCTGGTGTTCTAAACCAATTTTCAATAATTTTCATGGACAAAAATATTTTTACGATTTAAATAATTCATTAAATTCATTGAGTTGATAATCCTCTGCAATAGTTTTCATTTCATTCCAGAGAGCTTTATTTATAGGAACTCCATTTTTAGTTCGTTCACGAAGGTTAAGAAATTCTTTCTCACCTGCAGTAAAAATTCTGTCGTATCCGGGCATTTTTTTTGAGGCTCTTAATTCACGTAAAATATCACCTGTAATTTTTTTAAATTTATCAAGTTCAGTAAAACTTTCAATATTTATTGCGATAAAGAAATGTCCTAAACGATAAGGCACTTTTTTACCATTTTCCATGCCTGTAAGAGCCCTCATAAATGCACCTCCCTGAAGAGCGGCCGATAAAATTTCCACGACAGTAGCATAACCGTAACCTTTATAACCAGCTGTTTCTTCACCAATTCCACCCAAAGGGGCAAGAGCAGCTTTTCCTTTAGTAAGGTCGTCCAAAACTTGAACAGGATCGGTTTTCGATTCTCCATTTTCGTCAATAGCCCATCCTTTAGGCAATTCTTTACCTATTTTGGCGTAATATTCAAATTTTCCACGTTGACTAACAGAAGTTGCACAATCAAGGAAGAAAGGGAATTCTTCGTCTGTTGGCATGACAAAAGTCAGAGGATTAGTTCCAAGCATATTTTCGACACCGAAAGTAGGAGCAATTGAAGGACGAGCATTTGTACCTGTAATTCCAATCATCCCTTCATCAGCTGCCATGAGTCCATAATAACCAGCAATACCATAGTGAGAACTATTTCGTACGGCAACCATTCCCATTCCGTAAATTTTTGCTTTATCAATACACATTTGCATTGCCTTTTTAGAAACAACATGTCCCATGCCATTATTAGCATCTAGAACGGCAGTGGTAAAAGTTTCCTTGATAATGTCAATTTTAGTAACCGGATTTAAAATCCCGTCTTTTATTCTATCCAAATAAATTGGTTTTAATCTGTTAATTCCATGCGAATCAATGCCAAGTTTATCAGCAGTAACCAAAACATCAGCAACAATTTGAGCGTCTTCAACAGGCAATCCTGCTTTTATTAATGCAGCAACACAAAATCTTTTAAGTGTATCAAAATCCAAATATTTCATTATGGCAATCAATTAAAAATTTTTTAAAATTATAAAAAATTAATATTTCATAAAAAAATATTTTTAATTAAAAAAAATAATTGTAAATTATTGATTATCAAAATTTTCATTTGTAGATAAAAAAATTTTTTGAAAAATATTTGCAAGTAATTTAATAGATTATTATTTTTGCAGTGCAATTGCGAGAATAGCTCAGTTGGTAGAGCACAACCTTGCCAAGGTTGGGGTCGCGAGTTCGAGTCTCGTTTCTCGCTCTTTTTTTTAAACAATTTGGTTGCCCAGGTGGCGGAATTGGTAGACGCGCTGGACTTAAAATCCAGTGGTCAGTAATGACCGTGCCGGTTCGATTCCGGCCCCGGGTACAGAGCAGGGCTAAGTCTCTGCTTTTATTTTTAATAATTAAAATGCTTTAAAAATGGAAAGATTAGATCAAGTCTATGTATGGCTAATTAACAACGGTATAAGATTTTTTGGTGCCATAATATTCCTAATTGTAGGTTTTTGGCTATCAAAATTTTTGTTGAAACAACTCGGAAAAATCCTCAAAAAAAGGAATATTGATCCCGGTTTGATAACCTTCCTACGAAGTTTTTCTGGTATAGCTTTAAAAATTGTGATAATTATTTCCGTTATGGGAATGGTGGGAATAGAAATGACCTCATTCATTGCAGTTTTAGGAGCTGCAGGTTTAGCAATAGGTCTTGCTTTTCAGGGATCATTGGCTAATATTGCTGGTGGGGTAATGATTTTATTGTTTAAGCCGTTTAGAGTAGGTGATTTCATTGATGCACAAGGATCTTCTGGAACTGTTGATGAAATTCAAATTTTTCACACTATACTTAAAACTCCAGACAATAAAGTGATTGTTATTCCAAATGCTTCTATTTCAAACAATACTATAACAAATTTCACAAAACAGAATATTCGGAGATTAGAATGGAAATTTTCAGTTGCTTACGGAACAAATTTCAAGACTGCTCGCGATATTATTGAAAACTGCATCAAAGAAGATACAAGAATACTAGCTGAACCGGAATATTTTATTGGTTTATCCGAAATGGCAGATTCCTCTGTAAATATCCTTGTGAGAGCATGGTCATCAACACAGGATTTCTGGAATGTTTTTTTTGATTTTAACGAGAAAATTTATAATGCATTCAACGAAAACGAAATACAAATACCATTCCCCCAACTCGATGTACATTTAAAAAATCAAAACAAATGATAATGAAAAGAACATTAATTATTATTGGAGTTTTATTAACATTTTTTAACTTAAGTATTACAGCCCAACAAGATACAATAAAATCAAACTGGAAATTTTCGGGTATTACGGCTTTAAATATTTCGCAGATAAGTTTTTCAAATTGGGCTGCCGGCGGGGATAACTCGATCAATGGCAATACTTTTGCAAAGATTTCAGCCAACTATAAAAAGAATAAAAGTATCTGGGATAACAACCTCGACTTAGGATACGGCTTAATGAAGCAAGGGAAAAAAGAAAATTCAAAATTCTTTAAAACAGACGACAGAATAGAATTTGCATCAAAATATGGAAAATTTGCCTTTGATCATTGGTATCACACCGCTTTGATTAGCTTTAAAACACAATTTACCGAAGGCTACAAGTCAATAAATGACACTATTAAAATTTCTGATTTTATGTCTCCGGGGTATTTTAATATTTCGATAGGTATGGATTACAAGCCCCTGGATAAATTAACAGTTTTAATTTCTCCTGTATCAGGGAAATTAACATTTGTTAAGGATAGCATATTATCTTATGCTGGTGCTTTTGGTGTAAAGCCTGGCGAAAATGTTCGTAAAGAATTCGGTGGATTTATTAAAATTCAATATAAAACTGATTTTTTTAAAAATATATCATATTCAACAAAGCTCGAATTATTCTCAAATTATTTATATAAGCCACAAAACATAGATGTTAACTGGGACAATCTCCTTACTTTGAAAATAAACAGTTTGTTCACTGCCTCATTCCAATATACATTATTATATGATGATGACATAAAAATTAAATACGACTCGAATGGTGATAACATTCCGGATTCAGAAGGAGCAAGATTGCAAAGTCGCCAAATTTTCGGTATAGGATTAAGTTATAAGTTTTAGTTTATTTGAACTTAAACTATTCATTTAACATTTTTAAAAATTCTCCTTCCGAAATAATTTTTACTCCAAGTTTATTAGCTTTTTCAAGTTTAGCAGGTCCCATGTTTTCACCAGCAACAAGATAATCCGTGTTTTTAGAAACAGAACTCATAATTTTACCTCCATTTTTTTCGATGATGAGTTTAAGTTCATCTCTTGAAAAGTTATTAAATGTACCAGAAATTACAAAACTCAAACCATTGAATTTATCGGAAAGGTTTGCTGCTTTTTCAAGACTAAACTTCAACCCTGCATTCATTAGTTCAGTAATAATTTTTAGGTTGTTTTTATTATTAAAAAACTCAATAATACTTTCAGCAATACGTTCTCCTATTTCGTCCACCTCCATAAGTTTCTCTTTTGATGCTGAAGCAAGTTTTTCAATATTTCCAAAAATATTTGCGATTTTTTTTGCAGTAGCTTCACCTACATATCTTATTCCAAGAGCATACAAAACACGTTCGAAAGGGACATTTTTAGAATTTTCTATTGAATTAATAATATTTTCAGATGACTTATCAGCCATTCTTTCGAGCTTTACCAATTGTTCTTTATTGAGTTTATACAAATCGGCAGGTGTTTTCACTAATCCTGCCTCATAAAGTAAATTAACGGTTTCTTCGCCAATACTTTCAATATTCATGGCTTTACGTGAGATAAAATGTTCGATTCTACCTTTAATTTGAGGAGGACAAGATTCGGTATTTGGGCAAAAGTGGCGTGCTTCACCTTCAGGGCGAATTAATTTTGTTCCACATTCAGGACAAAATTCAATAAATTTTGTAGGTTCAGAATTTGGTTCATGGGCTTCAACACCAACAATTTTAGGAATAATTTCACCTCCTTTTTCGATATAAACCATGTCCCCTATTCTTATGCCCAAAAGAGCAATCTGATCAGCATTGTGAAGAGAAGCTCGTTTAACTATTGTTCCACCAAGCCAAACCGGTTCTAAATTTGCCACAGGAGTTACTGCTCCAGTTCGTCCAACCTGATAATCAATGCTTAAAAGTTTAGTAAGAGCCTGCTCAGCTTTAAATTTATATGCTATTGCCCATTTAGGAGTTTTAGCAGTAAATCCTAAAATCTCCTGTTGTTTGAAAGAATTTACTTTAATTACAATACCATCAATATCATAAGGAAGATTTTTTCGTTCTTTGTCCCAAAAATTTATATATTCAATTAACTCCGAAAAGTTTTTGCAAAGTTTTATATTTTCTGAAACTTTAAAACCCCATTTTCTTAAAAGAATAAGACTCTCCCATTGAGTTTTTGCAGGTAATTCATCACCAATTGCATAGTAAAAAAAGCAATCCAATTTTCGTTTTGCCACTTCTCTGGAGTTTAATAATTTAACGGATCCTGCAGCGGCATTACGAGGATTTGCAAATTCTTGTTCTCTTGCTTGGCGACGTTGTTCGTTCAACATATTGAAAATATCACGAGACATATAAATTTCCCCTCTAACCTCTATATCTTTAGGGAAATCCTCGTCTTTTATCTTTAGTGGAATACTCCGAATAGTTTTTACATTGTTGCTAACATCATCCCCACGTGTTCCATCACCACGAGTTACTGCCCTTACAAAATCTCCGTTAATGTATTTTATCGAAATTGAAATTCCGTCGAACTTCAATTCACAAACATATTCCGGTTCCAATTCCAACTCCTTTTTAACACGATTGTGAAAATCACGCAATTCTCCTTCCGAATAAGTATTGCCAAGCGACAACATAGGATAATCGTGTGGTACAGACGCAAATTCATTGTTTATATCACTTCCGACTCTTGAAGTAGGGCTATTGGGTAATTTATATTCAGGATATTGTCCTTCGAGTTTAATAAGTTCGTTCATCAAAAGGTCAAACTCAAAATCACTTATTTCAGGTTGATTCTTAACGTAATAAAGAAAATTATGCTGTTCTATTATATCACAAAGCTGTTTAATTCGTTCTTTAATAGTTTCCATATTTAATTTCATAATTTATTGCATAAAAATAATAATTTTGATTTTTAAATTTTTAACTTTGGAAAAAAACATGAAAAATTTAATTATTTACATATCTATTATCCTTTTAATAATTAGCCTAAATGGTTGTAATGGAGATAACTCAAAAAGTAAAAATAATGAAATCGAAGAAAATAAAGATGCAACCATAAATTTTGAAGAAAAACAGGCAACATTGATAGCAGAAGATTTTTTAAAAGAGTTTTATCAAATATTAGGAGAAAATAATATTGAAAAGAGTTTGGATCTCTTTTCTGATTCGGTAAAACAAAAACCCGGAGTTGAAGCCTTGAAAAGCGGACTTAACAAAAGAGCAGAGCTAATGGGACTCCCAAAAAATTTTGAAATTCTTAACTCAGAAAAAAAAGACTCCATAATAACAGTTTATACAATTGTGTTTTCAAAACAATCCAAACATAACTACGAAAAATTAGTTTTGATAAATGAAGGTATTTCAACAAAAATTGCCACCTATGAATTCAGTCCTATCCCGTATTACGATCTTAATTTTGCTAACAATCCTAAATCAGAAGTTTTCAAAACAACCCAAAGTTTTTACAATCTGTTAAACAAAAAAGATTTTAATTCTATAGTAAAAATGGCTGATGAAAGTCTAACAGATAATTTCTCTGATGAAGATCTTGTAAAAATTGTAAAAAACTATGCAGATAACAGTCCTGATATTTCAAGTTTTAAAATCACCAACATTATAATTGATTATCAACAAAATATCGGAGTTATAAAAATTGATTGCGAAGCAAAAACTGTTGACCATAAATCAATTTTTGATTCTTTCGAATTTGCTGACAGAAAAGGAAAATTAAAAATTATTAAATATCAACGAAATACAAATAATAACAGAATTATTAACCCCGATATTACTGAAAATGAATACGGTATGCTGAAAAAAGAAGCTGGACTGTTCTACGAATTACTTTCAAAAAGTGAACTTGAAAAAATTTACAATAAAATAGATCAAATTGTAAAATCACAATATGATAAAAATACAATCATGAATTCTTTTATTCAACGAAATCAATATTACGGTAAACCTGTTAATTACTCACAAAATTCGCATCAAACGACAATTGTCTCGGGGAAAAAACTTGTGGTTTTTAGTTTTACAGTGGAAAATGCAAATCAAATAAAATCAGCAGAAAAAATAGGTTTAATGCTTCAGGAAAAAGGCGATCCCACAATTTACAGTTACGAATATACTCCGATACAATAGGGTAAAGTAAAAATTAGTAAGGCATTTTAAGTGAACTAATATAATAATCATATGTCGTTTTCCACTTCCTTTTGGTTGGGACAGAATACACTTCCGTAGTCTGTTGTGTAATGAAATTTCTATAGATATTTTCCATATCGGTAAATATCCGCCAGACAAACCTAAGATTCAAACTGTATTTCCCAAGTGGATCAAATCGTCGAAACAATGAAAATAAATAAAAATTATTGTACTGCTGTAAATATTTTGTCGAAACCCCACAAAGTTTATGATTTATCCACAGCTTCAAATCTTTATTCATACCAATAAACCGATTTATCTTAATCGCTTTTTTAGTTTTATTCGCAACCTTTAAATCATCATGATTAAGACTCATTTTCTTAACAAAACCTAAATAACAGTTTCGCGAAGAACTTATGATTTTACTTTCCGGTTTTATCCTTCCGCAAAACACCTTCAACAAATGTTTTTCCCGTAGCTTACCTACTGTTGCAAGTCTAAACATGGATGCTGTTTCATCGGTTGATGATACGGTTTTCGAACAATTTTTATCATCGGCAAGAGTAATTTTACCTCCGTGCTTTCGGGGATTATCCACTTCTTTCCTACCTTTACGACTAAATCGCAACCACAAATCATCACAAATAACCTCTCTACCAAATGTAAATTCTTCGGGAGAAAGTGAGGCCAATATTTTGTGTCTCCAGTCAAATGCTGTTAGTGGAGCAATTTTTAATCTCTTACACATTGCACGGAGTGTATCTAAACCTCTATTTTTAATATCCTCAGCATACTCGATAAAAACAACTTTTTTCTTCAAATAATGTATTGATGTCCCGGTACTTGGAATAAAAGTCCTTTTACAACTGCAACATCTGTACCTTTCTGTATATTTATACCTACCGTGACGATAAAATTTTTGACTATTACAGTAAGGACAATGTGTAACTTCTAATACAGAAGAATATAGATTAACAAGTCTTTTATCGTAAACTTCAGGTGACATTAGTAAAAATTTTTGCAAAAATAAAAATTTTCAACATTATTTTGTATCACAGTAAAAACATTAATAACATTTCGTAACAGAAAATATCCAATTTTCCTGAAGTGCAACAAAATCTAAATTCACGAAAGTTTCTACTGTGTTCACTCACAGTACATGTATGGAACTGTGCAGCGTGGAATCCACATGCTAAGCATTAGTTAATTAGATGACTAATTTCTAATTCAGGATAAAAAAATTTTTATTTGTTTTGATTTTTTGATTATTTTGCAATCGTATTTGATTTTATTTTAATCTTTTATGAGTAATAGAATTATTGCACATTTCGATTTAGACAGTTTTTTCGTTTCAGTGGAACGGCTACAAAACAGCAAGTTGAACGGGTTACCCGTAATTATATCAGGAGGATCAGATCGGAGTGTTGTTTCGTCGTGTAGCTACGAAGCTCGAAAATACGGAGTACGATCTGGAATGCCGGTAAAAATGGCAAAATATCTTTGTCCCGAGGCTGTATTTATAAAAGGAGACATGGAAAGATACACATATTACTCACGAATTGTTACGGACATAATTGCAGAACAAGCTCCGGTGTATGAAAAATCGAGTATAGACGAGCATTATATAGATGTCAGTGGACTTGACAAGTTTTTTGGAACGATAAAATGGACAAAAGAACTACGAAAAAAAATAATTAACGAAATCGGGTTACCGATATCGGCTGGAATTTCAGTAAATAAAACTGTTGCAAAAATTGCTACGGGAGAAGCTAAGCCTATGGGCGAAATGGTTGTTGATAAACCTGTTGTTAATATGTTTCTTGATCCTCTGCCCGTAAAAAAAATTCCTATGATTGGAATAAAAACACAAAATATTCTTAAATCAATGGGAATACAAAAAATCAAAACATTACGTGAAATGCCGGTATTATTAGTTGAAAGACTTTTAGGTAAAAATGGGATATCTATTTGGGAAAAAGCAAACGGGATAGACAACAGTCCTGTAATATCATATCACGAACAAAAATCACTCGGGGCAGAAACGACTTTTGAAGAAGACTGCTCAGACATAAAACTAATGACTGAAATAATTTCTGAAATGACAACAAATTTATCTTTCAGGCTAAGGAAAGATCAGTGGTTAACATCTTGTTTAACAGTAAAAATAAGATATTCGGATTTTGATACACACACCATTCAAAAAAATATTCCATACACTGCGTTCGATCATATTTTAATACCTATTGCAAAAGAATTATTTCAAAAATTATATACACGCCGTGTTATGATAAGATTAATAGGTGTTCGGTTTTCGAATCTTGTAAGAGGAGTTCCTCAGCTGAATTTATTTGAAGATACCACTGAAATGATAAATTTATACAGAAGTATTGATTATTTAAAAAAAAAGTACGGAGACAGAATTATAAGAAAAGGTTTTTCGTGGCATTAATTAGATACTATCCTTATCTAGATCAGGTTCATAAAAATCCGATGAAAAATATTCATTAACTTTCTGTATTGAAAAATCAAGGAAAGAAAGTTTCTGAGGTTCTTTTCCAAATTTATACATTATTATATCAGCATGTGATTTTTTTCTGTTGACAAAAAAATCATTTCCAACAACTTCGAGCCAAAGAATAGATTTATCGCAATAAAAGTTCTTTATTCCCAAACTATCAAGTAAAATTGCTATTTCGGCAGCCGATTCCATTTTAAATCTCAGTACATCTATATATGAATCCGGATTTTGCTTTTTCATTTGTTCTATATCTAGACTATCCGGCCAGAGAAAAATAACACAATCTTCGGCTATGTAAAGTGTATCGCTCTTTTGCTGATAGTTCTGAATTATGGGATCATCAAAATAATCATCGGTAAAATTCATTTTAACAGCAGAAATATCCTCGATAGAATCATTTATATTTAAGGTAGAATCTTCAACAATCTCATTAGCGGTAGAGGATTTACCACCCGAATTACAGGCAATAAAGCTAATTGAAAAAACAAAAAAAATATAAAAAATATTTTTCATCTATCCTATTATAAAATAATTTCAAAATTACAGATATTTTAATTCAATAGAGTTTTTTTATACTATTTTTTTAGCTATTTAAGAAAATTTTATTTGGAAATTGAAAATCTTTTTTATTTTTTTGTGTATGAAAGAGGTTGAAATATGACAGACTTAAAAGTAATGTCAATATTAGCAGTTTTTGTCTACCGCAACATTAAAGAAAGGGATGCATTTCCTTTATTCTAATTCTCATTTCCCCATTTTTAAAATCAAAAAAAATTATTGTGTAATTTTTAAAATTAAATGTTATGGAATTACCATTTTGCGAATCATATAAAATCAAAATGATTGAGCAGTTAAATCGCAGCACCAGAGAAGAAAGAATAGAATGGATAAAAGTAGCCAAATATAATTTATTCAAATTAACTAGTGATCAAGTTTTCATTGATCTATTGACCGACAGCGGCACAGGAGCCATGAGCGACAGGCAATGGGCAGCAATTATGACCGGTGATGAATCTTATGCCGGAGCTCGCAGCTTTTTTGAATTAAAAAACCGCATAACTCAGTTAATGAGTTTTGAATATGTGTTGCCTACACATCAAGGAAGAGCGGCCGAAAATGTTTTGTTTTCGGTATTAATGAAAGAAGGCATGGTTGTTCCCGGCAACTCGCATTTCGACACAACAAAAGGTCATATAGAGTTCAGGAGAGCCAAAGCCATAGATTGCACTATTGACGAAGCATGTGACACTTCATTGAATCATCCTTTTAAAGGAAATATTGACCTTGAAAAACTTGAGAAAGTTTACAAAGAATATCCCCGTGAAATGATTCCATGTTGTATTGTTACAGTTACATGCAACACTTCGGGAGGGCAACCGGTTTCGATCGAAAATTTAAAAGCTGTTTATGAATTAAGTCATAAATACGGTATCCCGGTATTGTTTGATTCTGCGCGTTTTGCTGAAAATGCATACTTTATCAAACTTAGAGAACCTGCATACAAAGAATGGACTATAAAACAAATTGTCCGCGAAATGTATAAATATGCCGATATGGCTACCATGAGTTCGAAAAAAGATGGACTTGTTAATATTGGAGGATTTATTGCCACTAACAATGAAGAGATTTACAGAAAAGCATGTACTTTCAACATAATGTTCGAAGGTTATGTTACTTACGGAGGCATGGCAGGAAGAGATATGGCTGCTTTAGCGGTAGGTCTCGACGAAAGTACAGAATTTGATTATCTTGAAACCAGAATTAAACAAGTTGAGTATCTTGGTAACAAACTTATAGAATACGGAATTCCAATACAATATCCTATTGGTGGACATGCTATTTTTGTTGATGCAACTAAATTTTTACCTAATGTTCCAAAAGAGCAATTTATAGCTCAAACTCTTGGAATAGAGTTATACATCGAAGGGGGAATAAGAGGTGTTGAGATTGGGACTATACTTGCCGACCGTGATCCTGAAACCCGGCAAAACAGATATCCAAAACTCGAACTATTAAGACTTGCTATTCCGCGTCGAGTTTACACTAATAATCACATGGACTATATTGCTGCAGCACTTAAAAATGTTTATGACAGACGCTTCGAAATAAACAAAGGTTACGAAATTGTGTGGGAAGCTCCTATTATGAGACATTTCACAGTAGAACTTAAAAAAGTTGTATAAAAATATAAAGTAGAAATAAAACAGCCAGTGGTCGTAAGAAATTTCGACCACTTTTTTTATTTTTGCAAAAAATTTTTTAATGACTAAAAAGTTAATAATTTTTCTGATATTAGTAGGAACTTTTTGTTATTGTAAAAATCATACATCAGATACAAACTTCCGTTTAAAAAATGGGGATTTAATTTTTCAAGTTTCGGAAGAATCTGATTTTACAAAAGCTATACACAATTCTACAGGAAACAATAGAAATTTATCCTTTTCGCATGTTGGTATTATTTACCTGCATAACGACAGTATTTTTGTTATTGATGCAGTTCCGGGAGATGGTGTTAGAAAGATAAGATTAGACGATTTTTTAAATGAATCTTCTAAAAGTAAAGAAGGAAATCCTTTAGTGTGTATTTACAGGTATAAAGATATAGAAGCGGCAAAAGATGCTGTTCAAAATGCGATTAAGTATATCGGATACAATTACGATTCTGTTTTTTTACAGAACAATAATGCATTTTATTGTTCAGAGCTTGTATATGAATGTTTTGTTAAGGATGATAAGCATCTTTTTGAGACAGTTCCAATGAACTTTAAAGACAAGGCAGGTAATTTTGATCCTTTCTGGATTGAATATTATAGGAAGCTTGATGTTCCAATACCACAAGATTGTTCTGGAACAAATCCAAATCAACTATCAGAAGACAAAAATCTATACGAAGTATTTAGGTATTTCTAATGCAGTATTGAATAGAAAAAGCCTGAAATTCAGGCTTTTATTATAATCTTTCTTCAATTTTTTTCCAGTCAACTATATTCCAGAAATTTTCGAGATATTTTGGCCTTAAATTTTGATAATCGAGGTAATAAGCGTGTTCCCAAACATCAGCAGTTAAAAGAGGTATATCTTCGGTAGTGATTGGTGTACCTGCATTTGAAGTCCCCAAAATTTTTAGTTCTCCACTTTTATCAACTACCAACCAGGCCCAAGCAGAACCAAATAATCCGGCGGCAACTGCATTAAACTCTTCCTTAAATTTTTCTAATGATCCCCATTTTGCATTAATCATGTCTGCCAGTTTACCTGAGGGTTCTTTTTGTGGTACAGCAGAAAAACCTTCCCAGTAGAATGTATGATTCCACACTTGAGCAGCATTATTAAATATCGCTCCTTCAGACGTTTTAATAATTTCCTCGAGAGTTTTCCCCTCAAAAGAAGTACCTTCAATTAAAGAATTAAGTTTATTAACATAACCTTGATGATGTTTAGTATAATGAAACTCAACTGTGCGAGCACTAATGTATGGCTCTAAAGCATTCATTTCGTAAGGTAATTTTGGCAATTCTATCATAGCTATTAGTTTTAAGATTTACATTTCTGAACAACTAAAATATAAAAATGTTCGCAAAAAATAACAACAAAAAAGCAATTTATATTTATTCTAAATTATTATAGGCAAGGTATATACAAATCTTTTTTCGGATTTATGCACAAGACTGGAATACTTTTATTATTAGAAATAATATCCGTTTCGGGTAATCCGAAAATTTTATTGAATAAATTTTCATTTTTTGTAGTGATTATTGACATGCAGAAAGTATTTTCATTGTCAATAATTTTCAAAACGGATTTATCAATATTCCAGCTTGATTTAGTTAACTTTTGAATTTGATATTTTAAACTATATTTATCAAAAAAATTTGAACAAAACTTTATATTATTATCAATTTTTGGATCATCTAAGCCATCTGCAATTATGCTAATAGGATTTCCGCAATTTTTAGCGAAATAAGTAACCCAACCGGTTTTTTCTTTCATTTCCTTGCGAGCATCTATAGGGATAACAATATCTCCCATAATTTCAGGGGATTTCGTTTTTTTCTGAATTACAAAGTATGGGATTCTGGATTTCCTTATAATTTTAACGAGTGCTGAACCAGAAAGAAATTGAGGGTCGTTTTTACCATGATTGCCTACAACTATTAAAAAAGCATCAATCCTTTCTGCTGTAGAATTTATAATCGTACAAGTACAACCTTCATCAAAAAAATAATCACATTCGATATTATATTTTTCTATGATTTCTAAACTTAATTTTTCTAATTCATTTTTAACTTCTGTTAAAACATTTTCCTTATTGAATAAAACATAAGAATTTTCGTTAATAACATGAATAAGATGAATTTTACGTTTAAATTTTTTGGCTAGAAAAATTCCCCACTCTATGCTATTATCACCTAACTCAGTAAAATCAGTATAAATTAAAATATTTTGAACATTTTTATTTTTCATAAGTTATTTAGTATATTGCGAAGCGAAAATAAGAATAAATGTTAAACTTTTAAAATGAATATTAATATGAATGAAAAGGTGTTAAATGTAACCGATAACGTGAAATGGATAGGAATCTTAGACTTCGACATTGTTACATTTGATATTGTTATGGAAACAAAGTACGGAACTACTTATAATTCCTACTTTATTGATGCAGAAAAAAAAGCAATTGTAGAAACTGTAAAAGAAAAATTTGCATCAGAATATATTGAAAAGATTAAATCTGTTGTAAATGCTTCTGAAATTGAATATATTATTTTAGATCATACAGAACCTGATCATTCAGGCAGTTTAGGAAAATTACTCGAAATCGCTCCCAATGCAACTGTTGTAGGTAGTGGAAATGCAATAAGATATTTGCAAGATATGTTTCCAGTTAATTTCAAACACTTAATTGTAAAAGACGGAGATGAATTAAACCTTGGAAATAAAACATTGAAATTCATTGCTGCACCAAATCTGCATTGGCCAGACTCAATTTATACATACCTAGTTGAAGACAAAGTATTGTTCACTTGCGATTCTTTTGGAGCACATTTTTGTAAAGAAGAAATGTTTGATGATTTAGTTGGAGATTATTATGATGCGTTTAAATATTATTTTGATGTAATACTTAAACCATACAGTAAGTTTATGCTTAAGGCCATTGAAAAAATTCGTCCTTTAGAAATCAATGTTATAGCAACCGGTCATGGTCCGATTTTAAGAACACGTCATCAAGAAATTATAAATCTCACAGAAAAACTTTCAAAAGAATATGTTTTGCTAAGTGAACATCAAAATAAAAAAGTTTTAATTACATACGTTTCTGCTTACGGATATACCGGAGAAATGGCAAATGCAATAGCAGAAGGGATTAAATTATCAGGAAATGTTGACGTTGAAGTGATGGACATAGAAAAAATAGATCTTGGTGAACTCGATTCCAAACTTGTACTTAGCGATGCTATTCTGATTGGTAGCCCGACGATTAACCAAAATACTTTACTTCCTATTTACAAACTTTTTGCACTTATAAATCCTATCCGAGATAGATCTAAACTTGCAGGAGCTTTTGGTTCTTTTGGATGGAGCGGAGGTGCAACTGAAATTATTAATGCTAACTTAAAATCATTAAAACTTAATGTTGTCGAGGATGTTCCGGCAATGAAGTTCAGAGCCAATCAGGAGCAAAAAAATCAACTTATAGAATTTGGAAAATCTTTTGCAGCAAAACTGGTTAATAATTAAAATCTAAAACTTTAACATTTATTTTTAAATTCTCAACTAGTATGGGATACCTTGTGATCCTAAATAATAATCATTAGTGGTTTTCCACTTCCTTTTGGTTGGGACAGAATATACTTCCGTAGTTTGTTGTGTAATGAAATTTCTGTAGATATTCTCCATATCGGTAAATATCCGCCAGACAAACCTAAGATTCAAACTGTATTTTCCTAGTGGATCAAATCGTCGAAACAATGAAAATAAATAAAAATTATTATACTGCTGTAAATATTTTGTCGAAACTCCACAAAGTTTATGATTTATCCACAGCTTCAAATCTTTATTCATACCAATAAACCGATTTATCTTAATCGCTTTTTTAGTTTTCTTCACAAACTTTAAATCTTCATGATTAAGACTCATTTTCTTAACAAAACCTAAATAACAGTTTCGCGAAGAACTTATGATTTTACTTTCCGGTT
>LUZK01000096.1 GCA_001603595.1 Bacteroidales bacterium Bact_19
GCTTTAAGTATTAATTTAAATAAATTATATCTAGATTTTTATTGGATTATAATTTTTTCTTTAGGAACTTTAATATTTATGGTTTTAAAAATATTAAAAAAATTTACTAAAGTTTTGAACGTTGAAGGTAGATAAATTTTGAATAATTACTTTATAATGTAGAAATTAGAATGAATCATCTAAATATTTAGTTAAAATATTACCCAAAATTAAATTGCGAAAAAATGAAACATGCCTTAATTACTGAAAACATTGAGAAGAGATTTGCAAATCACCTTGCTTTGGATGATGTTTCAATACAGGTTCCTGAAGCTTCAATTTATGGTTTGTTAGGTCCTAATGGAGCCGGAAAGACAACTTTAATAAGAATTATAAATCAAATAACAGCTCCTGACAAGGGCAAAGTTTATTTTAATGGAGAACCGATTAGTTCAAAACATATCTCTTTAATTGGATATTTGCCCGAAGAAAGAGGGCTTTACAAAAAGATGAAAGTTGGGGAACAAGCCTTATATCTTTGTCAACTCAAGGGATTATCAAGGCAAGATGCTTTGAAAGGATTAAAAAAATGGTTTGAAAAATTCGAAATCCAATCTTGGTGGGATAAGAAAGTTGAAGAATTATCAAAAGGAATGGCTCAAAAGGTTCAATTCATTATCACAGTATTACATAATCCTACATTGTTGATTTTTGATGAACCTTTCAGCGGTTTCGACCCAATAAATGCAAATTTGCTTAAACAAGAAATTCTCGAACTTAAAAGAAACGGAGCAACAATAATTTTTTCTACGCATAATATGTCTTCCGTCGAAGAAATTTGTGATTATGTAGCTCTTATTAACAGGTCAAGAAAAGTACTTGAAGGTGAAATAAACGAAGTTAGAACTAATTATGCTTCAAATATTTATGAAATTCAATTTGAAGGATTCTTAAATATAATTGAGACAAGTTTGAGTCATGAATATAAAATTTTGAAGGTTGAAAAAAATTTGAAAGATACCATAATAGAAATTGAACTTTTGAACAATAATCTTACTTCAAATGATATTCTAAAAAGATTTTTGGAGTTTGGTAACATTTCGATGTTTCGAAGATATTTACCAAAGATGGAAGATGTTTTTATTAAAGTAGTGGGCGAAACAAATTCATTAACCGAATAAAATCATAGATATGAACAAGGTGTTACTAATAATAAAAAGAGAATTTAATTCAAGAGTAAAAAAACGTTCATTTATAATAATGACAATACTGGGGCCTCTATTATTTGCCGCCTTGATGATTGCACCCATTGTACTAATGCGACTTGAAGATGATGAATTTAAAAAAGTTGCAGTAATAGATGAAACCGGAATGTTTTTTAATTCCATTCCAAATACAAAGTATTTACAGTTCGAAAATGTGTCATTACAATACTATGATAATTTAACGACTTCGTATAACCTCACAAAAGCAAAAGAAGATTTGAAAAATACCGACTATTACGCTTTATTATACATACCTCACACTGCAGTTCAAACAAACATTGGAGTTGTTCAGCTTATATCTTTCCGGCAACCAAATATGGCTCTTAAATTACATATCTCTAACTCCATGGAGAAGAAATTGGAAGACATTAAACTTAGCACTAAAGCCCAAGAATTCGGACTTACAGAAGAAGATGTTACGAATATTCTTACAGTTGTTAATACTCGCATTGATGTTGTTACTACAACACTTGACGAAAAGGGTGAAGAAAAACAGTCTTCCACCGAAATTGCAATGATAATAGGGTATATTTGTGGGTTTTTAATATATATGTTTGTGTTTATGTACGGCTCGATGGTTATGCGTGGAGTTATCGAAGAAAAAACAAGTCGTATAGTTGAGGTTATAGTTTCTTCTGTAAAGCCCTTTCAATTGATGATTGGAAAAATTATAGGCGTTGCTCTGGTGGGTTTAACTCAATTTTTACTTTGGGTAGTACTCACTTTTGTGTTGGTATTTTTCGGACAAAAGATTTTGTTGAAAGATTATAATCCTGAAAAATTTAATCCCAATTCTGTGATTGTAGGTTCAACTCTTGATAATCAATATAACGTGCCCGACGAAAAAGCCTTGAAATACGAAGAAGCTTTTAAAGCAGTATTTTCGGTTAATTATCTTCAAGTTATAACTTTCTTTTTGTTTTACTTTATCGGAGGATATCTTTTGTACGCTGCAATGTTTGCAATTGTTGGTTCTGCAGTTGATAATGAAACCGATACCCAACAATTCATGCTGCCGATATCATTGCCATTAATACTTGGAATTATTGTTATGATGCAGGTAATTAATAATCCTGCAAGTTCGCTTTCTTATTGGTTTTCAATAATTCCATTTACCTCCCCGATTGTAATGATGGTGAGAATCCCGTTTGGTGTTCCTATTGCTGACCTAATAATTTCGATGTTGTTGCTTGTAATTTCTTTTGTTTTTATGACATGGTTTGCTGCAAAAATTTATCGTGTAGGAATTTTAATGTATGGTAAAAAAGTAAATTACAAGGAATTGTGGAAATGGTTTAAGTATAAAAACTAATGAGAATAGCATCTCTTGATATTGGTACTAATACGTGTAATATTTCCATTTGCGATTACGTCAATGGTAATACAGATTTTATTTTTCGCGACAAAAAGGTCGTTGCTTTGATAGATGAAAATTTTGTAAATAACACTATTTCCGACGAAGCAATTAAACGTCTTGTTAAAGTTCTAAACGAGTGTAAAATTATCATTAACGAATATAAATGCGATAGTATTATTGCCTGCGCAACCAGTGGTATACGCGAAGCTGCCAATAAAGACCAAATAATTGATATTGCATATTCTAACACGGGGATAAAAATAAATGTTATTGACGGAAATAAAGAAGCTGAATTAGTTTGGCAAGCTGTGAAGTTTGCAGTTCCTATTGAAGAAAATCCTGTCATCATTATTGATATTGGCGGAGGTAGTATAGAATTTTGCATTGCCGATAATAAAAACTTAATTAACAAATATAGTTACAAAATTGGAATTGCCAGACTTTTAAGAACTTTTAACTACAATGACCCACTAACACCTGAAGATATAAATTCCATTAGAGCAGTAGTTACGAATACTATTTATGAATTTTTTGAAGAAGCACGAAAATTTAATCCCGAAATTCTTATTGGAGCTTCTGGTTCTTTTGAAACCTTTTCTAATCTTGTGAAATACGAATGCGATGAATGTTTTATATTTGAAGGAAGTCGGTTTAATCTTATTCCGCTCGATTATTTTCTGAGTGTTTATCAAAAACTTGTTTCTTATGATTTAATACAGAGAAAAAATATGCCTGGAATGGAAATTATGCGAGTTAAAATGATGCCGATTGCTGCTGTTATTACAATGCTTGTTATTGAAAAACTAAAAATATCAAAATTATTTCAATCAAATTTTTCTATAAAAGAAGGTATTATCTTAGATTTTATTGAAGGCTTCAAAGTATAATAGCCTTTTTTTCATATTATTATAAAAAATATTTAATTTTTTAATTTAAATACTCACAATTTGCTGAAATAATGATATATTTATTTTATGTTTAAATAAATCACATAACAAATTGTAAATAAAAATTATAAAATAAATTATTGACTCCGAATAATTTTCTTAAAAAATGCTTAATTATATATTCATAGTTCAGACATATTTTTATTTTTGAAGATATTTGATTTCACTTATGAAAAGATTTTTTACTCTCTTGTTTATGTTTTTTAACATTATAAATATATTTTCTCAAAATTTAACAGTAATTGTTAAAGACAAAGAAAATAATTCGCTTCCCGGAGCAACTGTTAAACTTTTAAAAGTTGCTGATAATACTGAAAAATTTGCTACCACCGATAAGCTTGGAACAGCTAATTTTAAAGAGATTAAAAATGGGTTATATAAAGTGAATGTTAGTTTTGTAGGTTATCAAACTTTTGAAAAAGTTTATTCTGTGAAGGAAGATTTCCGAAAAATAATTATATATTTAACAGACGATAAAATAACATTATCTGAAGTTACAGTTGAAGCCAAGGCTCCTTTAGTACGACAAGAAGGCGACAAAATGATTATTGATCCTGAAAGCCTCGAAGGAGTAAGCTCAAATACCCTTGAAGTCTTAGAAAGCACTCCCGGACTTTATGTTGACCAAGATGGAGGAGTTTTTCTTAATTCTGCTATTCCCGCAAAAATTTATATAAATGGACGAGAACAAAAAATGAGCAATCAAGATATCACAACAATTTTGCAGAGCCTGCCACCAAATTCTGTTTTAAGAATTGAAGTTATACGCACACCATCCTCAAAGTATGATGCTTCTTCAACAGGTGGGATAATAAATATCGTTCTTAAAAAAGGTATTAAATTAAGCCGTTTTGGCTCTTTAAACGGAGGCTACAACAGGGCAAAATACAATTCAGGAGATTTCGGGATTAGCCTAAATGACAGTGGCGATAAATATAGTATTTATCTTAACTCTAGTTATCGGTACAATGATAGAGAGGAGATCTTAAATGCAACCAGACAGATGAAAATAGATACTTTTTTTGTGCAGGAATCAAGCTCCAGAAATAAATCTCATAACCCTTTTATTAGCTTTGGTATTAACTATGACCCCAACGAAAAATGGACTTTTTCCTATGACGGAAGATTTAATTTCAGTAATCCTAAAAATTTTAATACAAGTACAGGCTTATCAAACAACATATTCCAAGAAATATTTAGTCAAAACACCAATACTATAAACAATAAATCTAAATTTTTAAATCTTCAACAAGATATTAATCTTACTCGTAAAATTGATACACTTGGTTCGTTTTGGGAAAGTAAAATTTCTTATAATTACAGTAATCGCGATATGAATCAGGATTACGTGTATAATTTTATATTTCCTGATACTTTTATTGTAGCAGGATCTGGGAATAATCTTATGATGCGAAATTTTGTGAGTTTTGAATCAGACTTAAATTTGCAATTGAAAAATAGGTTTGTTCTCGAAAGCGGAATAAAAGCTACTTATCAATATTTAGAAAATAATTCAGATTTTTGGATTAATCAAGGAGGTATAAACATTTCTGATCCTATCAGAACAAATTATTATCATTACGATGAATCAATAAATGCTTCTTATTTGCAAATAACTAAGACCTTTTTTAAGGATTTTGTTCTCAAAGCCGGAGTTAGAGCAGAAAATACATATATGAAAGGTACACAAACCATTCCAAGAGATACAGGATTTATTGTTAATCGAATAGATTTATTCCCTTATGTTTATTTAAGTCGTACAGTTTTTAAAATGAAAGATTTTGAACTTAAGGCTTATGCAATCTATCGAAAAACTATTAGTCGGCCGGGATATGAAATGTTAAACCCGAATATTACAATAGTTGATCAATATCTTTATCAGACGGGTAACCCTGCTCTTAAACCGCAGTTTACGGATAATGTTGAACTGAATATTTCCTATGAAAATTTTCCGGTATTTGCCTTAGGACGCAATTATACTAAAGATATTTTTTCGGGAGTTGTTTATCAGGATATTCAAAATCCTGCCATCGCAGTTAATACTTATGATAATTTGGGCAAAAGTAAAGAAACCTATTTCAGAGGAATGATTGGAATTCCACCGGGCGGAAGATATTTTTTCGGTGCAGGAGCTCAGTATAATCTTAACGAATATGACGGTTTTTATCAGGGCGAAGAATTAATATACAGTCGAGGTTCTTGGAGGATATATACATTTCACATGCTGAAAATTGCTAAAAATACTCGATTAACATTGATGGGTTTTATGATGATAAATGGACAATACGATTTTTATGAATTAGAAAATTTCGGAATGTTAAATCTAGGATTAAGACAAAGCTTTCTGAATAACAAACTAACCATAAATATTAGATTAAGAGATTTGCTAAGAACAATGAACGTAAAATACTCAATACATCAGGGAAATGTAAATGCCTGGGGAAATAGATACACTGATAATCAGTCCATAAGTATCAATGTGAGATATAATTTCGGAATAGGCAGAAAAAACGATAATAAAAATATGATGCAACTCGAGGATGAATTGTAAATAATATATCATTACTTGGAAAGGGAAATGTGAAAATGATTCGTAGATTATTGCAGATAATTAGTCATATAACATATTGAAAAATGTTGCATTCTTAAAAATTTTAAATAATCAAAAATCCGAGATAGGTGGATATTTCAATTTATTTATTATTTTTGCCTAAATTTGTTTATTGAAAGCATTTTAGAATTAACCAGAAAAGAAAAAAGTTAAGTGTAAAACGTTCCTGTCGTGAATCTTGTACCTGCAAATCAAGGTAATGTAGTAATTGTGGAAGTGTATTTTTAAAATTTTGAAGATGTATTTATGAATTGGAGAGATGTTTTTTTAAATATAAAAATATATTTAAAATATGTGTTGATAAATCATTTTACTTTTTATTTTGCAATAATTAGTTAATTGACAAACATTAAAAAAAATGAAACAAAAAGCCAAAAAAGTAAGACGTAATCCTTTTCCAAAAGAAATTGTAAGCCTTCCAATCAAGGAATGTCCTCATTGTGGGAGCAAACATTTTGTT
>LUZK01000017.1 GCA_001603595.1 Bacteroidales bacterium Bact_19
AATTTTTTGTTAAATTTAAAATATTTTATATTATTTTTGTGAAAAATAGTTTTTTAAATTTTTTTAATTTTTTTTATTATGAATTTATTTGTTGCAAATTTACACCCAAAAACCAGAGGGAAAGATTTACAGGCATTGTTTTCTCAGTATGGAACAGTTCTTTCTGCAAGAGTAATTATTGACAAACAAACCGGGAAATCAAAAAGATACGGTTTTGTTGAATTTGAAAATGACGCAGAAGCTGAAGCCGCAATTAATGCTCTAAATGATTCAGATTTTCAAGGGAATAAAATTGCTGTAAAAATTTCCATTCCAAAAACAGAAGAAAATTAAAAAAAGCGGATATTCCGCTTTTTTTATTCCATAATTACCATTGTTGCCCCAAAGCCATATTCTCTAAACGAAGCATCTTCATAATTGAGTTTATATTGTTCTTTTATTGATTCTCTTATTATAGACTTAAGTGTTCCGTTGCCTATTCCATGTATAAAAACAACTCTTGCAACACCGTTCATTATGGCTTCAGTCATGGTTTCATGGAATTTTTTCATTTGAATTTCAAGAATTTGGGCATTAGACATTCCTACAACGGAATCCACAAGTTGATTTATATGTAAATCTACTTCAATAGTTTTTGGTTTAGGTCTGGTTTTAAATCTTGCTGATTTATCTTCTTCCACTTTTTCTTTTTCAGTTATTATAGTTTCGAGTTCTTTAATTTCATCAATGTTATTTCCTAAGCCAAGTTCCTCTTTAAGAAGGATAAATATATAAGCATTTTCATCTAAAAATTCGTTTGCTTTATAGCGATAGTCCTGAAAAAGTTCGAGGGGAACAATGGGAATTTTTCTTTCAATCATTCGATGATAAATCTGAACAGGATGCGAAATAAATAAAATCTGAGCTACTATTTCTTGAGACTTATTAACTATATCTCTGCTTAAAAAATCAATTTTTATTTTTGTATTTGGTTCTAGAATATCATGATCCAATTTTCTCCATCCAAAATCTCCTTTCAAAAAAAACATATAATAAAGCGTAAAATCAGAATCATTGATTAAAAAAATGTCAAACCCATCCTGTGAATCGTTTTTAACTCTGGTAAAGGCAAAAAAAATGTTAGTAATATTATCATTTTTATACATAAAGTCAGAAGAAACTGTCTCCGTTTTAACTTTTGTTTCAGAAGTTTTATTAAACACAGTATTTTCGGAAACCATTTCGACTTTGGAAAAAACCTTTGATTTTTCAATAACAACCAATTCATTGGCAGGATATGGATATTCAAAACCGGTATCATCTTTTACAAGAACCATGTTATTGGAAATAATTTTTATAACTTCTCCCCCGCCTACATCATTTAAAAATCTTACCTTATCGCCTATATCTATTTTCATATTAAATCTTATTTTTGCACAAATTTAATAAAAATGACTTACATATCGGAAATAAATATTAATGATTACGATTATAATTTGCCAGAAGAAAAAATTGCAAAATATCCTTTACCCAATCGTGATGAATCAAAATTATTAATTTTTAATAATGATATCAAATCGGATATTTTCAAAAATGTTGACAAATATTTAGACAATACGAAATTGATTTTTTTAAACAATACTAAAGTTATCAACGCAAGGCTAATATTTACAAAAGAAACCGGAAGTCAAATAGAAGTTTTTTGTCTAGAACCATACGAACCTACAGATTATGCTATTTCATTAAATTCCACAAAAAGATGTACATGGAAATGTTTTGTTGGTAACAACAAAAAATGGAAAAGCGGAAAATTATATCAAAAATTAGAATTAGATAATAAGATTATTTGTTTGAGTTGCGAAAGGTTAGAAAAGTGCGATAATAGTTTTATTATAAGTTTTGAATGGGATGATAATAGTATTTTATTTTCTCAAATATTAGAAAAGGCCGGAAAAATACCTGTGCCTCCTTATTTGAATCGAAACTCAGAAGCTATTGATTATAAAAGATATCAAACGATATTTGGGGAATTTCCAGGATCAGTGGCAGCACCAACAGCAGGATTACATTTTACTGAAGAAGTTTTCCGAAAACTTTCAAATAAAAATATTCAAAGAGATTATCTTACTTTACATGTTGGGGCAGGAACTTTTAAACCCGTAAAATCAAAAAAAATTTCTGAACATACCATGCATACCGAACATTTCATTATTACCAAAGAAAATGTTAAAAACTTGATTGAATCTCATGAAAACTTGTGTATAGTAGGTACTACTACTGTAAGAGCATTAGAAAGTTTTTATTATGTATTGATCAAAATAAATCAATATAAAAAAATTGACAATTCATTTTTTGTCGGACAATGGGATCCTTACATTCAAAACAATGAAAATAATTTTCCGGGAACTAAGACTTTACTTGAAAATTGTTTAAATCTAATGAATAGACAAAAAATTGAAAATATTTATTGTTCAACACAAATAATGATTTTGCCGAGATATAAATTTAAATTTACAAAACGTTTAATCACAAATTTTCATCAGCCAAAGTCAACTCTTTTGCTTTTAGTTTCGGCATTAGTTGGAGAAAAATGGAAAGAAATTTATGAATATGCCATAAAAAATGATTTTAGATTTTTAAGTTACGGTGACAGTTGTTTGTTAACCTCATCAGAATAATCAACAATTGATAAAAGAATTTTGTTAATATATTTTTGATTAATAACTTACAACTATACAAAAAAAATATTGTCTTTGAGTATGTAAATTAAAATTTTTAGTGTATGAGAAAGATTTTATTATATAGTTTAATGATTTATTTTAGCGTTAATTTGTATTCACAATTAAGTGAAGGCGGAACACCTTTAAGTTTTCAGACATTTAAGGCAAATGTTTTGAGTAATGTTAAGTTTGAAGAGTTGCCTCCGGTAAATGAATTCGCATTAAGGGAAGAAGATAAAATTTTAGATACTTTACCGGGAATGCCATGGAGGTTTGGATTTAATCATGAAGTAGATTTAAATCCTGGTAATTCGGGTGTTTGGGATGTTATTCCCGGACAAGGACGTTTGTGGAGATTAGCATTACGTAGCTCAAATGCAAAAACCATAAATTTAACATTCAACCGCTATAAGTTGCCGGATGGAGCAAAACTTTTCATTTATAACGAAGATAAATCTGTAATTTTAGGAGCATTTACATCAAAGAACAATCAAGATCACGGATATTTTTCAACTACTCTAATTCCGGGAGAAGCAATTACAATAGAATATTTTGAACCGTTTGATGTTGCTTTTAAAGTAGAATTAAATTTAATGTGGGTAACCCATGGATACAGAGGACCTTATGAATATGCCAAAGATTTTGGAAGCAGTGGATCATGTAACTTAAATGTTGCTTGTCCTGAAGCTGCTGGCTGGGAAGATCAAATCAGAAGTGTATGTATGTTGGTAAGCAATGGTAATGGCTTTTGTACCGGAACTTTAATAAATAATACAAATTTCGATAGTAAACCATATATATTAACCGCTGACCATTGTTATAGTAATCCTGCAGCATGGGTCTTCTGGTTTAACTGGCAAAGTCCGACTTGCACAAATCCGCCATCATCTCCATCTTATAATTCTTTAAATGGAGCAACTCTTCGTGCAAGAAATTCAGATTCTGATTTTTGTTTAGTTGAAATAAATACTGCTATTCCACAAAGTTTTAATGCATATTGGTCGGGATGGAATAGAACTACAGAGCTCACATTAAATGAAACAATAGTAGGTATACATCATCCATCAGGTGATATTAAAAAATTCTCATACTCGACTACCGGAGTTACATCTGCAAATTACCTGGGGAATCCGGGTAGTGGAACAAATCATTGGCGTATTGTATGGAGTGGAGGAACAACAACTGAAGGAGGGTCTTCAGGTTCAGCATTATATGATTCAAACAAAAGAATAATTGGACAGCTTCACGGTGGATATGCTGCTTGTGGCAATACTCAACCAGATTATTATGGTAAGCTGGGAGTTTCTTGGACAGGAGGCGGTACTACTGCAACTCGTCTTAGTGATTGGTTAGATCCCACAAATTCCGGAGTGATGGTACTAGATGGGTTCGATCCTTTTGCCGTGATTTGCACACCACCAACTCAACAAGCTACTAGTTTTTCTTCATCAAATATTCAAGACAATCAAATGACTATTGAATGGACAAGAGGTAATGGTAACCAGGTGTTAGTTGTTGCCCGCAAAGGTGCTGCTGTTTCTGGAAATCCAATCAACGGAGTTTCATACTCAGCTGATGCTTCTTTTGGTTCAGGTTCATCTCTTGGGGCCGATACTTATGTTGTTTATAAAGGTACAGGCACATCTGTTACAGTAACGAATTTATTACCAGGAACTACTTATCATTTTGCAATTTATGAATTTTTTACAGCTGACAATTGTTATAACACCTCTGCACTAACGGGATCAGCAACCACAACCGGAACAGCTCCTTGTGTTTATTGTACTGTTTCTGCCACAACAGACGATAATACTGGAATTACCAGAGTGATTTTCAACACAATAGATAATACATCTACTGGTGCACCTGCATATACTGACTACACAAACATTTCTACTAATGTTGTTACCGGACAACAATATCAATTGTCTGTCAGAGTAAATACTGATGGAAACTACACAGTACAAACAAGAGCATGGATTGACTGGAATAAAAACTGTATTTTTGATCCTGGTGAAGAGTACAATTTAGGTTCTGCCACAAACACTGCTAATGGACTTACAAGTCTTTCTCCACTGACAATTACAGTCCCTACTGATGCAGTTTTAGGGCCGACAAATTTGAGAATAAGAACAGTTTACGGAAACACTGTTACTCCTTTAGCTTGTGGGAATCAGAATTATTCTGAGACTGAAGATTATACTATAACTGTTATTGCAGGAGGAGTATTTGCTAACTTCTCAGCCAATCCGTTAACAGTTGAAGTCGGACAACCAGTTACTTTTACCGATGCTTCGGGTGGAGGAACAATAACATCTTGGGCATGGAATTTCGGAGCCGGAGCAAATCCTGCTACTGCAACCGGGCAAGGACCACATCAAGTTACTTACAATACTACCGGACAAAAAACAATTAGTCTTACCGTAAACGGTGATATAACAGAAACAAAAGTAAATTATATTACAGTAAATGAGCCTTGTAATATTATTAATTCATTTCCATGGCAAGAAACCTTTAATCAAGCTGAATTACCTAACTGCTGGTCAAAACAGCAAACACATTCTACTAATACATGGACAAGTACAACAGGATATACTATTGGCACATCAACAAACGTTGTTCCTCAAACAGGCTCTCATTTTTGGTATGTTCAATGGATCGCCCAAAATCAAAACGAATGGCTCATAACTCCAACATTTGATTTTTCAAGTTTAACAACCCCTGTAATTTCGTTCTGGTTTAATGGTTCATATAATTGGTCTGTAACAAACAATAACTGCGACTTGGACCTTATGGTACAAGTAAATGGTGAAACCTGGACAAAAATTTGGGGAGAAACAGACCATCCTAATTGGATAACTGATGACGCCACATACGTTTGGCAAGAAACTATCCTACCATTAAGTGCTTATGCTGGTCATAATAATGTAAAATTTGCTTTCAAATATACAGGAAACGATGGTGCTAATTTCGCTGTTGATAACATAAGGATATACAATCAACAAATAAATCAAAATTATACACTCGATATAAATATTGTTGGACAAGGGAGTGTTAATGTAAATGGTACTCCTTACACAAATACATTAACCTTCCAGGAAGGAACAACTGTTAATCTTCAAGCATCAGCCCAATCCGGATGGCAATTCTCCAATTGGAGTGGAGATGCAGCAGGCTCAAATCCTTCAATATCCATAAATATGAATTCCAACAAAAATATTACAGCTACATTCTCTAACATTACATTAGTTACTGATAACAATTTAGATAATATTTCAATTTATCCCAATCCGGCAGAAGATAGAGTTTTAATCTCATCCGAAAATGAATTCTATAGTATAAAAATTTCAAATATTGCCGGACAATTATTAAAACAAATTGATGTTTATGGTAATAAAACAGAGATTTCGATAGATGAATTTGCTAATGGAATATACCTAATCCAAATAGAATTTAAAGACTTAACAATAAATAGTAAACTGATTATTGAGAAATAAAGAAAGCGGCATAGCCGCTTTCTTTATTTCTCCAATTCTAAAAATATTCTTATTGCTTCTTCAAAACTATTTCCACAAAACATTTCATCAGCTTTACATTCTATACATACTTTTGGTCTTTCCGGTTTACCCCATAAATCACATAAATTATTTTTACTTAAATGAATACACTTGACATTCGATGGCTTGCCATCTGGCATTCCCGGAATTTTACTGCTTATGGAGGGAGCTATACAACATGCCCCACATTTTCGACATTCCATTTTTAAGATGCTAAATATAAATTTTCATAATCAAAATACTTATACCGCAATTCATATTTCCATTTTCTTCTTATACTTTTAAACTCTAACTTAAGTTCCGAAATATCAATTATAAAACTTCTAAATAATCTTTCTAATTGTATAAATTTAAACCAAATTTCATGAGTCCTTATTAGAAATTCATTGGAATATTTTAGACATCTCGAATAGAATCTGGAAAAAAAGTTTGAATAAGATTGGAAATATTTTGTTGATACTCCTTTGTAAGTATATCTAATAGTGTTTCTAAAAATAATTTCATTATTAACTTCAAGTATTTTTTTATTTCGTAATGTTTGCACATTCGCAATTGTAAAGTTTTTACTTTCTAATAACGCAATAACTTCTTCAGAACCGTATATTTTAATATTTGAATAACAAAATTTCTTCAAATTTCTATTAACATGTTGATTTTTTAACTCACCCATATGTAACAAATTAATATAAAAATCTGAATTATTCTCAATAATAACAGATCCTGTCCTCATAAATTGTCTTGGAATTCCAGATAATTTAGCATTAAGCCTTCTTCCCTTCTGACTAAAATTGAAATAAAAACTTTTTAACATAACTTCTTTGTTTATTTTTTCTTCAGATTCAGAATAGGAAACAAAAATTTTATGTCTCCAATCAAATGCCGTTTGAGGCGAGATTTTAAGTCTTTTTGCAAATTCATGAATTGTTAGAGGTCCTTCATTCATAATAATTCTATAATATTCAAGGAACACATGTAACTTATTTAAATAATAAATTGTTGTTCCGGTTGTTGGGATAAAAGTCTTTTTACAATCCTTACATTTATATCTGTGAGTATTTTTATACTTCCCATGCTTAATTATATTTAGACTATTACAATAAATACATTTATGAATTTTCAGATTTGAAACCAAATCCAATAGTTCAGCAAAGTCTTTAGATATTTTACTGTAATTAGAAATTTTAGAATCTTGCATATAGAAAATAATTATAACCACAAAAATATGTAAAATTAAATTACCTTAAAAAAATTACTAATCAGAACTTATTTGCTTCAACAACTTCCTATAATTAGTTAAAAACCTTGCTCTTGAGATAAATCCCACATATTTTCCATTATCTACTACTGGAATATTATAATGATCATATTTCTCAAAAATAACTGCTATTTCAGGTACACTCATATCTGATGATATCACTACATCTGGCATATACATTAAATCTCGCACATAAATTTTATCATAATATTCTGTGTTAAAAATCAAATGTTTTATGTGATCAAGCCAGACTAGTCCCTTAAAATTATTTTCTTTGTCAACAACCACATATACTGTTCTACTCGACTTTGCAATAATTTTTGTTAAATCTCCTAAACTTGCGGATCCATCAATTGTTAAAAAATTCTTTTCGATTAAATCTTTTGAATTTAGAAGTGTTAAAGTGTTTTTATCTGCATTATGTGTTAATAATTCTCCTCTTTTTGCCAGAATAATTGTATAAACAGAATTTGGCATAAATATTTTTACAATAGCAAAAGAAATTGATGAAACTATCATCAAAGGGAAAAAAAGATGATAACCACCAGTAATCTCAGCTATCAAAAAAATCGCTGTTAATGGGGCATGTATAACTCCTGAAATTAATCCGGACATTCCAAGTAGTGCAAAATTTACGGGTGAAACTTTTATATTGATGTATGATAAAAATAAAGCTGTAAACAAACCAATATTTGCTCCCATGAACATTGAAGGAGCAAAAATACCCCCGACTCCACCAGCACCAAAAGTAGCTCCAGTTGCAAAAGGCTTGAATAGAATTATTAATAATATTATCAGTAATAAAAATCTATCCATATTTTCAAATAATGTATCGTTTAATGCATAACTTGTATCAGCAGATAAGGCTGAGTTAATCACCTCATATCCTTCGCCATATAGTGATGGATAAATAAATATCAGTATGCCTAATACTGTAGAACCAACTAAAAGTTTTATCCATGAATTTTTAATTCGCGAATAGAACTTTGATTGTTTTAAATAGAGTAAGGAAAAATATAAAGAAACACTGCCGCATAAAATTCCTAATAGTATAAAATACAATGTATCTGACATTCTAAATGGATCTATAACTTCTAAAATATATATATAGTTTCTACCTATAAACAAATATGATGTTAGCGCAGCCGTAATGGATGAGAAAAGTAAAGGTAAAAGTGATGACATTGTTAAGTCAATCATCATTACTTCTAATGCAAAAATGATTGCTGCTATGGGAGCTTTAAAAATTGCCGCAATTGCTCCGGTTGCTCCACTTCCTATAAGTAAAATTATTTGTTTATAATTTAATCGGAATAAAGTGCCTATATTACTACCTATGGCAGAACCTGTTGCAACAATCGGGCCTTCTAATCCTACAGAACCACCAAATCCTACTGTCAAGGAACTCGCTATTATTCTGCTAAACATATTATGCTTTTCAATTTTACCCTGAGTTTTGGACATAGAATATAAAACCATAGGAATACCATGCCCTAATGGCTTTTTAATTAAATATCTAACAAATAATACCGTCAATAAAATACCTATAAATGGAAATAATATGTATATATATGGGAATGAATTTACATTTGCTATATATATTACCAATTCCCTTACAAAGTGAACTGAATTCTTCATTAATACAGCTGCCAATCCGGAACAAAATCCAACAAATATAGATAATATCAGCATAAAATTTTTATCACTGATATTACGAATACGCCAAATTAAAAATTTTTTAATAAGTACAGTTATATTTATCAAATCCGGATTTTTCATAATACAAAAATGCAAATAATTTTTGAAGTCAAGATAATTTTTATAAATTTACATAAAAAAATCTCATGAAAAGATTTAAACTTGGAATTGCTTTAAGTGGTGGAGGTTCTAAAGGTTTTGCTCATCTTGGAATATTAAAAGCTCTTAACGAATTCGGAATATACCCTGAGATTGTCTCTGGAACAAGTGCCGGTTCTATAGCTGGAGCTTTTTATTGTGCAGGCTATAAACCCGATGAAATTCTTGAAATTTTCAAAGAAAAGAAACTTTGGGATTTAACAAAATTTCATATCCCAAAAGATGGATTATTAAACCTTGAAAACCTCAGTTCCCTTATCGAAAAATACATAAAATATAAAAATATAGAAGAATTACCAATCCCTTTAATTATTTGTACCACAAATATGAATGATGCAAAGGTTGAATATATTTATAAAGGGAAAATTAACCTCTATGTTCAAGCTTCTGCTTCAATTCCGGTTGTTTTTTCTCCCGTTAAAATTAAAAATACATATTATGTTGATGGAGGATTAATTGATAATTTTCCTGTAAAACCATTGGTTAAATTTTGTGATCTAATTATTGGCGTTAATGTTTATCCTTTTGAAAAGACAGAAAAATTAGAATCAATGATTCAAGTTGCAACTAGAACATTTCAAATTGCTATAAACAAAAATATTAAATATTATCAACGTAAATGTGACTTATACATAGAACCTGCTAATCTGGCAAAATACAATATTTTGGAGCTGAAATATCATCGTGAAATATTTGATTTGGGATATAACTATTGTAAAAATATTTTGTCAAACACAGATATTTCAAGGCTAAAAATCTAATATTTTTTTCAGTTCGACTATTCCTTGTCTGCTGGTTCTAACAATTTTCCCATTGTTGAGAATAATTGAAAAGTTTTCTTTAGAGTATGGCTGAATTTCTTTTATCTTATTAACATTTATTATTGTAGAACGATGAACTCTGACAAAATCATTTGGGTTTAAACTCTTTTCAAAATATTTCATTGTACTATTCTTCACGAACTCTCCGGTTTCGGATAATATAACAACGTAATCATCAGCTGATTCAATACAATATATTTTCTCAACAGGTATGATTACTATCCTGATACCACTTTTTACAACTACTCTATTTATAAATTCTTTGTTTTCATTATAATTTTCTACAATCTTATTAAAATTGTCTTGAAAATTCGACGACGCAAGATTACTTTTTGCTCTGTCTAAAGCTTTGTTAAAGCGTTCCTTAGAGAACGGTTTTAATAAATAGTCTGTTGCATTCAATTCAAAAGCCCTAATTGCATATTCATCATATGCGGTTGTAAAAATCACTTGAACAGGTACATCTATAAGCTCTAACAATTCGATTCCTGAAATTTTTGGCATCTGAATATCCAAAAATAAAATTTCAGGATTAAATTCATTTATCTCTTTTAGACCATCAAACCCATCAGTGGCGAGTCTAATCTCATCAATATCCTCTCTTTCTTTCAAATAGTTCTTTATTAATTCTATTGCATGTGGTTCATCATCAATTACAAGTATTCTCATGTTTAAAATTTTTGTGGTATCTTCAACAAAACACTAAACTTTTTTTCATTTTTATTTATTTGAAACAAATCTCGCCTGTTATAAATATAATATAACCTATCAAAAGTGGAACTTAAACCTAATCCCGTTCCTTTTTTTTGGTTTGTAAATTCAGATTCGTAAGTATTTTCAAGTAAAATATACAAACAATCATTATCACAATAAGATTTAAAATAAACCTCAATAGCCACTAAACTCTCTGAAACTGCATGTTTAATAATATTTTCGAATAATGGTTGTAATATCATTACCGGAATTTTTGAATTATATGAAGATTCTTCTATATCATCTTTAAACAAAATTTTATTTCCAAACCTTTCTTGTTCAATTTTAAAATATGTTAGCGCAGAGATATATTCCTCCTTAAAATTAATAAATATTTGATCCTTGTGCTTTAATATACTCCTAAAATATTCTGAAAGATTTATTATCATTACTCTTGCTTTTTCATTGTCTGTTCCTATTAAAAAGTTAATTGAATTTAAACTATTAAATAAAAAATGTGGATTTATATAGGCTTTCAACATGTTAAGTTTTGTTTCAGCCAGGTTTTGTTTAAGCATCTCTTCAGATTTAAGTTTTTCGGCATATTTATTAAAGAGTATAATTATTTGATAAACAAGAATTAGAATTGTAAAGAGAAATAATCCGGTACTTAAATGATATAATGGGTTGAATATAAAACCGGGATTGTTGCCTAGCAGTTTGATTAAAATACTTTTAAAGAGCATATTAAAAACAAACCAGACCAATACAACCATTATTCCAGAAATTATAAATAGAAAAATTTTCTCGTACAATCTTGTTTTACTTAAATTATATTTTACTACATACCAAATTCCAAAACCTGTTGCAGCAAATAAAGTTATCGAAATAACTGACTCTGAAACGGCTACTGCCCAAGAAACATGCAAGGTAAAATAAACCAAAACAGAATAAACCGTAATAATTATTACGGTTATTCCTAAATACGAAAATGTAAAATTTTTATTATAAAATGGATTTTGCATATTTTATCCGTTAATTATTTCTCCTCCTCCAAAAACTGCTTCTCCCTTAATAATTAACTTGCCTTTTGTTTCAACATTCGACAGCTTAATATACCTTCTTTCATCGCTAAACCCACCAAAAACCCCGGATGTTTCTAAACTAACATCCCAATTCTCTGGTAATATAATTTTTACTCCGCCGAATACACATTCTACTTTCAGAATATTTATGCCTTCCGATAAAGCTGCTCCTCGGAAATCGAGTTCACCACCTCCAAAAACAAAACTAACTTTACCTCCTTTAAAATTTTGAGAAGTAATGATTGTATTTACTCCAGAAAATACTCTTGATATATTAATATAATCATTCGAACTGAACAGTTCATCAATTAAAGGGCTATATTTCGAAGTGTTTTTTTTATCAATATTTGACGAACGTGTGAAAATTTTTACAACTATCAAAATTCCTATAAATATTAATATAATTGGCCAAAATAAATTTGCAGTCCCGTACTTAAGTCCATAAATTTCATCAATTAAAAATATTGCTCCAATACTTATTAAAATAAAACCTTTAAACCACTTTTTTCTAAAACCATTACTTAATACCAAAAGTCCGAAAGCTATCAATAAAGATTGCCAACTGAAAATGTATTTTATTATATCATAACTTATTATACCAAAATTTCTAAGCAATAAAATTACTCCGGCACTTAAAAAGAATATTGCAACCAAAACATTTCTTGTTACTTTACTTTTCTCCGTAAAACAGCAATTCGTCTTATTATTAACAGAATTTCTCATATTTTTTTTTACAAATAAAAGGAATTATTCAAAAAAAATAAAACAGTTTTCGGTAAATTAACTAAAAACAACGGTAAAAAAAAAAATCAGCCTTAGCTGATTTGTGCCCGGGACAGGGATCGAACCTGCACGTCCTTGCGGACACTGGTCCCTGAAACCAGCGCGTCTGCCAATTCCGCCACCCGGGCCTGAATAATTTAGGTTTGCAAAATTAAATGTTTTTTCCTTTAAACGAAATTTTTCTTAATCAAAATCCTAAATTATTTAGAATACTACCTATTTTTAAAATAGGTTGCAATCTCATCAAAAGGAATTTGTTCTTGTGTTCCGGTGTGCAAATTTTTAATATTCAGATTTTTACTTTGAAACTCATATTCCCCAATTATTGCCACATATTCAATATTTTTTGCATTAGCATATTTGAATTGTTTGTCTAACTTAGTATTTTGTGGATATATTTCACAACTTATATTATTTTTTCGCAATTTTTCAGACAAAGCAATACAAGTTTTTAGGCTATCATTTCCAAAATTTACAAACAAAACTTTAACCGCACTTTCTATAAATTCCGGAAACAAATTTAATCCGAGCATAACATCGTAAATACGGTCTGCACCAAAACTTACTCCCACTCCCGAAACATCCTTTAATCCGAAAATTCCGGTGAGGTCATCGTATCTGCCACCTCCACAAATACTTCCAATTTGAAAATCTGCTGCTTTTACCTCTATAATTGATCCCGTATAATAATTTAAACCACGTGCTAAACTTAAATCAATTTCAATCTTATTCTTGATCGGATTCATCTCAACATAAGAGATGATTTCTTCCAACTCTGCTACACCTTTTAATCCGATTTCATTGTCTTTGAAATATTTTTTTAAAAAAACTATTTGGTCCTTGATGCTACCTGTAGTACTTATCAAATCCAATAAACTTTCCACATCAGCTTCTTGAATGCCTATTTGTAAAAGCTCATTCTTTGTATTCTCTCGACCAATTTTTTCAATTTTATCAATCGCAATTGTCATTGGAATCAAATTGTCTGACATTCCAAGTCTTGCAGCTATGCCGGCTAAAATTTTGCGATTGTTTATTTTTATTATTACATTAATGCCAAGTTTTTGAAAAACCTTATCTATAATTTGTAAAAGTTCATATTCATTAAACAGAGAATCGGAACCTATAACATCAACATCACACTGAAAAAACTCACGATAACGACCTTTTTGAGGACGATCTGCTCGCCAAACAGGTTGTATCTGATATCTCTTAAACGGAAAATTTATCTCGTTTCTGTGTTGAACCACAAATCTAGCAAAAGGAACAGTCAGATCATACCTTAATCCTTTTTCACACATTAAGGATGACAATTTGGTTAGATTTTCCGAAGTAAATTCATTTTTAGGAATTTCTTTGGTAAAATCTCCGGAATTTAATATCCGGAAAAGTAGCTTATCGCCTTCTTCTCCGTATTTACCAAGCAAAGTGCTTAAATTCTCCATTGCCGGAGTCTCTATGGGGAGATACCCGTGCAGATTAAAAATTTCTTTTATATTGTCGAAAATATAATTTCTGCGACGCATCTCCAATGGACCAAAATCTCTTGTCCCTTTTGGAATTGAAACATTTACTGCCATGTTTTTTTCAAATAAAAATTAAACATTAAATCTTATATGCAGAATGTCGCCATCTTCGACAATATAAGTTTTGCCTTCGACGTGAAATTTTCCTGCGTTTTTAACAGCTTGTTCAGATCCTAGTTCAATAAAATCATTATATTTCATAACTTCGGCTCTGATAAAGCCACGTTGTAAATCAGAATGAATTACTCCGGCAGCTTCCGGTGCTGTCATACCTTTCTTAATGGTCCATGCTCGGATTTCCTTTGGCCCCACGGTAAAAAACGATTGCAAATTCAACAAATCGTATGCTTCTCTGATTATTAAATTGACACTTGGCTCTTTAAGACCATAATCTGCAAGGAACTCTAATTTTTCTTCTTCTGTTTCCAGTTCGGCTATTTCTGCTTCCAATGCCGCAGCTACGGTAAGAATTTTCACATCTTGTCCGGCAAGTGCTTCTTTTACCGATTTTACATGATGATTTAGATTATTTATCGAAGCCTCGTCAATATTACAAACAAACATTACAGGCTTTGCTGTAAGCAAAAACAAATCTGCAATATATTTTTTATCTTCATCGCTGACGGGAGCTGTTCTTGCATTTTGCATATTTTCCAGATGTTCCTTATATATATGTAAAACTTCTAACGCTGCTTTTGCTTCTTTATCACCGCCTTTAAGAAGTTTTTCCATTCTTAAAATTTTCTTATTTATCGACTCCAAATCTTTAATTTGAAGTTCGAGGTCTATAGTTTCCATATCCCTTACAGGATTTACTGATCCCTCTACATGTGGCAAATTATCATCATCAAAACAACGAAGTACATGGATTAATGCATCCGTATTTCGGATATCTGCTAAGAACTGATTTCCTACTCCCTCTCCGCTACTCGACCCCTTTGTAAGTCCGGGGATATCTATAATTTCAACTGTTGCAGGAACTAATTTTTCTGTTTTTTGATATTTCTCAAGTTCTTTTAATCTCGGATCAGGAACGTTGATAACAGCTATATTAGATTTATTGCTTGAAAAAGCATAATTACTTGTCTCGGCTTTTGTGTTTGACATACAATTAAAAAGTGTTGTCTTTCCACAATTTGCAATTCCTATTATTCCACAATTTAAACCCATATTTTTATTTTTTTGCAAAAATAAAAATATAAAACGCTCTAAAAAATATTTTGATACAACCAAATCAACAATTTTTCGTTATTAATGAAAATAAATTTTTTCGATTATTTGACTTAATGTATTTTTGTGAAAAATTTTTGAGATGAAAGACAGATTTTTTTATTCGTTAATTTTGCTAACTAGTGTTTTAGGAATTGTTTTAATGACTTCTTGTGGCGGAGGAAATTCTCATGGACCAGAGAACAATCCTGTTATGTATGCTTTGGTTAATTCCACAAATTGGCGAACTCCTGACCCAAAAGCAATTTTAACCGACAACTCCATTAAAATATACGGAACATCTGCTAATGGACAAACAATTATTCTTAATGTAAAATCTGCCGAGGTTGGAGAATATTATTTAAATCAAACTAATGGAAATTATGCCGAATTTATCCCTAACATGAGTAGCGGTGCAGTTAGATATTCTACTCTTGGAAACGAAAACGGAACCGGCTTCATCAGAATTTCATCTATTAACAAAGAAACTAAAACTATTAGCGGAAACTTCTATTTCACCGCATTTAGAAGCACCGACAACACATCAAGAAATATTACTGACGGTAATTTTGCTAATGTTCCTTATAAATATTACAGTGTTAACGATACTTCTCAATTTCAAAACACATTTATTTTTGTTGAAAATAATAGAACATGGGAAGCAAAAACAATTACAGGTGTTAAAAATGACACTGCTATTATTTTATTTGGAGAATGCGATCGTGCCGAGGCATGGCAAAGCATTACTCTTACTCTCCCAAAAAATATTTCGGCCGGAGTTCAGTATATTACAGAAACAGGACCTGTATATGGTATTTTCCAGCAAGGATTTTATGAATACAAAGCTATAAACGGATCAATTACAATTATCGAAAATAATTCTAATACCCGAACAATCAGAGGAACATTCTTCTTCAACTACCTTGATAATCAATTCCAAACTAAATCAATAACAGGAGGACAATTTGAAATACGTTACACAGATAATACAATCCCATAAAAATATTTTTGCACTGTAAAATTATTTTTTACTTTTGTCTAAAATATTTAGATAATGAAAATTAAATCCAATTACTCTAACTATCTGATTTACACTGGACTAACAGCAATTGTCCCAGGCTTAGCTGCAGTCAGTATTCCTGAATTCACAATATCAACTCTAATAGTTATTCTCGGTATTTTAATATCCTTGAGTGGCATTACAACTTTAATTTACAGGCTAAAAAATAAAAAAGCAAATAATTTTATTCAAACACTTCATATTATTGGTTCATCTGTAAACATTGTTTTTGGTATAATCCTGATATTTCTATATGATAAATTTATTGAAGTTTTCATTATAATTTTTGGTATTACGGTTATTTCAGCTGGAATTTCTCAACTTATAATTACTTTAAACAATAAACATCTGGATTTAAGTGCTAAAATATTTGCAATAATCTCTGCCTTGATTGTTGTAGCGGGATTCATTATGATTTTTAATCCTTTTGATACAGCAAAAGCAATTACCATATTTCTTGGAATAATTCTAATTGTTTATGGAATTTTAAATATTATTATGGCTTTTTGGTTAAAATCAATAATAGCCAATGTTAATAAAATTATCCCACAAAATACAGATATTAAGGACACAGAAATAATAGAATAAGTTAAATAATAAATACAAAGCATATAAATCAAAGTGTTAATAATTAAAATTTTTTAAAATGAAAATTGAAAATGGCAAACTCGTAACTATCACATATTCTTTGTATGTAGATGGTTTTAATGGTGAATTAGTCGAAACTGTCAACGAAAATGAACCATCAGTTTTTATGTTTGGTGTTGGCGAAATGCTTGAATCTTTCGAAGAAAAAATCAAAGACCTTTCCGAAGGTGATAGTTTTAAATTTATGCTAAAAAAGGACGAAGCTTATGGTGACGAAGATCCTGAAGCAATAGTAGAATTTCCTAAATCAATGTTTACAGAAGATCCTGAAGGATTGCCTGAAATTGGAGATTATGTTCCTATGGAAGACGAAGAAGGAAATGTTTTCGATGGTGTTGCAATTGATATTACTGAAGATATGGTTATTATTGATTTCAATCATCCTTTAGCGGGAGAAGATTTATACTTCGAAGGCAAAATTGTAAAGGTGGAAGATGCTAAGTAGTTTAGAATCCGGCTTATTGCCGGATTTTTTTTAGCATTATTTTATTTAAAGTTAAGCTAAAACAATAAGAAAATTTTATTCTTACATTTTTATGTTTTAATATTGCGTTAACTTAATTTTTTAAATAAATAAAAGAATGGAATCATTCGAAAACAATGAAAACATTTTCAATAAACTTAGGGAAATTGCAGCAAAAAATCCCTACAGCATAAAAATTATTGAAACTAATGTTGATCCGGACACTCAAATAGAGTTTTTTAAACTTATTCAAAAATTTGGAAATCAAAATATAAAAATAAGCCCAGAGAAACTTGAATCTCAACTTATTAATGAAACTAATCATCAGAAAATAAAAGAATTGCTGTCACAACTTACATTATCAGGAACAGTCGAAGCCTACCGTATAATTGAAAAATACGTTGAATCTGCACCTGAAGATTTAAAAAAATGGGCTTTTCTTGCATATAAGCAATCAAAAATGTTTTTAGAATCTTCATTGCTTGAAGAAGAATCTGTAATTTACATAGCATCAGGCTTAGGAGGTTTGGGACATCGTTTAAGGTATTTTTTTGCCCTTGTAGGAAAATCAATTTTAACAGACGGACAAATTAAACTTGCCAAAGGTGAAGTTGAATATTTTTTAAAAAAACATGATGCTATAATCGAAGAAATTAATACCTCAGGTAAATTCATTTTTTTTAAAGCACTTATTCCGGTTCAAATTGAGGTAATTACAATTATGCAAGAAATAGTTTCAGAGATTAATCAATACGGAGATTTTTTAAATGAAAATGTATTTATAACTAACGAAAAAATTCCGGAGCTTAGCGAATTAAACAACATTTTCAAAGATGAATAATCAAGCTGAAAACGTAAAAATAGAATCTTCATGGTTCAATTTACTTCATGAAGAATTTTCAAAGGAATATTTTAAAAATCTGGTAAATTTTGTAAAGGAAGAAAAATCCAGATACAAAATTTATCCTCCGGGATCATTAATTTTTAATGCTTTTAACACTACACCCGTAGATAAAGTTAAAGTTGTAATTCTGGGACAAGATCCATATCACGGCGAAGGGCAAGCACACGGACTTTGTTTTTCTGTGCCGCCCGGAATAAAGCCTCCACCATCATTGTTAAATATTTTTAAAGAATTAAATTCCGATTTAGGAATAGCTTTTCCAAAACACGGGACTCTAACATCATGGGCAGAACAAGGAGTATTATTGTTAAATGCTACCCTAACAGTTAGAGCCAATTCGCCAGGGTCCCACCAGAATAAAGGTTGGGAAACCTTTACTGATTCAGTAATTAAAATTCTAAATGATACTAAGACTAATCTTGTTTTTATTCTTTGGGGAAATTATGCTAAAGCAAAACAAAGTTTAATTAATTCTGAGAATCATTTAATTCTAACGGCTGCTCATCCCTCACCTTTTAGTGCAAATTCTGGCTTTTTTGGATGTAAGCATTTTTCAAAAACAAATGAATATCTAATAAAAATTGGGAAAAATCCAATAAATTGGAGTTTATAAAATTGTTATATCAAAGAAACTATTAAATTTGTAAAAAAAATTTTATGGTAAATTATGTAGTTACTGATTATATTGAAAAGTCCCTTCAAGAAATTGGATTTGATCCACGCTCAGCCAGAGGAGAAAAAGAAGGTCAATGGACTATCAATTACAAAAATTCTACTGTTTGGATTGATCTATTCAATTACCCACAAAATCCCGAAAAGTATTATTTTCAGGTTATGAGTCCGCTTTGCAGGATGGTTGACCGTCAAAAAGAGGAATTTGCAATTGATTTGCTTGAAATCAATTATCTGCTCTATGGTTGTTGGATTTGCAAAAAGGATGATTGGATATACATCCTGCACCTCAGAGAAGCTGACAATTTGCAAAAATCTGAAATAGACAATACAATAGAACGTGTTGCTGTTTATAGTGCAGAATATTGGGGTAAGCTTTCTTTTAAATATAAAGATGCCTGGGATAAAAAAGAATAATTTTTTTTGGATTTTTGAAACTTTTGCATTATTTTTGCGTAAAGTTTAAAAAATTTTTAACTAAAATATAGGAGGATCTCTATCGAAAAAACATCTACCCTCGAACCATAAACTTAATAGTTATGAACCTTGAGCGTTTCTCCGATCAGGAGCTTATTAAAGGTTTTAATGAGGGTAACAAAGAATGTTTGGAAATCCTTATTAAAAAACACCAGAAAAAAGTCTATTCATACATTTTTATGACTGTAAAAAATCAGCATGTTGCTGATGACATTTTTCAAGAAACTTTTATTAAAGTTGTAAATTCACTTAAAAATGGCTGCTATTCCGATCAAGGAAAATTCACCAGTTGGGTAACGAGGATAGCTCACAACATAATCATTGATTATTATCGAAAAGAAAAAGCAGAAAACACCATTTCGAATGATGATTCGGAAGTTGACTTTTTTAATAATCAAAAATACTCTGATTCAACTATCGAAGATTTGATTGTTAATGAACAAATTTTTGAGGATGTCGGAAAACTTATTGATTATCTACCACCTGAACAAAAAGAAATAATAATTCTTCGACACTACAGCGGAATGAGCTTTAAAGATATTGCAGAACTTACTAATGTCAGCATAAATACAGCACTGGGACGTATGAGATACGCTATTATTAATCTCAGAAGAATAGTTGAAGAAAAACAGATAATATTAACAAAATAATTATTTTTAAAGCCATTCAACATTTTATTATCTTTGTGAAATAAAAAATTATAAGTATGAATTTTAGTAAAATTATCATTTTATCTGTAATTATTACAAGTATAATATTATGTTACAATAAAACCTATGCCCAATCTTCTCCCGAAGAAATAACAGAAACTTTCTTTACAATTTTTGAAAACGATATGAGTGCTGCTGTGGACTATCTTTTTTCTACAAATGAACTAATTGACCCTAACCAGCCCGGCATAAAATCAATAAAAGAAAAAATGGAAGTTACCAGAAAATTACTTGGAAACTTCTATGGTTACGAAACAGTAAATATTTATTATGCTGGAGAATCATACCAAAAGCATATATATTCGATTAAGTACGAAAGGCAACCCGTAAATATGACAATAATTTATTACAAGCCAAATAACAAATGGAAAGTTCAAAGCTTAAATTTCCAAGATGATATTGATTCTGAATTGAGGTTAAAATAAAATAATTTTTCAAAAAGACATTTCCTCTGATTTATATTCAGATACATTTCCAACACTATCTTCCACAACAACTTTTATTGTAAACTTTTGGGATTTAGGTAGATTTTCGTCAAAGTAATATCTCAATCTATTTTGTTTTGGCTCATATTCTGCCAAAACCCATTTGTCATTTATATAAATATTGTAGTTTTTTATTCCCGATAAATTATCAGAAATTTCAAATTCAAAAAATGAAAAATTGGATAAATTTGTTTTAGCACTAAAATTTTTTGGTCGGATTAGTGGTGGAACTGTATCAAAACTTACGAAAAATTCTCCTAATAATGATGAATTTGCACATATATAAGATTGATGTATTTCAGATTTAATGTAGGAAATTTTATTATTATGGTTTCTTGCTATAAATGCTTTATTTAAAATTTGGGGGTTCAAATCGGCTGAGTATAAGCACAAACATACTGATTTTTTAGGGAAAATATAGTCTTCTCCTATTTTATAGTGAGATTTTCCAGATTTGATTTTTTTCTCAATTCTCAATGGCACATCATAAAAAAAAGTTCCGGAGTCTATTTCTATTCTGGCATCATCGAAAACAAATAAATAATTTTCATTCCACTTAATAACATTTTCCATTTGATTACATTTAGAATAATCATGTGAGAAGTCTCCTCGTATTGTAAAATTTAAAACAGATTCATTTCCGTTAAAATCAATAACAACAATTTTAAATTTAGACTCCCTATTGGGTTCGATATAAATTAACCCATGATTTAAAACTTTTTCGAACACATTCAAGTCATTATTTGGTTCCACATACAACTTGTGAACATGTCTCTTATTATAAAGTAGCTGATAATAATCGAATACACTGTTTTTATTTTTTTGCTTTTCAAAAACAAGTTCTTCCATTACATAATCATAAATAATTTTCTCATCTTGAAAAACTCGAACACGTTTAGCACCAAAACGATTTGTAGAACGATCCATTCTGTCGAGATACTCAATTCCCAATGCAAATAATCCTGTAATAGTAATTATACCATTAAGAGAATAATTATTTTCAGAGATTTTATGAATTTTATATTTTTTGACATTATTATATTCAGGTACAACAAAATTATCGCAAATAGGAAAAACATAAAGATTTTGCAATTCGGGAGGAATATTATCCAAAAAATTAAAAAATTTACCCGCGGGATTTAAAGGATTTTGAGTTTTTGTTTTTCGAATTTCAAAATGCAAATGCGGACCGTCGGACTGCCCTGTATTTCCGCTATAGCCTATAATTTGACCTGTTTTTACTGTAAATTTATCATCATTAAAAATAGTATCAATAAAATTAAGTTTTTTATCATACATTTCTTTGATAATAAAATTTTGAATCTCAGTGTTAAATTTAGAGAGGTGAGCATAAACAGATGTAAAACCATCAGGATGGTTTATGTATAACGCTAACCCGTATCCATAAGTAGCCACAACAATTCTTGAAACAAATCCGTCATTTATTGCATAAACAGCCAGACCTTCCTTAAAAGTTTTAAAATCCACACCGGAATGAAAATGATTTTGTCGAGGTTCTCCAAAATGTCCAGCTAATAAAATATCATTATTTAATGGGAATCTAACTCTCTGAGGTTGTGAATATAGATCCGAAAAAAAAGAAGCAAAAATTACCAAAAATATAGTTCTAATGTGCATTTAAAGAAAAATTTACATTTTATTAAACAAAACTAAATGATTATTTGTACTTTTTAAAAAAAGTTATTAACTTTGTAACAATAATTTTTAACTATGAATGAAGAATATAACAAATTGATTAACAGATTAAATGAAAACATTCATAGATTAATTTTGTTGTATAATGAGAGTGTTGAAGAAAATAAAAAAATAAAAACAGAATTAAATAATAAAACAGAAAAAATAACATTATTAGAGAGAGAGTTAAGTGATTTAAAAACAAAATATGAAAAATTAAAATTAGCAAAAACGATAGAAGGAACAATATCAGAGACGGGAGATGCAAAACAAAAGTTGAACAGAATAATACGGGAAATTGATAATTGCATTGCTCTTTTAAATAAATAGGTTTTAATGGACGAAAAACTAAATATAGTATTAAAAATTGGTGACAGAGAATATCCTGTCAGCATCGAACGTGATAACAGTAAAAAAGAAGAATTGTTGCGTAAAGCTGCCGGCAGAATAAATGAATTATTAGAAAATTATAGGAATAAAGGATTCAAGAATAAAGACATGCAGGATTACATGGCAATGAGCTTATTACAATTTGTAATTAAGTTAATGGAACTTGAACAAAAAGAAAATTTGTCACCAATAATTAACGACTTAAAAAAAATTAATTTCGAATTGGAAGAAGTCCTGAACCAAGAGTAAACGTTCTTTTAAATACAATATAGCAATTAGATATTGCCCGTATTGATACTTTGAGGGTTGAAAAACTCAACACAAACAAAATTGGGACAATGCTCGGGATATGTACGACAGGCCTTAACAACATTGCAAGCAATGTTGTACTGAGCAATCAGTCATTGGAAGTCGGAAGTAGCTCGGCGGTTCCACCCATAATTACTAGGGGTTTTTTATCAGCACCAAAGTTATTGATACGGGCATTTTTTTTAACAATTAAATTAAATTTGTATGGAGACATTAACAATAATTTTTGTAACGATTGGAGCCTTTGCAGGTGGAAGTGTGATTTCTTATTATTTGTGGGACAAAGCTCTTGCAAAAAAGAAAACCAGAATTATTAACGAGTCTGTTGCAGAAGCGGAAGTAATAAAAAAACAGAAAGAACTCGAAGCAAAAGAAAAATTTCTTCAGCTTAAAGCTGAATACGACAATGATTTTAATTCAAAAAATCAAAAGTTAACTCTTGCAGAAGCAAAGATAAAACAACGCGAGGCTATAATTTCGACAAGAATTGAAGAAACACAAAGAATGAAAAAAGAGCTGGAGGTTATTAGAGAGAACCTTGATAAACAGCTTGAACATGTTCATAAAAAAACTGAGGAACTCGAAAAATTGCATCGCGAACAGATCGAAAAATTAGAGATGATTTCGGGATTATCTGCCGAAGAAGCAAAAAAAGAACTTATGGATTCCTTGCAGGAAGAAGCTCGTGCAGATGCTATGAATTTAATTAATGAAATCATAGAAGATGCCAAAATGACTGCTAATAAAGAGGCAAAGAAAATTGTGCTGGATACAATTCAACGAGTAGCAACAGAAACTGCAATTGAAAATGCTGTTACAGTTTTCCACATAGAAAGTGATGAACTAAAAGGTAGAATTATAGGACGTGAAGGAAGAAATATAAGAGCTCTGGAAGCTGCAACAGGTGTTGAAATTGTTGTCGACGATACTCCTGAAGCTATAATTCTTTCAGCTTTCGACCCTGTTCGTAGAGAAATAGCAAGATTGTCGCTTCATCAGCTTATTACCGATGGTAGAATTCACCCTGCAAGAATCGAAGAAGTAGTAAATAAAACAAAAAAACAGGTTGAAGAAGAAATAATAGAAATAGGCAAAAGAACAGCTATTGACTTAGGAATTCATAATCTTCATCCTGAACTCATTAGAATGGTTGGAAAAATGAAATATCGTTCTTCTTACGGACAAAACTTATTACAACACAGTCGTGAAGTTGCAAATCTCTGTGCTATTATGGCTGCTGAATTGGGATTAAATCCAAAATTAGCAAAAAGAGCCGGTTTGCTACATGATATCGGAAAAGTTTCTGACGAAGAATTAGAATTACCACATGCAATTTACGGAATGAAACTAGCAGAAAGATACAAAGAAAAACCTGAAGTTTGCAATGCCATCGGCGCTCACCACGATGAAGTTGAAATGACCAGTCTTATTGCTCCGATAGTTCAGGTTTGTGATGCTATTTCAGGAGCAAGACCCGGTGCACGCAGAGAAATTATAGAATCATATATAAAACGTCTGAAAGATCTCGAAGAACTTGCTTTATCATACCAAGGAGTTACCAAAACCTATGCAATTCAGGCTGGTAGAGAATTAAGAGTAATTGTAGGCTCAGAAAAAGTTACTGATGAAGAAGCTCAAAAAATGAGCTACGAAATAGCAAAACGCGTTCAGGACGAAATGACTTATCCCGGCCAAATAAAAATTACCGTTATTCGTGAAACAAGAGCTGTAAATTATGCAAAATAATTTTTTGACAGGAAAGAAAATACTCGTAACAGGTGGAGCCGGTTTTATCGGCTCCAATCTTGTTGAGAGATTACTTGAATTAAACAATAATGTTGTTTGCCTTGATAATCTTTCAACAGGAAAAATGAAAAATTTAAAAGAACTTTTATCTAAGCCTGATTTTAAATTTATTCATGGAGACATAAGGGATTTAAAAACTTGCAAAGATGCTTGTGAAGATATCGAAATTGTTTTTCATCAAGCTGCTTTAGGATCTGTTCCTCGTTCAATAAATGATCCAATCACAACAAATTCTACAAATATTGACGGCTTTTTAAATATGCTTGTAGCAGCAAAAGATGCTAAAGTAAAGCGTTTTATATATGCCGCCAGTTCATCAACTTATGGTGATTCGCAAGAACTTCCAAAAGTTGAAGACAGAATTGGAAAACCTTTATCTCCTTATGCTATAACAAAATACGTGAATGAACTATACGCAAAAGTTTTTGCTGATTTATACGGAATGGAATGCATAGGATTAAGATATTTTAATGTGTTCGGGAAAAATCAAGATCCCGAAGGACCATACGCAGCAGTTATACCGAAATTTATTAAAATTTTGATAAATCACCAATCACCTGTCATTAATGGTGATGGAAATCAAACCAGAGATTTTACTTACATAGAAAACGTAATTCAGGCAAATCTACTCGCAGCCACCGTCGAAAATAAAAAAGCTATAAACACGGTTTACAATGTAGCTTGCGGGCAAAGCACTTCATTAAACGAAATCACTGAAGTTTTAATTAAATTACTATCAAAATTTGATCCGGAAATAAGCAAGATTAAACCGATTTATGGCCCGGAAAGAGCAGGAGATGTCAGAAATTCGTTAGCTTCAATTGAAAAATCAAAAAATTTGCTTGGTTACAAACCTACTCATGTATTCACCAAAGGAATTGAGGAGGCTGTCAATTGGTATTATTATAATTTGAAAAGATAATCCTGTTACTGTTTAAAATGTAAAGCGAGAATATAATAAAATAAGTTCTGATATCAATTATTGAACTGGACTTCATACTGTTTAGCAATAAAAACAACAATACTAAATAATGTATATAATTTTTACATTTCAATTGTTTTATAAAGATTTTAACAACAAATAATCCAAATAATAATACTCCGACAAAACCTAACTCAACCCAAATTTCAAGTAATATATTATGAGGATAGCTTCTGTGGTCAAAACCTTTTTCAAGAATACCAAAACTGCCGACTCCATATCCAAAGAAAAAGTTATATACATTGTCAAAAATCAGACTTAGAGAAAGATCTACCTGATTTAAACGCACATTCACGGATTTCCCCATATTTTGAACGTCTGAGGCGTTAACTATTAAATTAAGTCTCATCAAAGACCTTTTGATTAAAAAATTTATTTCATCATTAAAGATAAAGTATAATATTACTAATACAAAAATAGCTGAAATAAAGCTAATAAATACATTCCAAAACCTTAAGTTTTTTTTAATTATGAATTGTATAAAAAAACGAATTGAAAAATAAATAAATAAAAGACCTCCTGAAAAAATTATTGGACCCCTTGCTCCCATTATTATCATCAACACAAAAGAAAAAAGCAAAAGAAATATTTGAACAAATATGTTTTTAAAGATCAACTTTCGAGATGTGCTCAAAATCATTACATTTATACCTAACAAAGTAGAACAATTCAAATAAAGTCCGGCAATAAAATCATAATTCTGGTATTTATAACCTTTATAGTAGTTATTTATAAATAAAATGATAAAAATTATGGCCAGAAATATTGTAGAAATAGTTATATATCGAACAAATTTAGGAATGTTAAAGTTTTTAATGGTAAATGGTAAGATAAAAGCAATAATGTTTAAAAAAAAATATAATGATTTAACTACGGAATATTTTTGGGAAGGAGTATATGTTAAAGTAAACAAAAGCCAGATATAAAACAATATCAGCAATGATAAAGAAATAACAAAAGTTTTATCGTATTTCAATGAAATTTTACCTTCACGGTATTGAATTATTAAACCAAAAAAGATAAAAAATAATGAGATTATAACAAAATCAATCGGCAGATTTATAGAATAAAAATATAACAAACTTTTAATTTGTCCACTCAGATAAAATATTGTAAACAAAACTTCCACTATGTATTACTAAATTTTATTTAAAATATCTTCGTAAACATTTGCCCACCCCTTCCATTCGTTAATCCTAAGATTGTTATTGTGCCACAATAATACAAAATCTCCGTTAAATTGTTTTACTATATTTAATAATTCGAAAGAGATATTTAGGGCAGAATTTTTATCATTTTTACTTTCACGCTTTAAGGCTGTATCCATAATAATAAGAGGTCGTTCTGTCAGGTTTAACATTTTCCGCTGAATAACATCAAAAACTTTATACTCCATACAAGTGCCACATCTGAAACCGGTTAACGAGTAAAATCCTAACGAACTGTCAATTTTTAATCCGGATTTTTCCCAAATATTCCATGTTTCAGGAATAGAAAACCTCAAATAATGTTGTCGCCCCTCTTCAACTTTGTTTACATATTGCTGAAGTCTCGAAATTTCCAATTTCAATTGGTTTTCATTATTAAAGCTTGAATAAGAAGGATGAATACCAACAATATGATTTCGAGCAAGTATTTTTTGTAAAATTTGAATACATTTAGTATCATCTATATCAAACCTTACGTCGAATTCTCCTTTTTTACCGGCAATAAAATAAAATCTTGAAACTATACTTTTCTTCTCCGACAAATCCATTAAGTAATCAAAAGTATCCCAAACATCAGGTAGTTTTCGAAAATTATAATTATAATAATCCCTCAGGCTGGTAAAAAAGTCTGTTAAACTTTTACGTTTAACAATGTCCCCTCCTAATGCTTTCAGGAACTTTATAAAATTATCATACCGGAATAAATAATCTATATCGTGAGTAATATACGATTTAAAAACTCTACTGTTAAAATTATTGAAAGAAAACTTTTTTTGTATGAAATTTTTTAACAATTCAACATATTCATCAACTACAGGACGTTTGTGAATGTTATTTTTAACCGAGAATAATTCTTGTTCGTTAATTCTTAGAAACTTATCTTTTGGAATTAATGAAATTTCTTCCCATCGGGTTAAAAAAAAGAAAATTCCGGCAAAAATATCAATTCCACAATAAATTTCATCATCATTTTCGGAATAATCATTTTTTCCGTAAAGAACAGCAATATCATGCGGAAAATTATCTACTTCAGCAAAACTCAATTGGGGAAGATTTCTTGAATTTGAAAAATAATTTGATCCCTGATTTAATAAACTAAAAAAAACATCTTCAAAAATTATTTTTTTACCATCGTGAGAAACTAATTTATAAGTATTAAAATTATGAAAATTTATGCAATAATCAATTCCCAATTGTTGTCTAAAAACAAAATCAAAAAGATATTCTTTTTCAAAAATAAAATTATTTTGCGTATAAATTTCAATCATACTGATAAAAATTAAACAAAAATATAATTATTAGTTTAAATTAAAGAATTGAAAACAAAAAAAAGAATTAACAAGTATTTATGATTATTTTTGTAAAAAAAAGTTAAAATGAATAAACCATCAAAAAAAACCGAACCTATTTTTATTGGCGGTGCAATTGGGAATTGCGTTCATGTTGCAGGTGTTTATGAATTTTTAAGAATAGCATCAGAATTAGGGTTTAAAACGGAATTTTTAGGAGCAGCTGTTGATCCTGTTGATTTTGTTTCGGAAATAAAGAAACGTAAGGCAAATGTTGTATGTATAAGTTATAGATTAACTCCTGATGCACTGCATTCAATTCTGGATCGTTTTTTTCATGAAATAGAAAAGAATAATCTTAATGAACTCCAATTTATGTTTGGTGGCACTCCAGGAGCCATTGAAATTGCTAAAAAATATAAACAATTTCAATTCTTTTTTGCAGGCGATGAGAACATTAAAGAAATTGTAAGTATTATTGATAAATTTACTCCTGAAAACAAAAAAGTTTTACCAAAATCAGGCTTAGAAAATAAAAATTTTAGCACAACAAAACAAAAAGCCATCCCTATAAGTCATGACAGGAACTTTTATACTCCTTTAATAAGACATCATTTTGGGTTACCGAGTTTGGATGAAACGATAAAAGGTATTGAGAAAATTGCTGATTCAAAATTGGTTGATGTTATCTCAATTGCTACAGATCAAAATGCACAAGAGTTTTTCTTTGAGCCTGAAAAAATGGATCATAGTCTTGATGGGACCGGTGGTGTTCCTGTTAGAACAGAAGAAGACATGATTGCTCTATGGAAAGCAGCTCAAAGAGGTAATTTCCCGAGATTAAGAGTATATTCCGGCACAAAGAATTTATTAAAGTGGGCTGAAATGAGTGTCAGAACTATTGATAATGCCTGGGGAACTATTCCACTGTTTTGGTATTCACGACTCGACGGAAGATCTAAACGACCTCTTGCAGAAGCAATTGAGGAAAATAAAAAGGTAATTAAATGGTATGCCGACAGAGATATCCCCGTAGAAATAAATGATTCGCATCATTGGAGCTTGAGGGAATCTAGCGATGTAACAGCTGTCGTTGATTTTTACATATCTGCACTAAATGCAAAAAAACTTGGAGTAAAAAAATATATTGCCCAATTAATGTTTAATACCCCAAGATTGACTTCTGCCTCCATGGATCTTGCTAAAATGTTTGCAAAAATTGAACTAATAAAAGAGCTTGAAGACGAAAATTTTAAATTTTTAAAACAAGTTAGAGCAGGATTAACGCATTTTAGTCTGAATATGAATGTTGCAAAAGGGCAATTAGCCGCATCAACAATGCTTGCGATTGCATTAAAACCTGAAATAATTCATGTTGTAAGTTTTACTGAAGCTGATCATGCTGCAAAACCCGAAGACGTAATAGAAAGTTGCGAAATTGTTAAAGGTGTGCTAAGAAATGTATGGAGCGACTTACCAGACATGAGTTTAGATCCCAAAATACAATCCAGAAAAAAATATCTTATTGAAGAAGCTAAAAAGATGATAGAATTTTTGGAAAATGAATTTTCAAAAGATTACATAGATCCTCTAACAAATTCTGAATGTCTTGCAAAAATGGTTAATAGAGGATTTATTGATGCTCCTCAATTAAAAGGTAATCCCGAAGCTCTGGGTAAAGCTCGGACTATGCCCATTAACGGAGGTTACGACAATGTTGATGAAAATAACAAGCCAATTAATATAACAGAATTTTTTAATCGCTACTTAAAATGACTGACAAAAAAATTACGGTTATTGGGGCAGGTAACAGCGGATTAGTTATGGCCTCCCACCTTGCTTATTATGGATATAATATCTGTCTTTGGAACAGAAGTGAAGAAACTATTAATAAAATTCTTAAAACAAAAACTATTTATTTAAACGGACAAATAACCGCAAAGGTTAAAATCAGTCATGTTACCACTTCAATTCAAGAAGCTTTAAAAGACTCAGAAATAATACTTATCACAACACCTGCAAATTCTCACTATGACCTTGCAAAAATAATTGCTCCCTATATAGAAAAAAATAGCTTAATAATTTTAAATCCGGGTAGAACTTTTGGTGCATTGGAATTTCTTAATACATTAATCTCAGAAAATTGCAAAAATATTCCGAGCATTTGTGAAACACAAACTATAATTTATACCTGCAGAAAGACTGCAGAAGATAAAGTAAGTCTATTAGCTTTCAAAAACAGTGTACTTATTTCTTGCATAAATAGCAAAATAGAAGCTATTATGGGAAAGCTTCCTAACGAATTACAAAAATACTTGAAACCTACAGAAAATTTTCTTCAAACATCATTAGGAAATGTTGGTATGATATTGCATTGTGCCCCAGTTTTACTCAATACTGGATGGATAGAAAATAAAAAACATAAATTCCGATATTATTACGAAGGAATTACTCCAAGTATTGCAAGATTTCTGGAAAAAATTGATAATGAAAGGCTTGCTGTTGCGTCAAAGTTTGGTGTAAAAATTAGAAGTGTATCACAATGGCTCAACGAAAGTTATGGCGTACATGGTAAAAATTTATATGAAAGTATTCAGCAAGTTGAATCATATAGTACTATTGATGCTCCGGAATCGTTAATGCACAGATATCTTTTTGAAGATATTTGCACAGGACTTGTCCCGATTGAAGCTCTTGGTAAAAAATTAGGACTGGAAATGAAAAATACAAGTTTAATAATTGATCTTGCAACTGAAATGTTAAATTATGATTTTAGATTTAATGGTCGTAATGAAGAAAAATTAAAACTAATAGATAAAAATTTCAATTGTTTAAATATTTTCAAAAATTAATTAAGGGACTGTATGTTTAAAGTTTAATTTATCAAAAAATTATTTAATATCAAGAATAAATTCTAATATGGAAAAGATTCCATTTTAATATAATATAAGTTCGTCATTTTCCATTTTCTTTTTGTTGGAGCAGAATACACTGCCGTAGTTTGTTGTGTAATAAAATTTCTGTAAATGTTTTCCATATCAGTAAATATCCGCCAGACAAACTTGAGATTCAAACTGTATTTTCCTAGTGGATCAAATCGACAAAACAATGAAAATAAATAAAAATTATTATACTGCTGTAAATATTTTGTCGAAAC
>LUZK01000097.1 GCA_001603595.1 Bacteroidales bacterium Bact_19
CGAAACTTCAGAGTGGCTTGTATTTGCTTTATACGGACGCTCAGCCGTAACAATGGAATTGAATGTGAAGTTTATAAAACCTTTGCGTTCTGATGAAGGTGAAATAAAAGCTGTAGCAGAAGTTTTAAATTTTAACAGAAGCATTATATGTATAAAAACAATAATTATGAATAATTCTAATCAAATATGCACCGAGTCTGTCGGAAAATTTTTCGTTTATGATGAAAAGAAATCGAAAGAAATTTTCAATTTTCCGGAACACAATGATTTTTTTGATAATACCGATTAAAATTTTGCCAATAATTTTAAATTAACACGTCTGCTTGTAAGGTAGTTTGGAACTCCGTATTGCCATCCACGAATATCAGTAACAAAAGTGTAAGAGATTTCATTATTTATATCTAAAAGATTAAAGACTTCTAAGCTTATCCAGATATCTTTAAAGTTGTTAAAAATTTTCATGGATTTTATTCCTGCATTTTCTGATATTAAGAGTTTAGAAATTCCAATGTCAACTCTCCGATATGGAGCATATCTAGGGGTAATGTAAGATTTTTCGACGGGCAGTCCTGTTCCAAAAAGAATATTGATAAAACCTTGCCAAGTCTCATGTTTAGGGATGTAATCCTGAAAAAATATCCCGAAGTTTACTCGTTGATCAGTAGGACGAGGAATCATACCTAGATAAATAGTATCAATGGTTCCGTCGGGATTGCGTTGTCTATAGAAATCTCCTTCAATATCCTCCATGGTCTGCATAACCGCAATACTAAACCATGACTCAGTCCCGGGAACAAACTCACCGTTTACTTTTGCTTCAATTCCAACGCTATAGCCATGAGAAATATTTTCGCCATAATATCTTAGTCTAACATTATCAATACTGTAAGGAATCAAGTTATACATATATTTATAATAAACCTCTCCTACCAGTTTAAAAGGACGATCCCACATTCTAAACAGATAATCTGTACCGCCTACAATCTGATATGAAGATTGAGATTTAATATTATCGTTCAATGTTCCATCCAACCTTCTGATTTCCTTAAAGAAAGGAGGTTGATGGTACAAACCTGTTGAAAGTCTGAAAACAATATCCTTTCTCCAATTTGGTTTAAAGCCCAGATTTACTCGAGGACTAATTAAAAATTCGTTATTATATGTCCAGTAATTTAATCTAATACCTCCACCAATTGAGAAATCAAAATTTTTAAAATCAAGCATATAATTATCTTGTACAAAAGAACTAAATCTGTAACTTGAAATATCAGTGCGTGAAATGTCAGTGAAATATAAAGGAACAATGCTTCGTGATGGAGGAATTAACTGTTCTGTTGAATACCCATAACTACCTAAAGAATAACCGGCAGAATCAATCATATTCCATTCATGAACAGAGTATCCGAAAGATTCGTAATTTGCCTGAAAGCCCCATTCAATTTTGTGATTATCGAATTTGGATTCACCAATATGTTTAAATGAAAATACCATTCCGTTCAAACTATTTCGAGCATGATCGAGAAAAGAACCTATTCCTATATTTGCAACACTGTCTCCAAGGTTATCCGAACCAAGTTGTTTGTCTAATTCATTCAAAAAATACTGACTTAAAATATCAAAGCTTTCATTTTCATTAGTATAATAGCTTGAAGCTATAAATTTAAGATTGATATTCTTATTTAATTTGTAGTTGCCGGTAAAAGCTGCTGTATAATTTCTGAATTTATCAATTTCTTGTCCTTCAAAATACATCATAATTTTCAGGGCTTCGTTAAGGGTACCGAACTTTGTTTCTCTATCTTTTGGTATAAATCTGTAAACATTATTGGATATATTACTAAGGAAATTTATTTCGAACTTATCGGAAATATCGTAAGTAAGATATGTTTGAAAATCTAGAAACGAAGGATCATATTGACCTCTTGTATCCATTGAACTAAGTAAATATTTTGTTGTTTTATATCTTAATCCCATGTTATACCTGAATAGATGATTTTTACTTACACCTTCAACCTGAGCATACGTTCCAAGAAGGCTTCCTGTAAAGCTACCTCTAAATTCGCGAGGTTTACGATATTTTATATCCAATACTGAGGACATTTTATCGCCATATTTAGCCTCGAAACCTCCGGCAGAAAAAACAATTCCGGCCACCATATCAGAATTGATAAAACTTAGTCCCTCTTGCTGTCCGGACCTCAATAATATTGAACGATAAATTTCAACATCATTAACGAAAATCAGATTTTCATCAAAATTTCCACCTCTAACGTTATATTGAGAGCTTAACTCATTATTGCTTGAAACTGACGGTAAAGATTTTAAAATGTCTTCAAAACCTCCGGGTGTAGGAATGCGAAGACTTATTTCTGGATTAAGCCGCACAGCGTTAAAGTGTCTGTCGGCAGTTACTTCAATATTTGCTTCAGGTAAAAAGTTTACTCGTTCTTTTAGAATGAAATTAATAATGATATTTTCATTGCTATTTAGTAAAATATTTTTTTGAAAGGACTCATAACCTATATAACTTACTTCAATAACAATTTCTTTTCCGGCAGGCACAAAAATTTCGAAACTACCGGTTTTATCGGTTACAGTACCTATAACAGTTCCTTTAATAACAACATTTGCAAATTCAATCGGACGTTGGAAAACATCTGTAACCTTACCGGTAATTTTTGCTTGTTGCGAAAACACAGAAAGTGGGAGAAAAAAGTAAACGAAAAACAATACACTAAAGATGGTTGTTTTTATGCTTCTATTTTTAAAAAATCTTTTTCTTTTAGTCATCAATTCAAACTTAGCAACAATTAAACATTAACCATAAAAAATTATTGTTCGGATTAATTATTTTTTTCAATTTCGGGATAGATAATACGTCCATGGAAGACACTTTTAATTTTATCGGCAAAAATCTTTTTTGCTGTACTGATTTCTTTAAAAGTCAGGTCAACATCGTCAAACTGTCCTGATTTTATTTGATTATCAATTATATTATTAACAAGATTTTCTATAGATTCTTTTGAATATTCTTTAAGTGTACGACTTGCGGCTTCGAGGCCGTCGGCCATCATAAGTACGGCGGTTTCGAGAGAATTTGGTTTTGGTCCCGGATACCTGAAATTGCTTTCTACAGGAGCTATTCCGGGATTAGAATTTACCCACATATTGTAAAAATACTTTGTCATGCTTGTACCATGATGCATTACAATAAAGTCAATTATCTGTTCGGGCAGTTTATGTTTTTTTGCCAGTTTAACGCCATCCTCAACATGTGAAATTATTTTTTGAGCAGAAACTTCGTAATCCAAATCGTCGTGGATATTATATCCGGTTTGATTTTCGATATAATATTCGGGATGTACCATTTTACCGATATCATGATATAATGCTCCGGTACGTGCCAACAAAGAATTACCCTTTAATTCTCTAACAACTAACTCCACAATATTTGCCAACTGTACGGAATGTTGAAATGTTCCAGGAGCTTTCTCAGATAATTCTCTCAACAAAGGATTATTAGTATCGCTTAGTTCGAGCAACGTGTAATCCGAAATAAAACCAAATAATTTTTCGACAATGAATAAGAATGGAAAATAAAGCAATATTAAAAACGAACTTATTAAATACGGGATAAAAATCTTCAAATCAGATGCTTGCGGGACTTCGAACTTCATTAATAAGAATCCAAGATTAAGAAAAAAATATGTTCCGATTACAAATAATACTGTCTTAAAAATCTGACTTCTGCGGTTCCTAATTTTAAGACTAAACATTGCAACTGTTCCTGCAATAAGTTGAATCAGCATAAATTCAAAGCCGTTAGATGCAAAAAATGATGATATAATTACAGAAAACAAATAAAATACAAACGAAACATGAAAACTGTAAAAAGATAATAATAACAACGGAAACAATGCATAAGGAATTATTTCAATCTTTAAGTCAGTATATTTAAAAACTAGAAAAACGGAAATAACTTGCGAAATCATTGTTACAGAAACAAAAATTAAATCTCTGAGCTTTTTAATTTTTTTCTTTTGAAAGAACATTATATAATAAATTAGTATAGTAAAAATAACTCCAAAAATAATAACGGCTCCAAGATACATTAATGTTTCATTTTGCTTAAAAAATCTGCTTTCAGATTCTTTTTTCATAGTATTAAGAATCCTGTATTCATTATCGGTCACAAGGCTACCGTGCTTAATAATAAGCTCACCTTTTTTTACCATCCCATAATAAGGCGAGATTGAATTAATTTTATTGCGTATGATACGGTTAGTTAAACTATCATCGTACCTGTAAACAACTGGAAATTTATATGTTTGAATTATTTTATTCAAATCTTGACTTACAAGACTATCTATAGTTTTAAAAATAGGTCGTTTATGAATTTTTAAAAGATTGTTTCGTAATATTTGTTGGGTTAAGAAATCAGAATATTTTGCAACTGTAAAATATTTTCCATTATAAATTGTAATTTTTTCAATGGGTTTTCCTCCAATAAGAACAATAGAATCTATAACTCCTATATTGTAATATGAATCATTTAACAAAGAATCTACAGCTTTTTTATACTGAAAAATTTCGGATGATATTTTTAATATACCATGTTTTTCTTGATCTTTTGTTTTATTAATCAAAAAAATCTTATCTAGTTCATTAGTGAATTTCTTTCGGAAATTTGCAATGATTGAAGTATCATATACAAATACAGGAAATACATCAGCAATAATGCTGTCTTGCTCAGCTTTTAATTCTTCTTCAGTTTTTAAAATTGCAAAATCTTTTTCTGCATAAAAATCTTCATAAAGCCAGGGAACACCTTTCTGAAAAACAAATGTTTTATTTGTTCGCTCTCCAATAATAAAAACAATTATTGTTAACAAACAAAAGAAAGTTAATACTGTCAAAATCTTAAATGTTCTATTCTTAAGTTTCATAAGCAATTACCTGTTATTTAGAAAATAACAAAAGTAATTGAAATTTTGATTTTATAAAATCCATTATTCGGATATTTTCTTTTAAATAATTTGACAGAATTATTTTGTTAAACATGTTTTATTAAAAATCTTCTGTTAAAAAAATTATTTATTATTCAGAAAATAATATTATATCTTTGATACCTTGATTTTGTTAAATTATGAAAACAGTTATTTGCGAAAATTCATATATTCCTGTAAGGGCAGGTCTATCTCATAAATCGGAGATGATAACACAAGTTCTATTCGGAGAATTATTTGAAATTATTAACAAATCTGACAATTGGATAAAAATCAGAACATTACATGACGATTATGAAGGATGGATTGATAACTCACAATATAATATTGAAACAGATAAAGCTCCTGAATATGATATTTCTGAACTATTGACTTGTCATCAAGAAATTACACTAAAGACAGCTGATAATCATCTTCTAAAAATTCCTGCAGGAGCAAAAATTCCAAAAAACGCAATTCAAAAAAAAGTATTTTATATTAATTCCAATAAATTTGAGATTGTCTCTGAATTTTCCGAGATAAAATCAGAACTAGATCGTGAAAAAATTTCTGAAATTGCACTTAAAATGTTAAATGCACCTTATTTGTGGGGTGGACGATCCTCTTTTGGTTTCGATTGCAGCGGTTTTACTCAATTCTTATATAGTTTAGTAAATATCAAGATACCCCGCGACGCTTCTGCTCAATTTGAACTGGGAAATCCTTTGAATTTTATAATAGAAGCTAAACCGGGAGATTTAGCATTTTTCGAAAACGATGAAGGCTTTATTACACACACTGGAATATTAATAGATCAAGGCAAAATTATACATGCTTCAGGAAAAATACGAATTGATTTTTTGGACCATCAGGGAATTTTCAATAAAAACATTAGGAAATATACTCACAAACTTAAAGTTATTAAATCAATTCTATAAATTATTTAATACCTCTTAAATTTCAAATCAAAATAATAATCTCCAGAAGTCTTCCATTTTCGTTTT
>LUZK01000098.1 GCA_001603595.1 Bacteroidales bacterium Bact_19
AAAGCAAGTAGCAAAGGCAAAAGGAGTCGGAATTACTCCAGAAAGGAGGTATTCCAGCCACACCTTCCGGTACGGCTACCTTGTTACGACTTAGCCCCAGTCATTGGTTTTACCCTAGGCCGCTTCCATCTTGCGACAGATCACGGACTTCAGGCACCCCCAACTCCCATGGCTTGACGGGCGGTGTGTACAAGGCCCGGGAACGTATTCACCGCACCATGGCTGATGTGCGATTACTAGCGAATCCAGCTTCACGGAGTCGAGTTGCAGACTCCGATCCGAACTGAGACCAGCTTTTGGGATTAGCGCCCTGTCACCAGGTGGCTGCCCTCTGTACTGGCCATTGTAACACGTGTGTCGCCCTGGACATAAGGGCCGTGCTGATTTGACGTCATCCCCACCTTCCTCTCGGTTTACACCGGCAGTTTCGCCAGAGTCCCCACCCTAAGTGTTGGTAACTGGCAATGAGGGTTGCGCTCGTTATGGGACTTAACCCGACACCTCACGGCACGAGCTGACGACAACCATGCAGCACCTTGTAGGTAGTCCCGAAGGAAATCAGACTTTCATCCGAATGCAACCTACATTTAAGCCCAGGTAAGGTTCCTCGCGTATCATCGAATTAAACCACATGTTCCTCCGCTTGTGCGGGCCCCCGTCAATTCCTTTGAGTTTCATCGTTGCCGACGTACTCCCCAGGTGGATCACTTATCGCTTTCGCTTAGCCGCTGACTGTATATCGCCAACAACGAGTGATCATCGTTTACAGCGTGGACTACCAGGGTATCTAATCCTGTTTGATCCCCACGCTTTCGTGCATCAGCGTCAGTATAGGCATAGTAAGCTGCCTTCGCAATCGGTGTTCTGTGTTATATCTAAGCATTTCACCGCTACACAACACATTCCGCCTACCTCTACCTAACTCAAGAACCCCAGTATCAATGGCTTACAATAGTTAAGCTACTGCCTTTCACCACTGACTTAAAGTCCCGCCTACGCACCCTTTAAACCTAATAAATCCGGATAACGCTTGCATCCTCCGTATTACCGCGGCTGCTGGCACGGAGTTAGCCGATGCTTATTCCTACAGTACTGGCATCGAACTACTCGTAGTCCTTATTATTCCTGTAGAAAAGCAGTTTACAACCTCTAGGGCCGTCTTCCTGCACGCGGGATGGCTGGTTCAGGCTTCCGCCCATTGACCAATATTCCTCACTGCTGCCTCCCGTAGGAGTCTGGTCCGTGTCTCAGTACCAGTGTGTGGGACCATCCTTTTAGACCCCATACCCATCGTTGCCTTGGTGAGCCGTTACCTCTCCAACTAGCTAATGGGACGCATGCCCATCCTATACCACCGAAGCTTTAACATAAATAACATGCGATATCTATGTATTATGGGGTATTAATCCGAATTTCTCCGAGCTATCCCCCAGTATAGGGTAGGTTACATACGCGTTACTCACCCGTGCGCCGGTCGTCAGCATGTATTGCTACACCTGTTACCCCTCGACTTGCATGTGTTAGGCCTCCCGCTAGCGTTAATCCTGAGCCAGGATCAAACTCTTCATTGTATTTATTTTTATCTTTAGTGTCTTTTGTAATCCTGACCCCCTTTTTTATATTTTGTACTATATTATTTTAGTACCCGCCTTTTTGTGCTACTTGCCATTAAGTCAAAGACCGTTCTATTTTTTTTAACCCTTATCGTTTTGGGACTGCAAAGATATAGCTTTTTTTATTCCATCCAAAACTTTTTTAAACTTTTTTGTAAAAAATTTTTATTTTTTT
>LUZK01000099.1 GCA_001603595.1 Bacteroidales bacterium Bact_19
TAAAAGACACTATTCTCACAGTTAGTAGATATGCTGATTTAATTATTATGCGTCATCCTATCGAAGGTTCTGCACGATACGCAAGTGAAGTCTCAAACAAACCTATTATTAACGCTGGAGACGGTTCTAATCAACATCCTACTCAATGCCTTCTTGATTTATATTCTATAAGAAAATCTCAGGGAACTCTCGAAAATCTTAATTTATTTCTCGTTGGAGACCTCAAATACGGACGTACCGTTCATTCTCTTTTAATGGCCATGTCAGAATTTAATCCTGTTTTTAATTTCGTTTCCCCACCAACTTTGCGAATGCCACAGGAATATAAAGATTATCTCGACGAAAAAGGTATTAAATATTACGAACACGATCAGCTTGATGACGATCTAAAATATGCTGATATAGTATATGTTACTAGAGTTCAACGCGAAAGATTTTCAGATCCCATGGAATACGAAAAAGTTAAAAATGCTTATGTATTGAATAATAAAATGCTTGATAATACTAAAGAAAATCTTAGAATTATGCATCCACTACCACGTGTTAACGAAATTGACACTGATGTTGATACAAATCCAAAAGCTTATTATTTTGAACAAGCCGAAAACGGAGTTTATGCCCGTATGGCTTTGATGTGTTTAATACTTGGTGTTGTTAAATAATAAATCTTAAAATTATGAAAAGCGAACTAAAAGTAAAAGCAATTGAAAAAGGTACTGTAATTGACCATATAAAACCTGAAGCATTATATAAAATTCTTTCGATCATCGGGATAGAAAGAATTGATACACAAGTATTTATTGGGAATAATCTGGATAGTGAAAAATACGGTAAAAAAGCTATTATAAAAATTGCCGACAAATTCCCTTCGATTGATGATATAAACAAAATCGCTTTGATTGATCCGCATGCTGTTATAAACATTATTAGAGATTATCAGGTTGTAGAGAAGAAAAAAGTTGCACTGCCTGAAAAAATCGAAGGATTTGTTAAATGTATAAATCCAAAGTGCATAACCAATCACGAAAAAGTTGAAACAAAATTTAAAGTCGTGATTAAAGAAGAAAAAGTAAATTTGAAATGTTATTATTGCGAAAAAATTACCGGTCAGGACAATATCGAAGTTATCAGGTAGTTATAAATTATAATCTAGTATTATGAAAAAAATTATTTTTCTGATATTTTCGCTTTATTTGATTACAAATATTAATTCTAAAGCACAAATTGTGGAAAACAATAATGAATTTGCTTTTGAAATTTTTAAACAAATTTCGGCCTCAGATACTTTGGAAAATGTTTTTCTAAGTCCTTTCAGCATCAGCACTGCCTTGAGTATGGCTTATGATGGTGCTGCTGGAAATACGGCAAAAGAAATGCGAAAAGTTCTGAGGTTTACTAAAGACCAAAAATTTTCGCACAATGAATTTACTGGTTTGTTAAAGTATTACAGAAATTCAAAGCAACAAGTTTTTAAAACCGTAAATGCTGCTTTTGCTCAGGAAAAATACAATTTTCTGCAATCTTATCTTAATTTATTGAAAAACTATGATGCAATCATCAAGACTGTTGATTTTCGAGATGCACAAAAAAGAGAAATTGCTCGCCGCGAAATGAACAAATGGGTTTCAGAAAATACTGAAAAAAAAATCGAAGAATTGATTGACAAAAACTCAATTGACGATCTTACCAGACTTGTTCTTATCAACGCGATTTATTTTAAAGCCGACTGGAAATACAAGTTTGATGAAACACAAACCCGCCAGATGATTTTTCAATCAAAAAAGCGTCAATACATCACTGCTTTTATGCATATGCGGGAAAACATGAGTTTCTACCAGTCTGATAAGATTGTTGCAATAGCTCTGCCTTATGCTGATGATGTTGCTACTCTTTATGTTATCATGCCGGTAGATGAAAATATTGATGGGCTGGCTTCTTCTTTTTCGTATAAAGATTTTGTCAGTCTTAAATCTGAATTAAAATCAACTAAGCTTGACTTCTTTATACCTAAAATCAAAATTGAAAGCCGCTATAAATTAAAAGATGTTCTTATCAAAATGGGAATGGTTGAAGCATTTACATCAAAAGCCAATTTCAAAAAAATGAATGGACGTTCCGACCTTATGATTGATGATGTAATTCATCAGGCCTTTATTGAAACAGACGAAAACGGAACCGAAGCTGCAGCTGCAACAGCAGTAGTAGTTCGCGAAAAGTCTGCTCCCCAAATTATCTATGTCAATTTCAACAAGCCATTCATTTTTGTAATCCAGGAAAATAATAAAGGATCTATTTTATTTATTGGTAAATTCATTAAACCATTTCAAGAATAATATTTAAGAATTTCGATTATGAAAAGATTTTTTCTTATAAGTATTTTACTGTGCTATACAATAGCAATTTTTGCTCAAAGAGGATTTGTTTCTTATATAGAACCAAGTTTTAAAAACATTGATGTTAAATACAAAATCACAAATCAAAATTTTTTCGATAAGAGCAGTCCTGTTGTTATAATTTTAAAACTTAAGAATAATAATGAGTTTGATGTTCAAGTTGATATTCAAATTGAATATCAGTTTGGAATAAAATCAAGATACAAAAGCGAAAAAGTTTCTGTTTGTATTCCGGCGGGACGAATTGTAGGCGGCAGAATGCATGGACTTAGTTTTGAACTTAAAACTTCTGATACCAAAATATTCAACAATGAAGAGAACGAATGGTTTTTTAGTGTGTTCGATGTTGAACAAATTGATAAATGTACGGTTAATAGAAAAAATTTAAAATCGAATTAGTATGAAAAATTTAGTTTTTGTAATTATCTTATTGATTAGTACTCTATTGTTATCTTGCAAGAATAGTTCAAAAAAAATTGAAGAAGAAAGCTCATGTTGCAAAACCGAACAAAGTGAAATATGTAAAGACGTAATGTCTGTTGGAGAGCTTAACAAAAATGTCGAAGCCTATATTGATAAAGAAGTTGCAGTTTGCGGTTTTTGCTCTCATATTTGTTCGCATAGTGGTAATAATTTATTCCTCGAAGAAAAAGACAATCCCGATGAACTAATTATTTGTAAAACCGGAGAAAAGATTGAAAAATTCGACAAAAACCTCGAAAATCAGCATGTTGTTGTCAAAGGAATTCTTAGAGCAGTGAAAGAAACCGAAGGTGAAGAAGCTGAAGTGCACCACAATGTTAAAGTTAGCTATTACATAGAAGTTAGTGATGTCAAAAAATGTTCTTGCAATAGCAACTGCAAGTCAGATAAAGATAAAGCCTGCTGCAGCAAAGATACTCAAAAGAAATGCTGTAAATCTCAGGAATAAAAATATCGATAATTATTATTACTTTTGCAAAAAACGGGAAATATCCGTTTTTTTGTTTTTGCAGTAATTAGACAATGAATAAAACCGTAGCTTTCAATACTTTAGGATGCAAACTTAATTTTGCAGAAAGTTCTCAGATTTATTCTTTTTTCAAAGAAAAAGGATTTAAACTTGTTCCTTTTAGTCAAAATGCAGACTTTTATGTAATTAATACTTGTACGGTTACTTCAAATGCAAATAAAAAAAGCCGTAATGCCATTCAAAGAGCAATTTCAAAAAATAATAATGCAATTATTATAGTAACTGGTTGCTATACACAAACAGGGATGGAGGAATTAAAAAAAATTGATGGAATAGATTATATATTTGGGGCAAACGATAAAGAAGAAATAAAAAAAATTATTGATCATGCCTTAAAATTCGATAGCCCTGTGATAAAAACAACCGAACACAACGAAATGAAAACTTTTTTCCCGGCGGTTTCTCAAGATGATCGCACACGCACATTCTTAAAAATTCAAGACGGTTGTGATTATTTTTGTTCTTATTGTACTATTCCCTATGCAAGAGGGCGTAGCAGGAACATGAGTATAAAAAATGTATTGCAAAAAATAGAAGAAGAAGTCGAAAAGGGAACAAAAGAAATTATACTCACCGGAGTCAATATAGGAGATTTTGGCAAATCAACATCCGAAAATTTTTATAATTTATTGAAAGCTATTGTTAAGCAAAATAAAATTCCAAGACTTAGAATTGGCAGTTTAGAGCCAGATCTGCTGAATGAGGATATAATTAAATTGGTTGCAGATTCAGAAATTATTATGCCGCATTTTCATATTCCTCTACAGTCAGGAGACAATGAACTGCTAAAGATTATGAATCGTAAATACACCACCGAAATTTTTAAAAACAGAATAGATAACATACGTAAACATCTTACTGATGCTTTCATTGGGATAGATTTAATTGTAGGCATGAATGGCGAAACCGACGAAATATTTCAACGTTCATATGATTTTATTAAATCTATTGATATATCATACATTCATTATTTTCAATATTCAGAAAGAAAGAATACTCCGGCTTTAAATTTTACACCAAAAATTTCGTCACAAATAAAAAATGAACGTGCTAAACTTATAAATCAATTGTGTAAAGAAAAAAACAAAAGATTTCTAGAAAAAAATATTGGGAAAACTCAAAAAGTGTTGTTTGAGTCTAAAAAGAAAAATGATATAATTTTTGGTTTCACCGAAAATTATATACGAGTTTCCGCTCCTTTTAAACCTGATCTAATAAATAAAATTATTACCGTAAGATTAACAGGATTTGATTTTGATAACGATTGTATGAACTCAGAATTACTATAAAGATGGATTTAGAAAATATTTTAAATGAAGTAACTAAAATTGCTAAAATTTCTGGCAATTTAATACGAGAACGCTTTGATTCAAAAGAAAAATTTGTTTTTGAAGAAAAAGGAATAAATGATTATGTTACTGAATTTGATAAACAATCTGAAAAACTAATAATAGAAGGATTATCGACTCTTTTACCGGAAGCTGGCTTTATTGCTGAAGAAAACACAAAAAACACAAGATCTGAAATTTATAATTGGATAGTTGACCCTATAGATGGAACAACAAATTTTATGCATGGAATTTTTCCGGTTGCAGTAAGTATTGCTCTTATGAAAGAAAATGAAATTATTCTTGGAGTAGTTTACGAAGTGGGTATGGACGAATGTTTTGCGGCAATCAAAGATAAAGGGGCTTTCCTTAACGGAAAAAGAATTCAAGTCTCTGATAATGATTCCTTAAAAAAATCTCTTATTGCAACAGGTTTTCCGTTCAGGAATTTTTCCTTGCTCGAACCATATTTGAATATACTTGGCGAACTTACCGGCAAAACACGTGGAATCAGACGACTTGGATCAGCAGCAACCGACTTGGCTTACGTTGCTTGTGGAAGGTTTGATGCTTTTTATGAATATGACCTAAAACCATGGGATGTGGCAGCCGGAACTTTAATAATTTCAGAAGCAGGGGGTAAAAATACGGATTTTAATGGACAAAATAGTTTTATTTTTGGTCAACAAATAATATCATCAAACAATAAGATTCATAACTTGTTAATAAATATTGTTAAAAAACATTTAAAGAAAACGAGGTTTTGAAAATTTTTAGTAAATTACAATAAAATAAAAAAATGAAAAAAATTATATTTATAAGTTTTCTGATCATAAGTTTTAAATTATCATCCTTACCAAGCCTTGAGGTTTATTTTATGTATGCAACTTTTAACTCTCCTTCGGGACCTTATTTGGAAACTTACATGAGCATAATTGGAAACAGTGCGGTTTTTGCTAAAATTGATGATGGAAAATTTCAATCTAAAATTGAAGTTACCATGATCTTCAAAAAAGATGAAAAAATATTTGATTTTAATAAATATGTTATCGAAAGCCCCATCATTGAAAACCTCGATCAGGAAAAACCTAATTTTATTGATTTACAAAGAATAAGCCTACCTAATGGAAATTACAAATTAGAATTGTTTTTAAAAGATCTCAATTATCCACATAATGAATCATATTTTCTAAACGACATAATTAATATAGATTACAATTCCTCAGAAATTAAATTTAGTGATTTTCAGCTGATAGAAGCTATAACTCCTACTAAAGAACAAAATATATTGAGCAAAGGAGGATATGATTTAATTCCGTATATTTCAAATTTTTACCCAAATAACATCAATAATCTTTCGTTTTACATTGAATTATATAATACGGATAAAAAAATAGATGGAGAGTTTCTTGTAAAATATTATATAGAATCTTTTGAAACCGGAAAAGTTAACGAAAACACTGGTCGTTTTAAGAAATTTATATCTTCAAGTATAATCCCAATTTTAGGAGAATTAAACATTTCAGATTTGCCAGCCGGAAATTATTATCTTGTGCTCGAAGCTGTTGACAGAAATAACAACACTTTACAAAAAACAAAATTCTTTTTTCAAAGAAGTTTAGGAAATATTAATTCCGAAGAATTAGCTAATTTGCTAAGTAAATTTGACATTAAAAACTCTTTTAGCGGATACATGGAAAACAGGGATTCGTTAATCCTGTACGTTTCTTGTCTCAGACCAATTGCTAATCAGGATGAAAGAAATTTTATTGATTACAGATTAAAAACAGCAAAAGTTGAAGATTTACAAAATTTCTTTGTTCAGTTTTGGTTAAAACGCAACAATGTAGATCCAAATTCTTTGTGGGTTAAATATAAGGAGCAAGTAGATTTTGTTGACAAATATTATCGTACTCCGATAAATCGTGGGTTTCAAACCGACAGAGGAAGGGTTTATTTGCAATATGGAGCACCCGACAGTAAATATATTTCAAAACACGAACCATCTGCATATCCTTATGAAATATGGACATATAACAGAGTAGGTAACGAAAACAACAGAAAATTTATTTTTTACAATCCTCATATTGCAGGCGAAGAATACGAGCTTTTGCATTCCGACCTAACAGGAGAAGTTAAAACACCAAACTGGGAACGTGTCCTTCAAAAAAGAAACAATACCTTGTATGATCATGATTTAAAGAATGCTGATGATTCATGGGGAAGTCGTGCTGCTGAAGAATACAGAAAAAAATGAAAACTCGCTTTCTTAAAGGATTAAAATCGGAATACTTCTTTTTTTCGGATGAAGAGGAATTTTTATTGTCAAAATCTAAATTCTCATTGGTTTATTTAGGAGCAAATATTTATACTAAAGAAAAAGTTATTTGCAAACAACTCTCTCCTGCCCTTTTTGGCAGTAATGTAGAGAGGTTAAAATTTATTGTTGAAGCAGGATTTAGTGTAAACCATCCGGGTTTTGCAAAAAATATTGACCTGGTGGTCGAAGATACTGATGTCTTTATAATTCAGGAATTTATTTATGGTAGAAATCTTAAATCTTTGATAAAGGATCAAAACTATTATGAAATCTTCTATAATACTTTTTTTTACAGAATAATCATCTCTGTTCTTGATAGTCTTTCATTTTTACACAAAAACGGGTATTGTCACTGCGACATAAAACCGTCGAATATAATGGTTCAATTTGATGAAAGCGGAAAAATTGACTTTAATAATCCTATAGTTAAAATTATTGATTTCGGAAGTGTAAAAAAATGTTATCAATTCGGTGAATTTGACAAGTATGCACGAACCTTCAACATAATGTATGCTTCGCCGGAACAGATTTTTGGATTTACAGATTTTGTAGGTGATCATTCAGATATTTTCAGTACCGGATTGGTATTATACGAAGCTATTACAAAAGAACCGGCCATGAAAACAAATATCCCGATACTTATGCAACAATATCAGGCAACAGCTCCTATCAATCAACATTACAGATTAGATGATGATCTTTTCAAAATAATTTCCAAAGCCACAGTAAAACCAAAACTGAAAAAAGCATTCAATAAATACGAAGAAAATGAATTGAGAATGGAATGTCTAAAATCAATGAGTGCTAGATTTCAATCAACCGCAGACTTTAAAGAAACATTGAAATTATTATTATAAAATTTTTATATTTGCAAAAATAATTATACATTATGACAGAAGAAGAAAAAAAAGCAATAGAATCCATGACAATTAAAACATGGACAGAGAGAAAATCAAATGATGCATGGAGTATTTTTAAAATAATAGGAGAATTTGTTAACGGATTTGAAAAGTTTGCAGAAATAGGTCCTTGTGTTTCTATATTTGGTTCGGCCCGTACAAAACCGGACAATCCATATTATAAAATGGCTACTGAAACGGCATATTTACTTACTCAAAAAGGATTTGGAGTTATGACCGGCGGCGGTCCCGGCATTATGGAAGCTGCAAATAAAGGAGCTGCCTCTGGTGGAGGAAAATCTGCAGGATGTAATATAAAACTTGAATTTGAACAGGCTCCAAATAAATACATTGACGAGGATAAACTTGTTACTTTCGACTATTTTTTTGTTCGAAAAGTAATGTTCATGAAATACTCTCAGGGCTTTATTGTATTTCCCGGAGGTTTTGGAACCTTCGATGAATTATTCGAAGCAATAACACTGATTCAAACTCATAAAATCGGACGCTTCCCGATAGTGCTTATGGATAAAAGCTATTGGTCGGGATTATTCAAATGGGTTGATGAAGTAATGTTTGAAAAGGAAAAAAATATTTCATCAGAGGATAGAAATATTTATCATATTGTTGATACTCCCGAAGAGGCTGTCAAAATTATTGACAACTTTTATAAAGAATACAAACATAAACCTAATTTTGAGATTTAAGATTAGATGCAAAAAATTGATAGTGGATCAAAAGTCCCTATTAAACTATGGATAGATGAAATTGAAGAATCTGCTCTTCAACAGGCCCGAAATGTAGCTTCTTTTCCTTTTGTTCAGCCATGTTGCAATTATGCCGGATGCTCACGAAGGCTATGGAATGCCTATAGGTGCAGTATTGGCAGCAAAAGACGCTATTGTCCCAAATGCCGTAGGTGTTGATATTGGTTGCGGAATGTGTGCTGTTAAAACAAACATTAAGACTTTTCAGGTAGAACAAAAAACTCTGAAAAAAATTCTTTCCGAAATAAGAGTAAAAATACCTTTAGGGTTCAATCATCACAAATCTGCTCAGGATTCTTCTTTAATGCCAAAGAATTTTGATATTTCTTCAATGGAAATTGTTAGTAGAGAGTATAAATCGGCATTAAAGCAATTGGGAACTTTAGGTGGAGGAAATCATTTTATCGAAATTCAAAAAGATAAAAATGATTTTTTATGGATAATGATTCACTCCGGCAGTAGAAATATTGGGCTAAAAGTAGCTGAACACTACAATAAAAAAGCAGCAAAATTCTGTGAGAAATACAATCTTCCTGTTATTCCTAAAGCCGATTTGTCATATTTTCCAATCGAATCAAAGGAGGCCTCGGAATATATCCGAGAAATGAATTACTGCATTGAGTTTGCATTTTCGAATCGCAAATTAATGATGAACAGAATTCTTGAAACTTTTGCCGAAAATTTTGCAATTTTTTATTCCGGAGAAATTATAAATATTGCTCATAATTATGCTTCACTCGAGGAACATTTCGGAGAGAATGTTTATGTTCATCGTAAAGGAGCGACATCGGCTAAAAAAGGAGAAACCGGAATTATTCCCGGTTCTCAAGGAACAAATTCATATATTACTGAAGGGCTTGGTAACCCGGAAAGTTTTATGAGTTGTTCTCATGGAGCAGGTAGAGTTATGAGTCGCAAAAAAGCTATAAAATCTCTTGATCTCCATAAAGAAGTAAAAATACTTGAAGAAAAAGGAATAATACATTCAATACGCTGCCAAAGAGATTTGGAAGAAGCAGCAAGCGCATATAAAAACATTCACGAAGTAATGAATTTCCAGAAGGACTTAGTAAAAATAAAATATGAATTATCTCCTCTTGCTGTTATAAAAGGATAAAAAAAGGCTGTTTTTGCAGCCTTTTTTTAAATTTTAATTATTCTGTTAATTTTTTAATCTTAGCATCAATCTCTTTGTATTTTTCCATTTCACCAAGTCTGTAATAAATGGTTTTCAAAGTTGCCAGAACGTTCATATTTGTTGGCTGAATAGCTTCGGCTTTTTCTAGATATGGTTTAGCCTTTTCAAACAATTCATTAGCTATTTTTTTAAATTCTTCGAGTTTAGCAAATTCAGTTATTGGAATGTTTTTATCTGCCCAATCCAATGTGTCAACACCGGTATTATAATAATATGCACCTGCACTGTAATTTGCATCAAAATTGTTTGGGTCTAGTTCTATTGCTTTTTTATAATCAGCAATAGCATTATCTCTGAGCTTTAATGTTTCATTCAAAGTTCCTCTGATTACATAAAATTGCGGATCATTAGGGTTTTTATTAATTGCTAAATTTATATATTCAAGAGCTTTATCATTTTGTTCAGAATTAACATAGTAATTAAACAATTCAATAACCAGAGGATAATTGGCATTAGGATATTTTTCAATTCCTTTTTGTAAAGTTTCAATCATTTTATCGGTTTTGCCAATTTCTCTGTAACAAACTGCCTGATTTAAGATAATTAAAACTCTTTCATCGTCATTAGCACCAAATTTTGCTTCGATCAAGAAATCGTTTAATTTAACGGCTTCTTCAAACTTCTTAGCTTTTAAAGCGGCCAAAGAAGTGAAATAATATAGTTGTGTATCAACTTTAAAAGATAGAGTTGCAATGATCAACGCTTTTTCAAAGTTAGCATAAGCTTTTTCATAATTAGCCATACCAATATCATCAAAATTTCCATGTATTATTGTTAGTTCTCCATTTTCAAAAACTATATATCTATCATATTTATTATCATAATACCATTGCTCAGTTCTTCCATGTTTTGTTTCTGTTGGAATTATTTCCGTTGGTTGTCCTAATATTTTTAAAACATCTGCTTTTTTCATTCCAATCGAAATATTTCTTCCTTGATAGGCAGCAACACCTTCGTTTATAAAAGCATTTGATAAAGCAGGTAACCTATTACCTATAATATCATATAATGATTCTGTATTTTCATAATTTCTATCGTCCATTTTTTGAATTATAGAGACGAATTTCATGAAACCGGCTTCGGAAGTCAAATCAATTTGACGATATTCAGGATTAACAAAGTTAAGTAATATAGCTTTGATATACGAATCATAGGCTTCGTCAAGGCAATTATCGCAAAGACCTTTGTATTTTTTTTTATCAGTAATGCCTAATTCCTGATAAATTTGACCACGATAGTAATAAGTTTTGTACCAATTGCTTGTTTCGGGATTAGCTGTGGCTTTATCAATTGACTTTTTAGCATCATCCAGAAAACCGTCTTTTAGATAACTCCATGCACTGGTTACTTCACGCTTTTGAGCAAAAATTGCGGTTATAAAAAGCATTCCAATAATAACTAAGCTAAATTTTTTCATAACGTTTAATTTTATAATTTAAAATTTGGATACAAATATACAAACAGTTTGCCAATATTTATTCAATATCGTTTTCTTTATTTTCTATAATATGATTTTCTAAAAATTCGTTGTTATTTTCGCCATTTTCGTTTTCATCTTCCAAATCTCCTTTTTCAATTTTAGCCACCGAAGCAATCTGATCTCCGTCTTTTAGATTAATTAATCTCACGCCTTGAGTTGCTCTTCCCATTACACGTAAATCTTTAACCGCAATTCTCAGCATAATACCGCTGCGATTGGTAATCATAAGATGGTCTAAATCAGTAACTGCAGAAATATCAATAAGTTTTCCAGTTTTTGGAGTAATATTTATTGTTTTTACACCTTTCCCGCCTCTGCCTGTGATTCTGTACTCTTCAATATCAGATCTTTTACCGTACCCATTTTCACTAACAACAAGTATATCTTGACCAGATTTTACTGTAATTAAACCAATCACAACATCATCATCGTCGAGAGTTATACCTTTTACGCCGGTAGCAGTACGCCCCATTGGTCTTACAAGATTGTGCGGAAATCTGATTACCTTACCGTTACGAGCACCAATCATAATATTTATAGGTTCTTCGCCCGGTTTATCTTCAATTAAATTTGCAGTCAGCAGACTATCGCCTTCTCTGATATTTAATGCAATAACTCCATTTTGTCGTGGTCTTGAATATTCAGCAAGTTTTGTTTTCTTGATGATACCATTTCTGGAACACATTATAATATAAGAATTGTTTATGTATTCCTGATCAGTTAATGATACAACATTCATAAAGGCTTTAATTTCATCGTCAGGTTCGATGTTTATTAAATTTTGAATTGCACGTCCCTTTGATGTTTTTGAACCTTCGGGAATTTCATAAACTTTGAGCCAATAACATTTTCCTTTTTTTGTGAATAATAATAAGGTATTATGCATTGTTGCCACAAACATGTATTCAACAAAGTCTTCATCTCTGGTAACAGTACCTCTCGACCCCACTCCTCCTCTATTTTGAGCTCTGAATTCAGTTAAAGGTGTTCTTTTAATATAACCGAAATGAGAAATTGTAATAACTACATCTTCATCCGCATAGAAATCTTCGGGATTAAGTTCCTCGCTTGAGTAAACAATTTCAGTTTTACGGGGATCATTATATTTTTCTTTGAGTTCGAGTAATTCCTCCTTAATGATTTTCATTCTGAGCGAAAGATTTGCCAGAATTTCTTTATAGTAAGCAATTTTTTCCAGTAAGTCTGAATATTCTGCTCGCAGTTTATCTTGTTCGAGACCAGTGAGCTGTCTTAATCTCATCTCAACAATGGCTCTGGACTGAATTTCGGTCAATTGGAATCTTTCCATTAATCTTTCTCTTGCCAGATCTGGAGATTCCGAAGACCTAATTATGCTGATAACTTCATCTATGTGATCGCTTGCTATAATCAATCCTTCTAAAATATGAGCTCTTTCTTCGGCTTTTCTGAGATCATATTCTGTACGCCGCAATACTATTTCGTGGCGATGTTCAACAAAGAGCCTTATTAAATCTTTTAAGGTTAAGGTCATCGGTCGACCTTTTACCAATGCAATATTATTAATACTGAAAGAAGATTGTAATGAGGTATATTTAAAAAGTTTATTTAAAACAACATTAGAAACCGCATCTTTTTTTATCTCTATAACAATACGCATCCCATTACGATCGGATTCATCGTTAATATCTGAAATTCCTTCAATCTTTTTTTCGTTGATTAATTCGGCGATCTTCATTATTAACTCTGCTTTGTTAACCATATAAGGAATTTCGGTTACGATAATTTTTTCCCGACCACCTTCTGAAACTTCTATTTCGGTTTTAGCTCTTATTACAACGCGTCCCCTTCCTGTTTCATATGCTTCGCGGACCCCATCAATCCCGTAAATTATACCACCTGTCGGAAAATCGGGAGCAACAATTATTTCAGAAAGTTTAGATACTTCAATTTCAGGATTATCAATATAAGCAGCAATAGCATCAACTACTTGCCCCAAATTATGCGGAGCCATGTTTGTTGCCATACCTACAGCAATACCACTTGCTCCGTTAACTAACAAATTCGGCAATTTGGTTGGCATAACAGTTGGTTCTTCCAGCGAATCATCGAAATTTAATGTAAAATCAACTGTTTCTTTGTCAATATCGGACATTATTTCATCGGCAATTTTTGACAATCGGGCTTCGGTATAACGCATTGCAGCAGGACTGTCGCCATCAACTGATCCAAAGTTCCCTTGTCCGTCAACTAAAGTATAACGTAATGACCAATCCTGTGCCATTCTCACCATTGCCATATAGACCGACGAATCACCATGAGGATGATACTTTCCTAATACTTCACCGACAATTCTTGCAGATTTTTTATATGGTTTGTTTGCAAACAATCCAAGCTCGTACATTCCAAATAATATACGACGCTGAACGGGTTTTAATCCATCCCTTACATCCGGTAAAGCTCTCGAAACTATCACTGACATCGAATAATCAATGTACGCCAATTTCATTTGTTCCTCTATGTTCACCGGAATAATCCTTGATTCTCTTCCTGTTTCAGACATATTTATTTATTTTACTTAGTTGATTTTCAATGTTTTATACTTTGAATTTTTTAAATCACAAATATAATATTTTGCTTGTAATTTAAATTTGTAAATTGATATTAGTTATTAACAATTCAAGTTTATTATTTATGTTTTTAAAATTTTTTATCTTTTTAATTATAGATTGTATAACATCAAATTTATAAAAAAATCTATTTAAAAATTAATTTTACAGAATAATTAGGAATTCAAGATTCATTAATACAAAATTAAATAAATACATATGTTGCCGCCAAGTGTAAAAAACCAGACGACAGAACCGAAACTCAAAGTAAACCATTGTGAAAGGACAGAAAAACATAATACTGACAAGACCAGTAAGCCGACCCGATGTTTTTTATTTTTTGCCCACCACACACAAGCCATTTCTTCGCAAAAGTCAAAGAGCCAAATTTTGCCGACACACATCAGAATACTGAACTAAAATTTGAAGTAGAATAAAATTTATCGAACCAAATTTCTATAAAAAAATAGCCAAATAACTTATTTTCTATATTAGAGCAAAATAATTGGAAATTAATTTGGAATTTAAGGAAAAACATTTAATATTTGTATATTACTCATTCGCAATTGTTTAGCAGAGTCGCAAATTATATTTTATGGAAGTACAATTTTTAATATAAGTTTAAAACATTTTAACTATGAAAAAAGTAACATTAATATTAATCATATCTAATATGATTTTAAGTGAGAATTTATATTCTCAAGATTTTCACAGCTTATATCAATCAGCAACTGGAAGTCTTTTTCAGAGCTTAGTAAACATCTCTAATCCTACAACAGCAGAGACGTGGTTTGTTGCAAGCGATGACGATGACAAAATTATTGTAATGCAAATGGATTTTAGCTATCCGACCCCACAGCCCCAAAATGTTTGGGCATTTACTTTGACTATGCCTACTACGGTTGTTATTGGACAAGTTTATTTGAAAGATGGTTTATTCGACCCGGAAGGAAATATTTTTGTATATGGCTATGAAGAAATATCTAACAGGGGTATTTATGCAAAAATAATATTGTCAAATAATGTACCAACTACGTTGGTATGGGCATACATTAACCAAAGTAATACTCAAATTACCGATGCATGTTGGGCTTACGGATATAACGCAGTATCAACAATGAACTACGGAATTATTTATGGAGATGCCTTTGCAAGAGTTAATGGTAATACATCCGGGACTTTTGGCTTTTTAGGAACAAGAAAACCACTTTTAAAATTTACATCCGTAAGTTACGATCAAAGTGAAGATAAGTTTGTTATTAGCGGTAATTCTGGAGTTGATGAACCAAGAAAATTTATTGGAACTATTGAAAATAATGCATCGCTTGCAACACAGACTCAAATTCCTGCTAAACATCTTTCCCTTGCGATTACTCCAAATACATATACATTGTCTGAAAAAAATAATAAGCATGTTTTATCCGGTTATTCAGATGGAATAGCTTATTTAGTTCAAGATATAAGAGACACAAGTGCAAATTACGGAGATGGAATTTGGGTATCGGAAGTAAATTATTTAACGGGAGCAGTAAATTGGAGCATAATTTACAAATTTCCACCAGTAAAAGTAAATGTTATAAGTGTTGCTCATAATTATATGAATTTATACGTCTTAGGTCATCATAATGGGTTGGACCAAAATAATCCTTTTGAAAGAAGATATATTGCACAAATTGACTTATCCAACCCGTTGAACTATATTGTAAAATTAATGAGCGATGAAAATTGGTGGGGAAGTTCAATGCCATCAACATATTATTCTACAGAGCAAATGTATTTAAGTTCTTTAAATTTTAATGAAGCAACATATAATGTATATGCTAGCGGAGCGACACTTCTTGGAGATGCTTATTTGATAGAAATAAACGATTTAATGTATGAATATTGTGATATTGACCTTATTGTAACAACTCCCTCGTTTGTTTGTGCTTGTTATGCTCCGATAACTACTGTTGATTTGACAGCTGCAACAGGCATTGCATATAAAAGACCATCAACGCCAACGACCTATTCAATAGATAATTCTTTGCTTTGCGGAGATATTTATAAGGCAGGATTGAGAAATGAAGAACTAAAATTAAAAATAGAGAATAAAAAACTTGAAAATACCTTAACGCAACCTTTAGACAACGAGATGAAAATAGTAGCTAGTATAAAGGTATATGAAAATTATTTTACTTGTAATAACTTTGAAGATGTATGTAATTATAAAATTTTTGATATTTTTGGAAGAATAATACAAGAAGGAACTACACACAACCATAAAGAAACAGAAATAATAATTAAAACAGTAGGGACATACCTCATACAAATTACCGATAATAAAGGGAATGTTAAAACCGAAAAAATATTTGTAAAATCAGAACTATTATAGAGTGTAGCTGATATGCAACTTTCTTGTTAAGATTTCAGTTACGCTCATTATCTAAAACCCAAATATTATGAAAAAAACAATTGTAACAATATTCCTTACAATCTTTATTCAAACAAACTTTTTATATTCACAGTGGCAAGGTTCAGGAACAGAGCAAGACCCATACAAAATTTTCACACTAGCCGATTTAGACTCTATTAGGACAAATGAAATAAATTTTAACTCTTATCAAGATATACATTTTGAACTACAAAACGATATTACCGACTCTGTAACCGAAAGTATTGCAGGAGAATTTCATGGGTATTTTCATGGCAAGGGGCATACTATATTTCTAAACCTAATTGATACTAATATTTCAAATAATCATTTTATGTTTAATTTATACGGCTATGTTGACTCCATCACTTTTAAAGGTGCTTTTCTTGCAGATTATTCATTGTTTCCGGGAATATTTGAAACCGGAGTTTTATCCAATATTATTATAGATTTGAATGTTATTGCTACTTACAGGGTTTCTCCTAATCCTTTATATGTTCAACATAATTGTCAATTATTCAATATAAATAATCTTGGGACTATAAAAAATTGTGTAAATAATTCAGATATTAATGTATTTGCTTCTCAAGATACAACTTCACTTACTTTTGTAAATATTTTTTGCAGTATTAATTATGGCAAAATTTTAAATTGTATAAATAATGGAAATATTATTATTACAACTAACTCCTTAAACACTATTCTTGTTTACATATTTTCCGATCAAAATGAGGGTAATTCCTATATACTTAATAGTGGAACTATAAGTAAATGCATTAATACTGGTAATATAAGTATTAGTGGAATGCCTAATTATTCTGAGGTTGGTGTATTTTCCTATACAAATTATAATACCGCAAGAATAGTGAACTGTATAAATACAGGAAATATTACTGCAAAAAAAACGGATGTTTGTGGTATTTTTGCTGTATATAATGGTTATCTGGTTTCCAATTGTTTAAATACAGGTTCTCTAATTGGAGAAGAGATTGCCGGAGGTATTGTTGGAGAATTATTTGCTGTTTCGCAATATAATTATTATGGAGAGGGAATAACTTCGGATGTTATAAATTGTATGAATACAGGAAATATTACCGGAGATTCAGAAGTTGGCGGAATAATAGGGAAATTTGAGTTGCACAATGGAATTTGTGCAGTAGTTAAAAATAATTTGAACCTACACAAAACCTCTGGTTATGCAATTTTTGGAGATACGGCAAGTACTTTTTCACAAATATTAGAAGTAAAAAACAATTATTACGACAAACAAATTGTAACACAACAAGCAACTGTAATAGGCGATATTGCCAATGTTGCCGAAGGCAAACTTACAACACAACTCACAGGCACAAGTCCCGAACTTCAGGCAATGCTTGGCGATGGCTGGTCTTATGCCGAAGGTCGTTATCCCATTCCGTTAGGTTTAGAAAACGACAGTATGGCATTGGTGGCAGCGACACCTGTTTATCTACATTTTGAAACCGAAGAAGAATACAACCATGTGGATAGCGTATGTAAAAACTTTACTGTTGGACTTGAAAACAATGTAAGTTGGGAGGAAACATTCGGTAGAGTGAGTTTCAGTGGCGAAAATGTTACGATTTTA
>LUZK01000100.1 GCA_001603595.1 Bacteroidales bacterium Bact_19
ACAAATTTTAAATATATTATTTTAAACAAAGAATTTATAATTTCAAAATTATAATCATATTTTGTTTGCTAAAAACTGATTAAATGTGGGAAAAATATTAAAAATTTATTTTTGGGGATTATTTATTATATTGTAATGTAAAAAGGCATTGAAAACTTAGCATAAAAGCATTTTTCGCGGGAGATTCATTTATTGGCATTACGTCTTCAGGGATAAAATACCCAAAGAACAACAAATTGCAAATGTTTAAATGCTTGATATCGTGTAAAAATATTAAACTCATTTCCAAGGACTTTTCCTTCCGGTTTCATTTTTAATGTATTTAAAATTGTTAAAGATTTTGGATATGGAATGTAAAATCGGTTATATTTTATTTCTACCCACATTTTTTCTGTCGGGAAGAGTTCAAGAACGATTTCTCTGTCATCTATATTCGACCAGGTCACGATATTCATCCTTCCATAGTATTTATCAGAGGCACCAAAAACTGGGTCAAAATTTTGTATTACGTCATCAGTTTTGTCTCCACCAGAGGCATAACTTTCTTGTAAACTAATTATAGGTTTTAATGGAATTGAATGAAATTGATAACCGAGTTTTGCAAAAAAAGCATAAGCCTTTATTCTTTTTGAATTTTCGTTACCAAATTCGTAAACTGCAGTTATATCATAAATATAATTATTGTGATCTTTATTAAAAAAACGACTTCCCATCCATTTACGATTTATTTTATTATCTCTGATATAATCAGCAGTGCCTTGAATCTTTGAAGCGAAGAATGGTTCAATGGTAATTTGATTTCTTAAATTGTAATGCCCATAAAATCCGGCGCCAAAAAACTCAGTTTTAATGAAAGGAATAGAAATTTTCTGAGGGTCGTGTATTTTAGTTCCCCCTGCAAAAAAATCCAGCGATAAATTGTTTTTATTATATGAAAATTTTAATGCATCCCATGTCCATCTTCCGGTATTACCCCATTCTCCGGAGCCAAAAATGTGATTGTCGCCATAAAATATTTTTTGACGACCTAATTTTGCGGTAATGTTTTTGAATAATTTATCATATTGAATATAAGCATCATATATCTCAAAAAATTCTTCGTTCGGATTCATTTTATAATATGGAGCCTCAGTACCTGTTTTTTTAATTTTAAATAAATCGGGATATTTAGAATTACTTAATGACCAACCAAAAGCACGTGAGTCCTGAATATGAGCAGCTACTTCTATGTTTTTTTGTGGATGCCAGGTTGTTCCGGCTATTACGCGTTGAAGTATTATTTTATCATTTAACGAACCTATGGAAACAAAACTCTGATCACCATAGTTTTTAGCATTCATACCATTCCAAAACTCAAAGCGATATCTCAATATAAAGTCAATTTTGAATTTGCTGCTGTCTGTTTGATTAAAAGAATTAATTACTATTCCATTAATAAGGATGATTGTAAGTAAAAATCGATTCATGGTTAGGATTTCATTTTATCTCCTTCTGTCAAAATTTTAAAATGATTACTAATCAATTTAATTATGCTCAAAATTGCTATGATTAAAACAGATAAATCAAAAATAGTATAAGCAATTTTGACTATTGATTCTATGGCTTCAAATTTTATCATCATGAAAAATCCGGAAATTGCTGCAATAACTAAAAAAATAGCAATAAGTTTTATTACAACTGACCAATTCGTATCTCTCTTTATATGGCTAAGCAGCAAGAGAAATTCCGGTTAAAAATGGGATTAGGCTTAATATAAAATGGTTTTTGTCAAGCCATATTCTTTCTGGTAATATGTAGGAATTTAAATCTGGCTTTAAGTAAATGAATAATAAACCAGCAGCTGTTATTACATAGATAATTGCTACATAACTAGAGTTTTCGGGTATAAATCCATATTTTTGATTTAAGTAAAATAATAAATTAAAGGCAATTAATATTAAAAGAAATAGGACTAGAGCGTATTCCATAGTTTTAATATATTCTTCGCGAAATCCGGATAGCCAAACCATAAAACCGTTCATACCTAATCTTACATACTGTGGTTCGAAAACAGGTTTTCCATCTTCACCGAATGGATATTTTACAATCTTACGGTTAAACATGTTTTCAGAAGATAACGAATGGCATTCAGTACAGCCTTTTGATCCTAATGCAGCTTTAGCCGGGAATACATCATGATTGTATTTATATACCGATGCATAAGGAGAAGATTCATATATTTCTTTTTCTAAATTTTCGTATTCTGTGCCATTAAAATACATGCGGTCATTAAATACCCATACAACCTGCCTGTTTTTCATATCATAACCAAGATTATTCAATAATTCAGTAACTGAATTAATAAAAGCCTCAATCTCTTCAGGTCTATTTATTTCTGGTATGCTATCGTTGTTATCATCTATTATTTTTGAAAGTTCCGGATATTTTTTATTATCTTTTTTATGTAACATCCACATATCATACACATCTTTCATTCTTGGCTGATGTAGTCCTTTTTCCCCTTTTGTATAAATAGCCGGCCATGCACTATGAACAGGATTAACTGGAAAAATTTTTCCTTTATATTTGGCATATTGTGTAATAAATCGGTCGGTAGGTTGATCTTTTGCAGTGTACTGAGATAATTCTCCATAATGATTCCAATAATTCATGTTTTGGTCATAAAAAGTCCAAATATATTTTGAAGGAGGAGATATTTTTGTACCAGGGTTAAAAACATCACTTACTTGAACCAATGCAGATTTAACCTTACGTTCTGGAATATGACATGCCTGACATGAAAGTTCTTCAAGATGAAACGATGGAAGCCATTCATGTTTTGCTATCGGAGCATTTAGATAACCTTTTAAATGGCAGTCATTACATGTTCTAATGGTGTTATCTAAATCGTTACGAACATAACCTGATGGGTCATCACCTTTTCCAAATTGGTGTACTTCTTTTCCACGAATTCTTTCATCAGTAGCCATAGAGCCGGCAACATGGCAATCGACACATATCAATCCTTTTGCAATGTGAACATCAGTAAAAGCGATAAAAGAAGCACCTCTTTTTTTCCACATGGGCTTTGAATGACAATTTAAGCAGGTTTCATTTCGTGGTTCTCTTACCAAATGTAATGAAACTTTTCCATCTTTATCGAATTTAGAAAGATCATAATGAACAGTAACTTCGATACTATCTTTTACAGATCCGTCAACTTTTGCAAGTCCTGAACCTGCAGTAGCCATCCATTTAAAATTCCATAAAAGTAGGTGTTTGTTTCTTGTTTTATAATCATATTCAGGAAAATGACAAAGCATACAATCTCCTTCGGCAACCCCCGAAAGGTTCCAATATGCTTTGTAATAATCTCCATCATAATTGTTTATACCTCCGGCGTAAATCCTACAGAATCCATATATTTATCGTAGCGAAAACCTTTACGGTCATATTCAAACGGACCACCACCCGGATGACAGGTACCACAACCATTAGTAATAAATGTAAAGGATGTCATGTCCATTTCTGTGGCAGAATTATTTTCTTTTTTTGAGAGATAATTGTACAATGGAGCAGGAGAGCACCAGTTACCTCCATAGTTACCCGGATTTGTTGCCCATTGGTATCTTTCAGCATATTTTCCGGTAGCTTGTTCATCTTTGCCTTGTTGAAAATGGTATCCTTGGGTTATTTTATCATAATCGTGGCATTTTCCACAGGTTTGTTTTGGGGAATAAGGTTTATCAATATTCTTACCTTTTACAGGATTTATTGTATCTCCATCTTCTGTAAACAAATAAAATGGTGGACATACACCCGACTTAGTTATTAATTCCCTATTTAAAACTGTTGTACGATTGTCAAGATTGTTAATAAAAACCTCGATAAATAAAAACACAAATAAAATAATTGTTAAAATTGTTAATGTGTATTTAGTTATCCTTTTCATAATATTTTTTTAAATAATTTATTTTTAATTCATTAACACTTAAAATGATATACATTTAAACAATTTATTTTATCATTTTTATATTGGCTTGAAAAGGTATTAAAATATTTTTAAATTTCTATAAAAAAATAATTATACATTATGTTTATATTTATATTTATATTTATATTTTATATATAGTTTTTAGTTAATTATTGTAATATTTAATATGTTTAAGTACATTATAATATTTATTCTTGTTTTGGAGATTGGATTTATTAAAAAAATTTTGTAAATTTTACAGTTTGTTTCTTAACGAAAATTAGTTTAATCAAATATTTTGATAGGAGATTTATCAGCTTATTTAAGATTTAAATTTCTTGTAGTAATATAAATTTAGATAAAAATTCTTCTTTATTTATTTTCGTTTTTGGAAAAAATGTATATTTGCATCATTGTTGCATTTGAAATATTTTTGCATTTATGAAGGCCGTTGAAGTTTTAAATCATCATCATCTTAAACGAACAAGTTGTCGCGAGGGAATTATTGAAGTTGTAATGAATGCCAAACAAGCCTTATCTGAAAATGAAATCAGGGAAAGGCTTTCTGGAAAATATGACCGTACCACTTTTTACCGTTCCTTTAAAACACTTGAGGAGCATAAAATAATTCATAAAATAGTTGTAGATAATCAATTGGTTAAGTATGCTTTGGATAACTCGGTAACACATAAAGATGAGCATGTACACTTCTATTGCATAAAGTGTAATTCGGTAAAATGCATGGATAATATTCCTATCAAAAAATATCAACTTCCCCATGGCTATTCAGAAATTGGGATAGAGGTGTTAATCAAGGGCATATGTGAAAATTGTAAAAAATAAGAAAAGAATTGATTAGACTGAAAGAACATATTGCTTTTTTACTATTTGGAATTTTCTTTTTTCCATTTCTGTTTCAATCTTTACATATCCTTTGGCATCATTCACATGTAAATAAATCTGAACATAATCAGTACTTTCAAACAATAACTAAAACTGATTTTCATTCAAATGGTGAAAACGTATCAGAGAAAAAGTACAAATGCCCAATTTGTGCATATAAGTTTTCGATAAACGATTTACCAAAAATTTATTTTTATTATTCAATAATTTCTGTAATTGCTTGTATTTACATTGAATTAGTACAACAGTATAAATACATGCAAGTTTTTTTAGTTAAAACCACCAGGGCTCCACCTGTTAATGTTTTTTAAAATCATTCTCTTCATATTTTCAGGTGTTTTAAAGTCAAATTTTCAATATGAGTAAATTTTTCATGCTTTTAATGGTCATGAGTATCTTAGGAAATTTTTCAGATGCTCAAACGCATTATGAAATAAGAGGTAGTGTTGTTGATGAAAACAACAAACCACTATCAGGAGCCAACGTATTCCTGTTTCCTATAAAAAAGGTACAATAACCAATACCAGTGGTGATTTTAGTTTTGATAATTTACCTAAAGGCAAATATACACTAAAGATATCCTTTGTTGGTTATAAAACACTTATTGATACTCTTGTCCTTGATGGGAACAAAAAATACAAGTTTCAATTAGATGTTTCAGCACTTAGTCTGCAAGAAATTGTAATTACTGATAACTATGCAGAAACACGAAAAAAAGAAGAATCGCTCAGTATTGAAATTGTAAATGATGAATACCTGAAACAAAACCTCGGAGGAAGCCTTATGAGTTCTCTTGAAAGGTTGCCCGGGGTATCTACAATGGATATAGGTTCAGGGCAATCAAAGCCTGTTATCAGGGGACTTGGTTTTAATCGAGTTGTGGTGGTTGAAAACAACATTAAACATGAGGCCCAGCAATGGGGTGCTGACCACGGACTTGAAATCGACCAATATGCTGTTAACAATGTCGAAGTAATAAAAGGACCTGCGTCGCTTATTTATGGTTCCGATGCAATGGGCGGAATAATTGATATGAAAAACAGAAAAGTCCCTGTTGAAAATTCGTTTGGGGGAACAATCGACCCTGATTGCTAAAACAAATAATGACTTTTTGGGTACTTCTTTTTCTCTATTTGGTAGAAAAAAAGGTTTTTTGCCGATGCTAGGGCAACATTGTTAGATTATGGCGATTATAAAGTGCCAACTGATAGTGTTGATATTTACTAGTATCGAGCAGCATTGTATAAAAACCATCTACGCAATACCGCAGGTAGAGAACAAAACTTACATTTCTCGTTTGGAATAATACAAAAGCGTTTTCAGAGTAAGTTATACATAAGTAATATGGACAGTAAAAGCGGTTTTTTTGCTAACGCACATGGTTTAGAACCTCGTCAGGTAGATACCGGTTTGCACGATACATCAAATAGAGATATTCAATACCCGTATCAAACAGTCAACCATTTTAAAATAATTAATAACAGTTTCTATCATCTTAATAAATTAAAACTTGAATTATATTTGGGTTATCAGCATAATTTTAGGCAGGAATGGAGCCAATATGTACAACATGGATATATGCCAGCCACGTTTCCCGAATCATTGAATTTTAACCCCGACTTAGAACGTCAATTTGATAAACAGGTGTATTCAGGAAATTTTAAGTCATTTTATCAATTATCAAATAAAACGCAAGTGAATTTAGGACTAAACAGTGAATTTCAGGTAAATCAAATTGATGGCAGGGGATTTATTATACCAGCATACAAACAGTTTGTTTTGGGCGGTTTTATTTTTGGTAAACATAACATTGCTGATAAAAGCCTGATTCAGGTAGGCATAAGGTATGATTATGGAAACATTATTACGTCAAAATACTACGATTGGTTTCAATCGCCAATTATTGGAAATGGTGATACAACGATGCAATACTTGCAAAGAGCTGAGTATATTAACCGAAATTTTTCAAATTTTACATGGTCATTAGGGTATAATTTTAATCCGGGGAAATGGTCATATAAATTCAATATGGGGAAAAGCTTCCGGATGCCCATTGCTAAGGAATTAGCGGCAAATGGTGTTAACTACCATCATTTTAGTTACGAAGTTGGCAAGGCTGATTTATCTCCCGAAATATCTTATCAACTTGATGCAGGAATAGAATACATGACCCAAAAGATTGCGATTGGAACTACGCCATTTCTGAATTACTTTTCAAATTATATCTATTTGAATCCAACTTTTGAGCATGATAGGCTTTATGGTAATGGCAATCAAGTGTTTTATTATACCCAAAGTCAGGTTTTAAGATACGGGATAGAGTTGCACATACATTATGAACTTTTAAAATCGCTGCAATTGGGCATTATTGGCGAATATGTTTATTCCGAACAGCTTTCAGGCGAAAAAAAAGGGTTTACCTTACCTTTTTCGCCACCACCTTCAGGTATTTTAAATTTAAAATATAAGAAGAAAAAAATTAAGTTTGTTGAGAATGCCTATTTGTCTATTGATTACAGAATTACAGCTGCTCAGAATAATGTTGTTCCGCCTGAAGAACCAACCCCCGGATATAATATTTTTAATTTAGGCTTAGGTGGGGATCTTGTTTTTTTTAATAACCAAATTAATTTTACAATTCAGGTACAAAATCTTTTTAATACTAAATATTTTAATCATACCAGCTATTATAGGTTAATAAACGTACCTGAACCGGGTAGAAATTTTATTGTAAATGTTTCTATTCCATTATCAAAAAAATTAAAGCAATAAATAAATTAATTTTTAACGTTAAAATTTTTAAAATTATGAATACAAAAATTAGATTTTTAGCAGTATTTTTTTCGATGGCATTTATGGCGGCATTTACATCGTGTAATAAAGATGCCAAACCTGTTATTAGTAACCTTATAGTCGGACTCAATAATAGTCATGTGGCTTATGCAGGGTCTGATTTACACATTGAGGCAGAAATTGTTGCCGAAGGGAAAATTAACAAAATAACAGTTGAAATACATAAGGAGGAAGGCAGTAGTGATGAAATCGCAGTTGAATACGATGAGTTTAAAGGTCTTAAAAATACAAACTTTCACAAGCACATTTATATTCCTGAAACAACCCCTCTTGGTAGTTATCATTTGCATTTTACTGTTAGCGATATGGAAGGAAACACAACAACTGTAGAAGAAGAAATAACTATACAGGAATTGATTGATAATGAAGCTCCATCATTAACCATTTCATCGGCTCCAACAAGCGGACAAGCCTTTGCAAATGGTGGAACTATCTCAATTTCAGGGCATGTAGAAGATAATGTTAGATTGGGAGGGATATTAGTAGCTTTGGTTTATGAATCAGATAATATTCCAGATGCTAATGTAACCGCGGATAATTCTCACGTAATAGTAATGCTCCATATGCACAATTTTGGAGATGACCCTGATGAATATGACTTCACGGCTTATATTACTGTTGGAGCTGCCAATGACAACAATATCACACCTGCTCCTATTCAGGGCGATAATGCATGGAAAACCGGAAATTACTATATACTTGTAAGGGTAAAGGATGCAAAAGGGAACTGGACATTTTCAAATCATTATCCAGTCGTGATTAGCCTTTGATTAAAATTTGGGCAGGCGTTCTCTTTTTGCCTGCCCTTTAATATCGTTTAAAATCAGAATAATATTTTTTAAAATGAAAACATTTAATTTATTATCAGTAATTATTGCTTTATCTTTTTTTCTTGGTTCTTGCGAAAAAAAAGAAAAAATTGATAAGGAAAAGCCGGTAATTGATTTGAGCATCCAGGGTGCCTTTCCCAATAATTGCGACACCCTGTATTTTGGCGAATCTTTTATTCTAAAAGTGAAATTTATTGATAATGTTCAACTTGGATCATATAGTATTGATATACATAATAATTTCGATCATCATTCCCATAGTACCGAAATAACGGAATGTAGTCTTGACCCAATTAAAAGTCCGGTAAATCCATTTTTATTTATAGAGGATTATGATATTCCTGTTGGTCAAACTGAATATCAAACAAATATATTAATTTCAATTCCCTCTGGAAATGGAAATGGAAATTTTGATGAAGGAGACTATCATTTTTTTATAAGCCTTACCGATAAAGAAGGATGGTCGTCTCAAAAAGGACTAAATATTAAACTGTTATATCGTTAAGTTTTACATTTGATTGTAAAATTGTTTTATTTATTTTGAATAATTGCTGTAATTTCTTTTTAGTAAAAGGAGTTTATAGTATTAGCAATTAAAAAGTTGTTTTTTTTGATTGATTCAATAATTTTGAATGGATTAATTTATATATCTTTTAATTAGTTTTTATAAATTTGCTTTGAAAGATGTTTTTATTTGTAGCAACAGAAATATAATAAAATCCTGATTCAAAATTGCTCACATCAATTTGATTTTCTCCTATAATTGTTTGTAATAGATCTCCCAAAGAATTATATATGTTAATTATTAAAAGCTCTGTGTCATTTTTACAATATATATTTAATAAATTATTAGTTGGATTTGGAAAAATTTGGATTGTATTATTTGAGTTTGATCCTTGGGCATTATTAGTACTACAATTTAATGTTTTAAATTTAAAAAAATCCCATATAATATCTGTAGCATCAATTTGACCTGAAACGGGATCTCCATTCGAAGTTTGATTTCCCCCTGGCCAAGAATGCCCTCCATCTGATGTAATGTAAAGAATAACATCGTAACAGTATTCGCAGTTGTTAAATTTTAATCCAATAGCGCCATTATTGTTAAAGAAAGTGTCTATAGAAATAGCACAGTTATTTATATGAGCCCAAACATTTAATACGGAATCTATAGGTGGCATGTAAACACCGGCATATCCTGTTCCGTATCCTCCATAAAATGGAACTTTTGTATCTGGCAATGAGTGAATTTGAAGTAATGGGACTTTTGTATTAGGAGCACAAGATGATGTTGTTTGTAATGTAGCGGCAACTGGGACCACAGCGGCAAATAAATCCGGCCTTTCGCAAGCTAATCTATAAGCCATCATGCCACCATTTGATGCTCCCGTTAAATAAATTCTTGTTGTATCTATATTATAGTCGGTTTTTAATTTATTTATCATTTTTACAATAAACCCAACATCATCTACATTAAATGAAACAGAATTACCACAACAATTTCCGGCATTCCAAGTTCTGATTAAAAATTTTTTGCCGTTTGGATATACAACAATAAAATTTTCAATATCCGCTTTTATACTTAATTTGCTTATGAACTCCATTGTATCTGCATCGTGTCCTCCACCATGCAATGCAATAATCAAGGGAAAAGGCGAATTTGTATTATATCCGGTTGGTAAATGAATTTTGAAGGTTCTCCATTGAAGTTGATGTGGAATTGAGTCATAAAATGACGTTTGAGCTGATATGACTTTAAGGATAAAACACGCTAAAAGTAAGTAAAAATATCGCATAATTTTTAATATTTAATTTTATTAAATTTTGATTTTAAAAGTTTATCTTTTATTTTAACAGTTACATAATATATGCCATTACTTAAATTTGAAACGTCAATTTGGGTTGTATTTTTCACTACGATAATTTTTTCCCCTAACGTATTGTATATTGTAATTTCAAAATTATCGATAGTTAAGCCAATAATATCTATCCTTATATACTCGCTACATGGATTGGGATATATGTTGATAACTGAATTGGTTGTTTGTATATCAGATAGATTAGATATGTTATTTAAAGGAGTATCGCATCTTTTTAATTGAAATTGTCTTTTTAAATATGGTTTAGTAGTATCTATTTTTACAGCAGAGTAGTAAACCCATACTTTGTTGTTTCCAATATAAGGTTAAGGTTCTGACACATTCAAGGTGCTGTCGTAATTGCTTAATAACCACATTGTCTGTTGAGGGGCATCAATGGTAGTCATCCATATTTCTCCTGGTTGGTTAAAAGTTGTTTCAAAAAAATTACCGCCATTATTGTTTATTTGAAAGGTAGAATAGAGTTGCCCGTTGAAAAAGAACGGTTCGTGTGATTGATTCAATGCTGGAAAAGATAAATTTTCGCTTTGTGGGACTACAACTTCGTTTTGAATGAAAAAACTTCCAAATGAAGTTCTCTTGAAAAAGTATGCTGTATCGGTTGTATTAATACCACTCATAAAATATTGTTCGTAAGTGTTTGGGTTTAATACAGGGTATCCGTCCACTTTGTTAGATAAGTAATTTGTTACTGGAATGGCAGGAGATAAAGTGGCATATGCATTAAACTCTTTGGCTTGAATTTTATTATTAGAGTCTTTATATCCAAAGGTAAGATAATGATTTCCTTTTATCCATCTGGGCACGATAACATCCATAGGAATAGTTCCGGGGAAATTACTGGGCTGTTGCTCAATTAAATAATCATTTGAAGGATTATCTAAGTCCACTAAGCGAAGTTGATAATAGGAGTTTAAAGGAGAGTTGGATGAAAACCCGTTTACACTGTCGTTTAAAATATAACTAAGAAATCTTTTATTAATGTTTGGTAGTTGCGAAGGATAGAAAACCCTACGCTTATTTACTAACGGTAAATTAATATTGATTACCGTTGCAGATGTTGGACTAGTAGGACGAACAAATTTAATTTGACCTGTAAGGGTTGCCCCAACGTAGTACACTCCTAAACTATCAACTCCCCAATCCGCTGGTCTGGAGTAAACATTAGAGTAAAAGGGGCTATACCCTTATCCATCGGGAGGAATTAAATCACCTGTATTAGGATCTATTCCACATTGCCATACTTTTCCTGCTAAACCATTGGCTGTATCCACTTCTATCCATATCATATAATTATCAAAAGGAGATATTTCTGGATTGACATGATTCACACTTGTATCTCCTATTCTTAGATCAATCCTGACAAAATCCTGTGCAAAAGTGCTTTTAATTATAAATAACAATATTATTAAGAAAAGTTTTTTGTAATACATATTAAATATTTTTGCTAAATAATAATATGAC
>LUZK01000018.1 GCA_001603595.1 Bacteroidales bacterium Bact_19
AAACCCTTGCATAAAAACTATAGCCTAAAATCTTTTTATTGGCTTTTTGTCTTAGAGCCGCTTCAAGATCATAATCAGAAATATCTTTATTATCACATTTTAATTCAACCTTATCTAGTAGATATTCTCCTTCTTGCAAATACTTTGTTGGCGAACAGCCTGAAATTAAAAAAATGCCTGTAATTATTACGAAAAATTTTATTACTAAATTTTTATTCTCTCTACTTAACATTTCTGACATTTTATTGAACAAATGTAATTTATTTTTCAATTTGATTTTTTGAAAATTAAAAATTTAATAACTTTCAATTGCAAATAAGTTTTCAGGAAATTTTCATTTCATATTTTTTGAATAGCCGATAATAAAGTTTCCTGTAGGTTTCGACAAGACCTACCCCCGATAAAATATAAAAAACAGGTAAAATATAAATATCAAAACGAGAATCATGCTCTGCATAAGTCAAAAAAATTATTAAAAGATGAAATACTATAATCATAATTCCAATTTTATAAATTTGATTTTTTCGATCAAATAAAAATCCAACAATAAACAATACATAAGCAGGAATTATCCAGAACAAAACTCTGATTTGATACTTTATTGAATGATATGGCCTGATATGAATTAAAGAGTATCCCACTCTTATAAGTCCCAATTTTAATGATGCTAACGGGTGTTTAACAATATATTTTATTCCTGATGTCCAATCTTTAATATCTAAATCCGGTTCCTGAGGCATGTTAATATATAATTCCGGATGATCCCATACTGTTACTCCATTTTGTAAATTTTCTACAGGTGTAGTTATTTGAATTTGACTTTTCAGCCCAGGAATAAGTGCTGCCATCATTACAAATAATAAAAAAATCAAAGACAAAATCACTAATGAATTCTTTTTGAAATACCTATCAATTACAATCCAGACAAAAATAGGAATTAAAATCCATCCATTTGGTCTGACAGATAAAGTTATTAGAACAAATAACAAACTAATCGCAATGTTTTTGAAAGAAAAATTCTTATATAATTTGTAAAATTTCCAGAAACAAAACACTAAAAAAGATGTGTAGAGTGATTCTGTAAGAATATATTGATGCCACTGAACAATAAATGGATTGTTTAAGAACAATGCTGCGGAAAACAATGCCCCAAACTTTGACTTTGTGGCCTGTAGAACAAGTCTATAAATTACGAAAGAAGCCAGTAGAGCAATTATCATTTGAAAAGCGACAAAATATTCAAGAGGGATGTTAAACAATTTAAAAAATGTTAGGAATAAAATATACCCTAAAAATTGTTTTTCACGTCCTTCCAAATCCATACCTAATAATATCTTTTCGGCTCCATAAGTGTATCTGCCGCTATCCAGCCATATTTTTATTCCATGCTGCCCGTTAGAGATTGTTCCGTTCTCCCAATTAATGTAGTTTAACCAAAAAAAACGCAAAATGCTAAATGCTAGTATCAAAATAAAAATTAGTCTTCTGTTAGCGTGAAAACCGGCGACAATATTTTTAAAAAATTTTTCCAACAAAATTTTTTATCAAAAATATTATATTTTTTTTTGAAAAATAAAAAAAACTCTATACTTTTGCATGCCTGTTTCAAAAACAGAGGTCCCATAGCTCAGTTGGTTAGAGCACCTGACTCATAATCAGGGGGTCCTAGGTTCAAGCCCTAGTGGGACCACATAATTAGCCCCCTATTTTGGTGGCTTTTTTTGTATAGTTCTGTTGCTTAGAGCATCCCGAAACAAGTTTAGAATAAATCGTTTGCAAAGGGAGTTTGATTTATAATCAATTGAATAATTTTTTATCCTTTCAAATTGGGCTACTTTCTATTTTTCTATAGCCTTGTACGCCTTCTTAAAGCTAAGGTTCCAGCGACTTGTGGCCGTTTTGGTGTTTTTATGTAGTTCATTAGGCTCAAAACAATACAGTGTAGGGCAAAGGAGTTGTTTTCATTTTAAATTAAAAGTCGTTTTTGTTTGGAGTAAATTTGTTTTGTCCCGTCGCAAAGTTTGTAATAAGTTTCAGAATTTAATCTTTTACCGATTTTGCGGGAGCAATGGTTTTGGCTGACCTTCAGGTTTTGTAATCATTTTCGGGTTATTCTCCAACCGGAAAACTTTGTCATTTTGTTTGACGAGCGAGGTCTTGACGTCAAATTGAATTGACGAGTACTTAACAATTTGTTCAACCTCAAAATTACAGAAAAATCGACAAGCCTTTTTCACTTCAAACTTCTCGGGCAAACTACCTTCCAACCGGATTTAATACAAATTTTTCACCTTATCGGACATGAACAAATTTTAGGAGTATGACTTTCCAAACAACAACTTCCCTAAAACACCAAACTTGAAGCTAACGGTTGAGGCTATATGCAGTAAGGGATTACGGGCTACTATCCTGTCTGCCGATACG
>LUZK01000101.1 GCA_001603595.1 Bacteroidales bacterium Bact_19
ACAATAGGTATTGTTTCTATTCCTTTCTTAATCGAAGGCGAAACAAGAATAAATCAGGCAAAAGAAGGGATTGAAAAGATGCGTGAATTTGTAGATGCTCTGTTGGTAATAAACAACGAAAAATTGTATGACATCTACAACAATCTAAAATTCAGTGAGGCCTTCTTAAAAGCCGACGAAGTTTTGGCAACAGCCACCAAAGGAATTGCGGAAATTATCACCATTCCGGGCTATATCAACGTTGACTTCGAAGATGTAAAAACTGTAATGAAGAACAGCGGTGTAGCAATAATCGGTTCGTCAAGAGCAAAAGGCGAAAACAGAGACTTAGAAGCTATAAAAAGTGCTCTCGAATGGCCGCTTCTTAACGATAACGACATTAGAGGAGCTAAAAATATTCTTCTCAACATCATCAGTTCTACAGGTGAACATGAACTTACAATGGCTGAATTTGGAAGAATAACAGGATATTTTAAGGAAGTAGTGGGAAAAGATACTAATGTAATATGGGGAACCGGTTTCGACAACAGCATGGGCGAAGAAATAAGTGTTACTATAATTGCTACCGGATTTGCAACCTATGAACACATGTACGAAAACAAACAACAAAAAAACGATAATATACAAACAATTACCATATCCTTAGGAGATGATCCGGATGAAGTAATCAGCAACAACATTCCTGAAGATATACAAGATAATAATCATGTAATAAGTTCCAATGGTGTTCCAATAGAATTAGAAATTGAATTCCCTCAAAATCTGGAAGAAGACGAAGCCATTCCTGACATAAATAAAAACAATTTTACTCACGTTAAAGATATTACTGATTTAAATAATTCAGATTATCTTGACTTTTTGGAAGGACAGCCCGCAATTGAAAGAAAAAAAATAATACTAACATATAAAATTAATTGTTATGAGCATTTTTGAACAAATTAACGA
>LUZK01000019.1 GCA_001603595.1 Bacteroidales bacterium Bact_19
CTTCTATTCTATTTGTAAAACTGTGTCCATAGATTTTAATTTGATTTGATATTTTTTCTGGTGAAATAATTTCCAATGAAAAATTACCATAGAATTTGATTTTATGAACGTAATATATTGCAGCAATTGAAATAAATAATATAGCAGCAAATAGAAATTTTTTAATAAAATTATTTCTGCTTAATTTCTTCATAAAGATTGATTATTACAAAAATAAAAAAAGTCCGTCAAAAACGGACTTTAATATTTTTTTTTATAAATAATTATTTTCCCGGACAATTCATTTTAATTTCCGGAGCAATATCATTTTTACCATATGCTTTATCGAATTGATCAGAAAACTCTTGAGCTAATTTTTTTGCAGCAGCTAAATAATCGCTTTTATTTTCCCACGTATTAACTGGGGAAAGAATTTCAGAAGGAACGCCTGGACAAGTTTTAGGAATATTTAAGTGAAATAGAGAGTCATATTCATATTCAACGTTATCAAGATCACCATTAAGAGCAGCTTCAACCATTGTACGCGTATAATTTATATCAATTCGTTTTCCAACTCCATATTTTCCTCCAATCCAACCAGTATTGACAAGGAATACACGAGTATTGAATTTTTCCATCTTTTCTCCAAGCATTTTTGTATAAACTTTAGGTAACCCAGGCATAAAGGGAGCTCCAAAGAATCTTGAAAAAGTAGACTGTGGTTCAACTACTCCGGTTTCGGTTCCTGCCAATTTTGAGGTATAACCCATTAAAAACCACAACATAGCTTGACTTCTGTCTAGTTTTGAAATTGGTGGAAGTACCCCAGTTGCATCAGCTGTCAAAAACAAAATTGAACTAGGATGCCCACCCATGCTTGACTCTTTAATATTGTTCAAAAAACTTAAAGGATATGATGCTCTTGAATTTGGAGTTAATCTTTCATCATTAAAATCAAATTCTCCATTCGGATATATCATTGCGTTTTCAACAATTGCCCCATGATTCAAATAAAAATCAGTATGCATAACAGCTTTATATATATCCGGTTCTTTTTCAGGATTTATGTTAATCATTTTGGCGTAACAACCATATT
>LUZK01000020.1 GCA_001603595.1 Bacteroidales bacterium Bact_19
ATGTGTGAACTTTCCCATTTTCTTAAAAAAAATTTTGAGCAATAAAATTACTTCTTATCAAAATAATTCTAAGCAAATGTTTTAAAAAGTAATTAACAAATTTAAAATATTTAATCAAAATAAAATAATCGGAATTTTCGTTTAGTTAGAGAAAAAAAATAAAATTAAAAATTATCATGTTTTTATGGAAAATTTAGGAAAAACATATCAAAAAGTAGAATTATTAAAATTTATTTTTTGAGAGTTAATTAATTTATTATTTTTACAAGCCTAAAAATTGCATAACAATGGAACTAAAGAAATCGCCAAAAGCTGACCTCGAAAGAAGAAAGTTTATTTTTCTGGAAATAGGATTAATACTTTCTTTGGCAATTTGCTACATTGCATTTGAGTGGAAATCCGAAGAACTTTCTGCAAGTTCGTTAGGTGAACTCACATCACAGGACATTTTTGAAGAAGAAATTATTAATACACAACAGGAAACACCTCCTGAACAACCGGAACCCGAACAACCGGAACCCGAAGCTGTAATCGAAGAATTTATAGTGGTTGAAGACGATAAAGTTGTTGAAAATTTGAATATTGATACAGAAGCTGATGAAAAAACGAAGACTAATATCAATATTGTTCAAACAACTTTTAATGTTGAAACCGAAGAAGAAGTTGAACCAATTTCCTTTGCTGTTGTTGAAGAAAAACCGACTTTCCCAGGCGGAGAAGCAGAACTTTTGAAATTTATTGCCGAAAATACCAAGTATCCTGAAATTGCTAAGGAAAATGGAATACAAGGAAGAGTTTTTGTTCAATTTGTTATTGATAAAAACGGAAATGTTACTAATGTAACAATTGCAAGAGGGGTAGATCCATATCTGGATGCTGAAGCAATAAGGGTTGTAAAAATGCTGCCCAAATGGACCCCCGGTAAGCAAAGAGGAAAACCTGTTCCGGTAACTTTTGTTGTTCCAATTAATTTTAAATTGTATTAATATTTTTTAAAAATATTTTCATTGACCCTGCCTTTGGTGGGGTCTTTTTGTTAAAAAGATTATAAAAAAATATGATTTCAACAGAAATAGTTCCTGAAAATGTAGTTTTAATAGGTGTGGTAAGTGTTGACCAAACAAAAGAACAAGTTGAAGAGTATTTAAATGAATTAGAATTTTTAGCAAAAACTGCAGGTGTTATTCCGGTTAAAAAGTTTATTCAGAATTTAGATTTTCCAAATCCACGAACATATGTAGGAAAAGGAAAACTTCTAGAAATTCTCAATTATATACGAGATAATGGAATTTCAATAATTATTTTTGATGACGAACTAAGTCCTACCCAACTTCGAAATATAGAAAACATCCTCAAAGTCAGAGTTCTGGATAGAACAAACCTTATTTTAGACATTTTTGCACAGCATGCACGAACAGCTTACGCTAAAACACAGGTAGAACTTGCTCAATATCAATACTTACTACCACGATTAACAAGAATGTGGACTCACCTCGAAAGGCAACGTGGTGGTATTGGGCTTAGAGGTCCAGGGGAAACCCAAATCGAAACCGACAGACGGATTATATTAGATAAAATTTCGAGACTAAAAGAAGAACTTGCTCGTATTGATAAGCAAATGGCCCAACAGAGAAAACATCGCGGACAATTAATCCGCGTTGCTTTGGTAGGATATACCAATGTTGGAAAATCAACGATAATGAATTTACTCAGTAAATCAGAAGTACTCGCAGAAAACAAGTTATTCGCCACTCTTGATACTACTGTACGTAAAGTTGTATTAAACGATTTGCCGTTTTTGCTCAGCGATACTGTAGGTTTTATCAGAAAATTACCACACAAACTAATTGAATCCTTTAAATCAACCCTTGATGAAACCCGTGAATCAGACATTATTGTTCATGTTGTTGATATTTCTCATCCGTCTTTTGAAGAACAAATTAATGTAGTTAATCAAACTCTAAAAGAAATTGGAGTAAGCTATAAACCAATACTGATGGTATTTAATAAGATCGATTCATTTAGTTACACCAAAAAAGAAGAAGATGACTTAAGTCCTATGAAGAGAGAAAATTTTTCGTTAGAAGATTGGAAAAATACTTATTTCAATAAAATTTCTGCTCCGTGTGTTTTTATTTCGGCAAAAAATCGTGATAATATTGAAGAGTTTAAAGAAATTTTATTCAATATGATTAAAGAACTTCACTTTAAGAGATACCCTTATAGTCAAATATAGTTAATGCGTAAGGTAATTTTATTGAATATAAAATAGCAAAAATAGAGGAACGATGTCCCTCACAATCATTATTTTTTATCGAAATCCGGATTATCAGCCACAGCACTGCCATCATAAGCCCATTTGATATAGCAAGAACCCCATGCAAAGCCAGCTCCAAAAGTAGCTATTATAATATTATCACCGGGCTTAAGATCATGTTCATACTCCCATAAGCAAAGCGGAATTGTTGCAGATGTAGTATTTCCATATTTGGTTATAGTCAACATCACCTGTTTTTTATCAATTCCCATTCTTTTTGCGGTTGCTTCAATAATTCTCATGTTAGCTTGATGAGGAACAAAATATTTTAAATTTTCATAAGTAAGATTGTGTCGTTCCATCATTCTAACAGAAACATCGGCCATATTTGCAACTGCTGCTTTAAAAACAGGTTGCCCTTCTTGATAAATGAAATGTTGTCTGCGTAAAATAGTTTCGAAAGTAGCAGGGCGTAGCGAACCTCCAGCTACTTGATGTAAATGATGTCGACCACTACCATCAACATGCATAATTGAATCAATAATTCCGTAACCGTCAATACAAGGTTCAAGCATTACGGCACCTGCGCCATCGCCAAAAATTGGAGATGTATTTCTGTCGTTATAGTCCACAATTGAAGACATCTTATCTGCACCAACAACAACAACCTTTTTGTGAGTACCGCTTTCAACAAATTTTGAAGCAGTAATAAGAGCAAACAGGAAGCTTGAACAACCGGCATTCATATCATAACCAAAGGCATTTTTAATGCCTACTTTATCACAAATAATATTGGCGGTTGCAGGGAATTGCATATCAGGAGTAACAACTCCGCAAATAAGCATATCAACTTCTTCTGGCTTGGTTCCGGTTTTACGAAGCAATTGATTAACTGCTTCTGTAGCCATGTCGGAAGTAGCTTTACCTTCTTCTAGCAATATCCGACGTTCTTTAATTCCGATTCGTTCCATTATCCATTCATCCGAAGTGTCAACCATACGGGACAATTCTTCGTTAGTTAAAATATAAGGAGGAACGTATCCACCTACACCGGTAATTGCAGCCCTAATTTTAGTCATTTTTAAACTCCTTTTTTAATTTATTGATTATTTCTGATTCAACAATTCTATAACTAAGATGAATCATATTTTTTAATGCAAGTGCACTACTCTTTCCATGTCCGACAATTACCGGCTTATTTACTCCAAGAATAGGAGTGCCGCCATAATTTTCGTAATTGAAGTTGTCAAAATAGTTATCAGTGATATTTCTTAACTTAATTAAGTTATAGAATGATTCGGCTAACTTTAAAACAACGTTTCCGGTAAAACCATCGGTAATAATTACATCAACTTTATCGGCTTTAAAAATGTCACCGCCTTCAATATTTCCAATGAAATTAATTCGTGAAGAATTTTCTAGAATATGATATGTCGTTTTAGCCAAAATATTGCCTTTTGAGGATTCTTCTCCGATATTCATTAATCCGACTTTGGGTTCTGGAATATTCATAACATTTTTAGCAAAAACAGAAGCTAAAATTGCATATTCGAGTAGATTTTCCGGTTTTGGGTCTGCATTAATTCCTACATCTGCCAACAGATTATTTTGGCCTTTATCATTAGGGACAAAAGATGATATGCATGGTCTGTCAATTCCTGGAATGGTTTCAATAACTTTTACGGCTCCTACCAGCATAGCCCCGGTATTTCCAGCGCTAGCAAAAGAATCGATTAATCCTTTTTTCAAATAACCAAAACCCATAACAATAGATGATTCGGCTTTTTCCATAAAAGATTTAACCGGATCGTCATCCATTGAAATAATTTCATTACAATTAACAATTTCAAAAGTTTTTGGAAGCCTTAAATAACCTTTTTGTTTAAAAAGATTTTCTAAAAGATCTTTTTTTCCAAAAAGGACAAGTCTATCTTTTTCTGAAAGGATATCAAGTGAAAGAATTGCCCCCTGAACAGTTACTTCGGGAGCAAAATCTCCACCCATTGCATCCAGTCCGATTTTCATAGGACTATACTAATTCTTCCTTACTAATAGCTAATTTGCCCCGATAATAACCGCATTCCGGACAAACATGATGATATTCAACTGTTGCTCCACAATTTGAGCATTTTGCCAATGTTGGTAAACTTGCCTTATAATGTGTACGGCGTTTGTGTTTTCTTTGCTTCGAACCTCTTCGTTTTGGATGTGCCATTTTTATTTAAATTTAAGGTTAATTAAAATTATTATTGTTCTTTATCTCTTGTAACTTTGCCCACCTGATATCAGGATCTTTATTTTCTTTTGGTTTTAAATCTTCTAAAATTTGCAGCATTTTTGGATTACAGGTTGAATGCCCATGTTCATCATCTTTATGCATTCTTGATAAAGGTAATGCAAAATGCGCAAACTCATAAATAAATTGGGAAATGTTAATCTCCTGTTTTCCTCTTTCGAGTGTTACGTAATCTGTATTTGTATCAAAGTTTGTTTCATCCCCGAATTCTACAATGATCTTGTCTTCGAAATCTATTTCTTCTGTAACTTCATCAAGGCATCTGTCGCAGGGGATACGTACATCTCCTACTAAATGAATGTCTAATTCAAGTGAATTTGAATTCTTAATTAATATAACGTCAACATCAAAATTTCCACCTAATATTTCACTTTTTTCAAAGTAAGAAAAAAATTCATCTCTTACTTTAAAATCAAAATTATACTCACCCGTATCGAGACCATTAAACGATATAATATATTCGTCAATCAAATTCACCCTAAAAAAATTTCCTGCAAAATTACAAAAACAAATTTATTTATTAAAAAATTTTTATTGAATTAAATTTATAAATTATCCTTGCTATAATTAGAAGGTTATGTTTTTAATATGTTTTTTCAAAATTATTCTGAAACAAGTTCCAACATTAATTTCTGAATATCTAACAAATACTTTTCCATAATGATATTGTTCTATTATTCGTTTAACAAGAGATAATCCCAAGCCCCATCCTCGACTTTTGGTAGTATATCCTGGTTTGAATATTTCTTTAAATTTTGACTTTGGTATTCCTTTGCCATTATCTTCAATATCAATAAATATTTCTTTGGTATTTTCTTCGATTTTAATTTTTATAAAGCCACTTTGTCCAATGGCATCAGCGGAATTTTTACATAGATTTTCCAGCACCCACTCGAAAAGTTCTCTGTTTAATGGCAAAATAAGTGATTTTGAATTATCGTATTCCGGAATAATTTTAATACCACTGGGAAAACGTGTTGTCAGATATTTTATTGTTTCATCAATAACCTGATATAAATTTTGCTTCTCCAATTTGGCTTTTGATCCTATTTTAGAAAATCTGGCAGCAATTTTTTCGAGGCGATCAACATCTTTCTGAATTTCTTTTAGTAGGCGGGGTTCAACATCTTGAAGTTTAAGAATTTCGATAGCTGCCATAAGTGATGATATGGGGGTTCCCAATTGGTGTGCAGTTTCTTTCGACATTCCCAACCAAACTTTGTCCTGTTCGGCTTTTCGAGCAATACTGAAAGCAAAATAACTCACTAAAATAAATAGAGTAACAATTCCTAACTGTATAAAAGGATAATACTTTAACTGTGTTAACAGATATGAATTTGAGTAATAAATTCTATTAAGTTCTACTCCCTCTTCTGTACTGATAATAAATGATTCGTTTCCATTGTTTTTAAACTCATTCAGTATTTTTTTTCTATACTCAGGATTTTGCATTTTCAGAGAATCAATATTGCGAAAACTTATAATTTCATCATTATTATCAACTAAAATTACAGGGATTGTCTGGTTATTACGAAGAACTTCAAAATAAAAACTCACGTCTTCGTCAGGTTCGGCATTAATAAGTTTTTGTGTAGCCTCCGCCCATAGCATTATACGTTTGTATTCCTCTATAGATAGATTTTGCATTAAATTGTTAGTATACCATAGTGACATAGCACCAATCAAAACAGCAAAAACAACCAATAATATTTTCCATCCGTTTTTATAGAATTCCATCTTTAAATTTAAAGTATAAAATGTATTAACACTTTATATATATTGCAATTTTAAACTTTAAAAAAATCCAGAATGCCTTTTGCCAGAGAAACCGTATCGTTTGCAAAAAAATCAGGATTAAATTCGGTTAGTATTTCATGAGAATTAAATCCCCAACTAACAGCAAAAACCGGAACTTTAATTTTTTTCATTGCTTCTATATCTCGGACTTCATCCCCAACATAAATTAAATTGCTTTTATTTAATGAATATTTTCGTATCAAATGAGATACTACCAAATCTTTTCCGAAAATATTCTTACCTGTATGAACAAAGTCAAAATAAGATTCAAAACTATTATTTTTTAAAAAAGTATTTATATTCTTTCGAGTGTTAGAGCTCATCAATCCTAATCTTATTCCGTTGTTTTTGAGTGTTTTTAAAACGAAATCTATACCTGCAATTGGTTTTATCTGATTTATTCGTTTAAAAAGTTCGGTTCTGATATGCACAGTAAAAATTGGAATTAAAAATTGAGATATTCCACATTCCTTAAAAAGTTCGAGAGGCTTCATCTTTCTGAACTTTTCTTTTTCATCGTAATGCAATATTTTACAATTATATTTGGGAGCAAGGTCGTTATAAATTTCGGCTATTATCTCGAGGGTATCTGCGATAGTACCGTCAAAATCAAAAATCACAAATTTTGAATCTGAATAATTCATTAAAATGTTTTTTCAAAGATAGTAAAATTAACAAAAAATAAGTAATCAATTTGAGTTTTAACATAATAATCTATTCCGATTTAAAATCATTAAATTTCAGATGTCCGAAATTTTCTTCAATAAAATCGAGAAGAGCATTTATTTCTTCGTATGAATTAGCGGTGAGGAGTTTAATTTTTGTTTCCCTAAAGTTTGGAATACCTTTAAAATACAGAACAAAATGACGACGCATTTCGTAAATTCCTCTCATGCCTTCTTTAAATTCAATTGATTTTTGGAGGTGTTCGCGAGCAATTTGAACACGTTCAAAAACATCGGGTTCTGGCAATTCTGTTCCGTTTTTAAGATAATGTTTTACTGTTCTGAAAATCCAGGGTCTGCCAATAGCTGCTCTTCCTATCATAATTCCATCCACACCGTATTTTTCAAAGGCTAAAGCTGCCGATTTTCCATCGTTAATATCACCATTTCCGATAATTGGAATTTTTATTTCGGGATGGTTTTTCACTTTGGTTATATGCTCCCAATTAGCAAATCCTTTATACATTTGAGCACGGGTTCGTCCATGAATTGTAAGAGCAACTATACCGCAATCCTGGAGTAATCTGGCAACTTCAAGAATATTTATTGATTCACTATCCCAACCTAGACGAGTTTTTGCAGTAACAGGAACTTTTGAAACCTTTACAACACGCTCGGTAATTTCTTTCATGAGTGGTAAGTTCCTGAGCATACCGCTACCTGCACCTCTATTGGCAATTTTTTTTACCGGACAACCGTAATTTATATCAAGTAGATCAGGATTAACTTCGTTTGCAAGAATGGCAGCTTTTTCCATTGCATCGGGCATATGTCCGTAGATTTGAATTCCGACCGGTCTTTCATAATCGAAAAGTTCGAGTTTTTTCAAACATTTTTTAGCATCTCTAATTAGGCCGTCCGAAGAAATAAACTCAGTAAACATAATGTCGGCACCGAATTTTTTGCACATAAAACGAAATGAAGGATCTGTAACATCCTCCATTGGTGCAAGTATTACGGGTTTATCATAAAAATTAAGATTGCCTATAATTGGCATAGAAATAGAATAAATTATAAAGTTTGTTTTACTTCAACTTCTTCGAAAGCTTCAACAATATCACCAACTTTAATATCGTTAAATTTATCAATATTTAAACCGCATTCTTGACCTGCAATAACTTCTTTAGCATCATCCTTGAATCGTTTGAGGCTTCCGAGATCTCCTGTATAAATGACAATCCCGTCGCGAATGACTCTAACTTTAGATTTGCGATAAATTCTACCTTCGGTAACCAAACAACCTGCAACAGTACCAACTTTGCTGATTTTGAAGATTTCGCGAACTTCGGCACTTCCGGTAATATTTTCCTTAATTTCAGGAGATAACATGCCCTCCATAGCGTCTTTCATATCATTAATTGCATCGTATATGATAGAATACAATCTAATTTCAATTTGTTCTTTTTCGGCAAGTTTACGGGCATATGAAGAAGGTCTAACCTGGAAACCTACAATAACAGCATTTGATGCCGCAGCTAACATAACATCAGATTCAGAAATTTGTCCTACGGCTTTGTGTATAATGTTAACCGCACATTTTTCTGTTGAAAGTTTAATGAGAGCATCAGAAAGAGCCTCAACAGAACCATCAACATCACCTTTAACGATAACATTAATTTCATTAAAGTTGCCTAATGCAAGACGACGCCCAATTTCATCGAGAGTAATATGTTTCTTGGTTCTGAGTTCTTGTTCACGTAATAATTGCTGACGTTTATTGGCAAGTGTTCTTGCCTCGTGATCGCTATCCATTACATTGAATTTATCTCCTGCCATGGGTGCGCCGTTTAATCCGAGAATTTGTACCGGAGTTGATGGTCCGGCAGACTCGAGCTTTTGTCCTCTTTCGTTATACATTGCTTTTACACGACCAGTCTGGCAACCTGCTAGAACAACATCGCCTACTTTTAGAGTTCCATTTTGAACGATTAAAGTAGCCACATAACCCCTACCTTTATCAAGAGATGATTCTATTACCGTTCCGGAAGCTTTCTTATTCGGATTGGCTTTTAATTCAAGTAACTCAGCTTCGAGTAGAACTTTTTCGAGTAATAGGTCAACATTTATACCTGCTTTTGCTGAAATTTCCTGACATTGATATTTACCACCCCAGTCTTCCACCAGATAATTCATATTAGCAAGGGCTTCTCTGATTTTGTCGGGATTTGCAGTAGGAAGATCAATTTTGTTTATTGCAAAAACGATAGGAACACCTGCTGCGCTGGCATGGTTAATAGCTTCAACGGTTTGAGGCATGATATTATCATCCGCTGCAATTACAATAATTGCAACGTCTGTAATTTGAGCACCGCGTGCACGCATAGCAGTAAATGCTTCGTGGCCGGGAGTATCGAGGAAAGTAATTTTTCTTCCGTCTTCGAGAGTTACGGAGTAAGCTCCAATATGTTGAGTGATACCTCCTGCTTCGCCTTCGGCAACATTAGTATTACGAATTCTGTCAAGTAATTTTGTTTTTCCATGGTCAACATGTCCCATAACAGTAACAATCGGAGGACGAGGAATGAGGTCTTCAGGGTTGTCGGGTTCTTCTTCAATTTCATTAAGCACTTCTGCACTCACAAATTCAACAGAATAGCCGTATTCATCAGCTACAATAGCCATTGTTTCGGCATCCAAACGTTGATTAATTGACACAAATAATCCCAAGCTCATGCAGCTGGCAATAACATTAGTTACAGGAACGTCCATCATCGTAGCCAATTCATTTACCGAGACGAATTCCGTAACTTTGAGAATTTTCTTTTCGGCCTCGGCTTTTTCCATTTCTTCCTGACGACGCTGAGAGAATAATTCTCTTTTTTCTCTACGATATTTTGCAGCTTTAGATTTCTGTTTTGGTGTTGTAAGACGAGCTAAAGTTTCTTTAACCTGCTTTTGTACTTCTTCTTCATCAATTTCGGGTTTCTTAACCTTAATAGGTTTCTTTATAGGTTTCTTTTTCTTTGTTTCAAATTCTAAATCTTTTTCGATGTCAATTTTTAATTTTTTAATTCTTTTTCGTTTAGCTTTTATTTGTTCTTTTTCTTTTTCTCTCTGTTTTTGTCTTTCTTCTTTAAGTTGTTTTTTGCGTTTTTCAGATTCTTCTTGTTGTTTAATAAAGCTATCGAGATTTATTTTTCCGACAACATTCGGACCGGTAAGTTTCTCAACTTTTGTTTCGATGAATTCCGGTTCTTGTTTTTGTTCTTCTTGTGAAGTTTCTAGTTGAACAGTACTTTCAATCTTATCTTCGGACGCGACAATTTCCTGCTGAGAATATTCCATTTCAGAAGTTTTTTCAGTTTGAATTTCTTCAGTCGGTTTATCCTCTTTTCTGAAAGCTTCAACAGGTTTTGCATTTAGTTTTTGGTGTTCTGCAAGTTTTTCTTCTTTAGTTTTCTTTTTTGGACGGGTTCTTTCGTTAATTGAACTTAAATCAACTTTACCAATTACTTTAGGCCCGGTTATTTGTTCCGAAGAGGTGTTTTCCTGTTCTTGCTGTATAGATTCCTGAATTTCTGTTTGTGGTAGTTCTGCGTCTTTTACGGATATTTCAGCATCAGTAACTTCGGGCTCTTCAATTTTAGGTGCTTCAACTTTTTCGGGAATTTGTTTTTCAGGTTCTTTTTCAACAACCGGAGATGTAACTACAGGTTTTATTTCCTTAACGGGTTCTACCGGCTTGACTTCGGGAGAAGAAGTTTTTTCCGGAACTTCAACTTTCTGTTCCTTAGGAATTTTTATTTTTTCAGTATTTTGAATCGCTTTTTCCTTTAAGGTTTTTGAGTCCTTAAAGTGCTGGTCTATTAAATCCAAATATTCAAAAGGCACTTTCTCGTTTGGATCATTTTTTACTTCCAATCCCTTGCCTTTGAGAAAGTTTATTATTGTCGGAATACCAACGTTATATTCTCTGGCAAGTGCACTGAGCCTTTTTGGTTTATTTTCACTCATATCTTAAACAATATTTTTTAATTTTCTTCAAATTCTTCACTTAATATTTTGCGAACCTCAAGTATAGTTTCCTCTTCAAGGTCTGTACGTTTTAGTAATTCTTCAACTGTCAACTTCAAAACAGATTTTGCGGTATCGCAACCGATGGCTTTAAGTTCGTCAATAATCCATTGATCAATTTCGTCGGAAAACTCATCAAGAAACACATCATCTTCATCTTCTTCGAGGTCGCGGTAGGCATCAATGGTAAGTCCAACCAACTGACTTGCAAGTTTAATATTATAACCTCCTTTGCCAATAGCCAACGAAACCTGATCACTCTTTAAAAATACATCGGCTTTTTTATATTCAGGATAAATTTTAATCGAACTTATTTTTGCCGGGCTTAAAGCTCTTTGAATCAAAAGTTGTAAATTATTTGTATAATTAACAATGTCTATATTTTCATTATGCAATTCTCTGACTATTCCATGAATTCTGCTTCCTTTCATTCCAACGCAAGCGCCAACCGGGTCTACTCTTTCATCATAAGATTCAACAGCAACTTTTGCTCTTTCTCCCGGGATGCGAACAATTTTCTTTATTGTAATAACTCCATCAAGAATTTCAGGAATTTCCTGTTCGAACAATCTTTCAAGAAATACTTCAGAGGTTCTGGAAAGAATAATAATTGGAGTTCCGTTTTTCATTTCAACGGATTTTACTACAGCACGGAGTGTATCGCCTTTTTTATATTTATCGTTTGGAATTTGTTCGCTTTTGGGTAAAATCAACTCAACTCCTTCATCATCAAGTACAAGTATTTCACGTTTCCATACCTGATATACCTCACCAACAACCAGGTCGCCAACTTTATCTTTATATTTAAGGTAGATGTTATCTTTTTCTCTTTCTAAGATTTTTGTTTGTAAATTTTGTTTTAGAGCCATAATCGCTCTACGTCCGAATTGTTCGAAGCTTATTTTATCAGAATATTCTTCTCCCGGTTCATAATCTTCGTCAATTTTTCTTGCTTCGGACAATGGAATTTGAGTTTCTCTATCTTCAAATTCTTCATCTTCAACTACAGTCCAGTAGCGATAAATTTCAATTTCACCATTTTGGTCATTAACAATTACATCAAATCTAACATCCGGCCCCAGTAATTTTGTTAATGTTGCGGTAAAAACATCCTTAATAACACCAATCATGGTGGCTCTGTCAATATTCTTTAATTCTTTAAATTCCGCAAAGGTTTCGATCAGATTATTTTGCAAATTCATAACTCTTTTTTTTAAAAAACTAATTTAGTTGATTTTATTTCGTTAAATTCAATTTTTAGCATTGCTTTAATCTCTTTATTATCTTTTGATTTATTCTCTTTAATTGGACTTACTAAAACATAATTTTCGTGAACTTCATTAAGAACAACTCGCTTTTTAGTACCATCTTTTTTTACAATATCCACTTGTTTCCCAATATTTTTTTGATATTGTTCAATAACTTTGAATGCAACACTTAATCCCGGACTACCAACTTCGAGCGAAAAATCTTCATGTTCGCGATCGAGATTTTCTTCGATATATCTGCTCAGTTCTAGGCATCTTTCGATTTTAATACCATCGAAGCAATCGAAGCAGACAACAATTTCGTTATTCCTTGAGACTTTAACATCTACAAGGAATTCACGATTTTTGAGAGCCTTTAGGCATAAATCTTTTATTTTGTCCACTTCAATCATATATTTCGATATAAAAACAGGGGACATCTCGTCCCCTGAATATTCAACCCAAAATCATCGCAAAAATAATATTTTTTTTCAAACAAAAAAATTATTTCTAAAATTTATTTTTTGGTGAATTCGTAGAATTTAAGAAAAAGTTCTCTATTATTGAATTCAGGATTTGTCTCCTGACACTAATCTTTAATCGCACATTCCGTTAGCAATAGTTTCAGAGGAATTGTGAAATATTTAGAATCTACTGGTTAACAACGCCAAAAAGAATCATAAAACCTGTATAATCTATTCTGGAATTATCAAATTTGAAATTTCCTGAAACTTTTGTATCTGCTGAGGTATAAGCAGTATAATTACCACTGATCGGATATTTTTGTTTGCCTGAGTAGTAATTTAATCCTGTAAAGACAGATAACCTTTTGGATAAACGATATGTTAATTTTCCACCACAAATATAACCTCCTCCAAAACCATTCTTTTTAAAATTCACATTTGAAAATACTGCCTGAAAATTTTGTGTTTCAACTATGGAACGATCAAAATTTCCCGTCATAAATTTTTGATTAAACCCATAATACATAAATGTGCCTCCCTGAACAGAAACCTTAATTTTATTTATGGGAAGTGATAAAGCCACTAAAATATTCAATTCGGCAGTTTGGAAAGGTCCGACAATGGGCAATTTTGTTGAATAACTATCAGGCAAATCCACTAAACTTAAGCCTCCGATACTCATCATTCCTAACCCAGGAGATATTTGTAGATAATTACCTGCATTTATAGGTATGCTAAAATTTAAAGGAGCTATGGGATTTGAAAAATATCCGTTTCTAGGTATGAAATATGAAAATCCTACCGATTGGGAAAATAAAATACTGATTTGAAACAGAATAAAAATTGCAAGAAGAATGGATTTTTTCATTTGAAAAGTTTTTGTCTGTTATTAGTTTATACGAATAAGTCTCAAATTTTCGAACTCAAAGGTTTTTACATTTTGTTCGTTTTGTGGTATATAATAAATTTTACCCGAAACAAAAAACATAGAAGTTTCATCAACCAAAGATTTAAACAATCCAAAAAACGGATCTTGATATTCCGCAACACGAAAACTAATGGTTTGATCGCCTTTCCCTTCGATTAAAACATCTTCTTCAAAAATTAGATATTGTTGTTTTTTATCGGCTCCAACAAATTTACGTAAACTAATTTTTGAATCACGTAAAACTACCAACTCAATTTTTTTAATAGTAAACGAATTCTTTGATATTACCCTCAACGGGATAAACCATTCACTAAATTTCTGAAACAAATCCGTCCACTGTCTCACTCTCAAAGGCTCATTAACAAACAATCTTATTGTATTTTCATCATCGGGAATGTTAAGTTTTATGCTAATTGTTTTATTTAAAATAGTTTGGGCAATATAAATAAATTCGTTTTCATTATTTTTGCAATAATCTACATCATAAAAAATTTCCAATTGTTTTTGGTCTTTTAAAATTTGTTTTTTAATCAATGTAGCACAATTAGATTCAAAGCGAAAATCCTGATTAATTTTTAAAACTTTATTTTGTGATATCAATGCCAAAATAAGATGCCCACGTTCGTTAGTCAGCACTTCAAATCGTATATCCTCTAAATAATTTGTGGCATTTTCAGCAATTATTTTTGCCTTAGTTTTACGAGTCCCGGTAAAAATATTGCTAAGAGCTTCTGCTTTTCGCTTTATTGAGGAGATGGCAAAAATATCCTCGGTTTCGGAAAGTTCATTTTCTATGGCATTAAGTTCGTCAGTGAAAGCTCGGTCTGTTTTTTCCCACTCGTTAATAAGTTTTTCCAATTCGGAGTTAGGGAAAGGATAAATCAAATGATAATGAATTTTAAATGTCCCATCGGGATATTTCTTTTTTTCCCAGTAATATTCAGAAACTTTTGAAATGCTGATACCTCTTAAAGAATTAAAAAAATCAGTTACAATTTTAGTACTCACATCAGTACTTTGAGCATATCTTGACATTTCGTTTATAATCTGTTCGGATATTTGCATATTTGTTTCGGAAAAAATATTCACCGCAACAGAAGAAACGATTTTTTCACGAACTTTTCGCATTGCATCTTCCTGGGCTTTTTCGTGAGTATCCCCAATCCCTTCTACAATTATACTTCCAGATTGAATCCCGTATATCCATTCAGGTTTTTCTTTTGAAGATCTTTGAACAACTCTCGGCATCTGACAGGAAAATATTGTTAAAGTTATTACTAAACCTGATAGTACGAATTTTAGGTCGTGTAAAATTTTCACCATAACTAAATATTTAATTCTTCAAAAATACTTTATCAAAGATTATTCCCAAAAATAGTTTATTAAAACTATATTATAAAACTCTAATTTGTTGATTAACAAAATATTAATATTCTAAAAACATCTACTTAATGTAGTTTGAAGAAATTTTTATAATTTTGCAGGCTAATTTAAAGACGAAAATATGACTTCTAACGCATTGAAAATCAACGTAAATTCTGAAATAGGAAAATTAAATGCAGTAATATTACACACACCGGGAGCAGAAATCCAGAATATGACTCCGGAAAACGCCGAAAGAGCTTTGTATAGCGATATTTTAAATCTTCATGTTGCACAAAACGAATACAAACAATTATCGGGAGTCCTTGAAAAAGTAACAAAAACCTATCAGGTAAGAGAACTACTAGAAGATATTTTGAAAAATAACAGAGTTAAAGAAACTTTAATAGAAAAGATTTGCAAAAACGAAAATGTGTCGTTTCAGAAATGTGCCCTTGACGAACTTGATAATAAGGAATTAGCAAGGCAATTAATTGAAGGAGTTTTACTGAAAAAAGAAACCCTCTCAGATTTTTTAAGTAAGAAAAGATATTTATTGCAGCCATTACATAATTTCTTTTTTACTCGAGACGCTGCTATTTCTATAAACGAAAAAGTACTCATTGCCCGCATGGCAAATAATGTTAGGGAAAGGGAATCAATGATAATGCAGGCAATCTTTGATTTTCATCCGGCATTTTCCACAACAACAATAAACCCTATTGAAGATAGATTCTTTTCGGAAAATATTAAAATAGAAGGAGGAGATATTCTTGTTGCACGCGAAGATGTTTTACTAATTGGAATAGGCTCACGTACAACATCTCAAGGAGTTGACTTTATCCTTAGAAGATTAAAGGAAAAAAAGATGAACATGAGTATAATAGTTCAGGAATTACCTCTCAGTCCCGAATCCTTTATTCACCTTGATATGGTATTCACTTTCCTCGACAAAAATAAATGTATGATTTACGAACCCATTATTACTCGTCCTAATAAATACCAAACAGTACTGATTTCTGTTGATAACGGAAAAGTTAAAATATCCGAAAAAACAAATTTACTCACAGCTACTAAAGAATTAGGTTTTGACTTAGAGCCTATTTATTGCGGCGGGACAGAGGATTCATGGATACAACAAAGAGAACAATGGCACAGCGGAGCTAATTTCTTTGCTTTTGCCCCGGGGAAAGTAATTGGTTACGAACGTAATGTTTATACTATTGAAGCACTCTCAAAACACGGATTCGAAGTATTAAAAGCAGAAGAAATTATAAATGATAAAGTGCATCCAGATAATTACGATAAATGTGTTGTAACAATTGCAGGATCCGAATTATCAAGAGGAGGTGGTGGTGCAAGATGTATGACAATGCCAATTAATCGGGAAAATATCGAATGGTAGAAAAATTCTTATATAAATTTTATCAATTATAGACACAATTAAAAATTTTACATTAAGTTATATTTAAGTACGTATTTTTTCATTAGTTTATGTGAATGGAAATTAATCTATCCGCTATTTTCGAAAGTTGAAATTATTATTTATAAAATTCAATTATAATTTTATTTGAACCAGGAATTTATTGTTAGTATATATTATGATTCAATAGTTAATAATCCCACTGGTATTCCTATTAAACCTGTAAAATTTAAAAATTTATTGAACTTTGTAAAAAGTGGCATTTTCAATTTAGGAATTTTACTAAGAATAATTATAAACTAAATTTTCTTCAAAATCAACCTTAAATCTTATGTTATTTGATTTCCATTTTCGTCTAATCGCAACATAATTATCTTTACTTAAAAAATTCCTTTGGAGAAAGTCCTGATATAAAACTTCCATCTTTAAATATTTTATCCACGCCAGTCTAAACTCCAAAAGTTTATAGTAATCCGGTACAGATTTTAAACTTTGCAGAAAAGAATAAAAATTTGCATACACCTGCAAGTACTTCGTGGATACTCCACGCATAAACCTATTTATAAAAACTTTGAATTCTTCTGATTTGTACTTGTGTATTTTCAATCTTTTCTCTAATCTCTTGAGTTTTACTGGAATATTTTTTTCTTTATTTAAAATTTTTATGTCGTCAATTAAAATATTTTCATCATCCTTAAAGAATAATAAAGCTCTATCCCGAACTCTACCGGCAAATCGTAGGTGAAAATCTTTTCTTATACTGTCTCCGATGTTAATAAACTTAAACTCTGTTATTCTGCTATCTGTAATAGAACACAAATTAACTTTTTGTTTAATTTTTCCTCTTCTTCCGGACACTCTCTTACAACCTTTTTCGTTGAAATTAAATACAACTTTATTTGCTATCGTTACTGATTCGTAATCTTGCTTGACTAATTGCAAGGCTAAAAAAATCTTATGGCGCCAGTCAAAGGCGGTTAAAATACTAATCCCAAACTTTTGAGAAATATTTTTTATCGTCAAAACCTCCCCACTATTGAACATATCAAACAATCTCAGAAACTTCTCTTTTTTGTTTATGTAATGAATACTGCTCCCACTTGTCGGAATAAACGTGCGACGACATTCTTTACATCTATATCTCGATACATTTACATATTTTCCAAACTTAACAAAATGTTTGCTCCCACAATGAGGACATTCCTTGATTGGAAGGCTTACAATTTCTTT
>LUZK01000102.1 GCA_001603595.1 Bacteroidales bacterium Bact_19
CGTTACAGGTAATTAAAGAAAGGAGGATCGGGTTATATGTTGGCTGACCACCAGTGCGGGATAGTGAAAAACGAACTAAAACATTAGAGTAGCAAAATCTTAATTCAATTACACAATTTATTATGGAAAAAGTATTAGTCATTATTTTAACATTAAGTTTAGCCACATTTGCTAGAGCGCAAACATTTTGTGAATGGCAAGGTAAAACAAACTACTTTGGAGCATTTCCATCTAGCAATACCGATATTACAACTGGTTGGGTTAGTTATGCTCCTTTTTCAGATGAATTTAATTCCTTTGACTCAAATAAATGGGAAAAGAAAAACTCACATTGTCATTCTATGTCATCTTATGCATTTTTTTCAAGTAGTAGTAATAATGTTTTCATACAGAGCGGAAAACTTGTACTGAAAGCAAAACAAGAATCTACACCAACAGAATGTTGTCTGTGGGGCGATCCAGATCTATGTTCTGATTACTACTACTCCAGTGGATATGTTGTTTCTAAAAATCCTATTAGATACGGATATATCGAAATAAAATGCTATCTTCCATCCAATATTGCTTTAGACCCTTGTTTTTGGATGTATGGCATGCAAGGAAGTTTTCCACCAGATCCAAATTATCGTTATGATGAAATAGATGTTTTTGAAAAAAAACTACCTCCTAATCATAGCAATTATGTATTAATGCAAAACTTTTATCATAATATACATGATGATGGTAGTAGTGGTACGGTCTCGAAATTAACCCAAAATGTTGAATTTACTACTCCTTTTGTAGGACAATGGGTGACATTTGCGGTAGAATGGTTGCCTGAGGAAATAAATTTCTTTACAAACGGGCATTTAACAAAAGCTGTAAAGTTTGCTGATGAAAATTCTGGACAAGTAAACCCAAATAGTGATTTTACTTGTACAAATTTTCTTGATGCCATAGGTCAAAAATTTCAAATCAGCCTTTCGGTAAACAGTTTAATTTCAACTTATACTGATGTAAGTCAAGGATTTGAAATAGATTATGTTCGCTCATATAAATTAGAAGAAGGTTTTAATTATGAATATTGGCCGTCGAGTTTTAGTATGACTGATCCAAATATATTCAAAGTACATAAAAACATACGATTGGGAGGTACAGGTAAAACTGCCGTTATTCCGCAAGATGAAAACATTACTATATGGGCTACTGATGGTATTATTCTCGATAAAGGATTTACTGTTTCAGGAAACACTACTTTCACGGCAAGGAATATTGCAACAACAAATTTGTTTACTTATTAATTAAATTTTTAATAACATGAAAAAATATATTTATTTAATTAGCATTGCTACTTTTGCTTTATTTTCAAATGCAACACAAGCACAAATTAAAATTCATGATGATAATCATGTCAGTTTAACAAGTTTAACTAAAGGTGGTGGTGTGCAGATTTATCCCAATGGATATACTGTATTTCAACCAGCAGTTTATACTTCATGGGGGTGGATGAATCTTGTTTACGCTCCTTTATCAACATCGAAATGTTGGATAGTGAGAGACAACGCAGGAAATCACACATTTCATGTAAGAGGAAATGGAGATGTTGTTTGTAACGTTTTATATGAACTTTCAGATGAGTCAGTAAAAACAAATGTGTCAAATATAACCAGTGCATCGGAAAAAATCATGAATCTACAGGGTGTATATTTTGATTTTATAAATGAAACTAAACAAGATACTTTAGTATTCACTGATAAATATGGTAACACTTATACATATATTACGAACACCGACAATCCAGATGATTTATTAAACAATGAGAATATTGATTCAGATGCTGTAAATGCAGTAATTTCAGAGAGGAACAGACATCACATGGGTCTGATAGCTCAAGAGGTTGAACAAGTAGTTCCTGAAGTAGTAAGAACACAAACTGACGGCAAAAAAGCAGTCGCTTATAGTAGTCTAGTACCCTTGCTTATAGAAGCGTTTAAAGAACAGCAAGTTAGAATAAATGAGCTTGAACAGTATATTCAAAATTGTTGTGAATTCAACGACAATATAAAAAGTAAAAGCACGGAAATGCAAAATTCCGAATCAACAAATAACGCTTCTATTTTATTCCAAAACACACCAAATCCTTTCAATCAATCGACAATTATCAGTTATGAAATAGGAGAAAAAAGTATTAGCGAAGCACAAATATTCGTTTTTGATTTGAATGGCAAACTATTAAAAACATATCCTTTAACGACTACAAAGGGTAATATCCAGATAAATGCAAATGAGTTAGAGCCAGGCATGTATTTATATTCTCTTGTGGTAAATAAGAAAGAAATTGATACGAAAAGAATGATCCTAACACAATAATTCATTAACTTTGTCAGTAAAGCTAAAACAGCTTTACTGACATTAAAACTTAATATTATGAAAGCGATATTTTTATTTTTAACTTTATTAGCATATTGCATTACTTTTTCGCAAGATGTTGTAATTTTTATTCAAGCTGAACTTGAAACAAGTCCTGTTGAGTTAGACACAATTTTTGTTGAGAATTTGTCTAATGGGACTTTTGCAAAACTCTATGATTTGCCAAATGGTGTAACAAATTATGAGATTAATCTTAGCCAAGGAGCTCAAGTTAATGCAATTGGTCAAATAAATGAGCCTTCAAGTAATTTTACATTATTATCAAATAAACCTGGGGTTTGCTCTTTTCAAATTATATCTAAGCCGCAAAGTAATGTAACTTTTGACTTGTATAACATTCATGGCCAAAAACTTTATCATGAAATAAAGAATCTTTCGGCAGAAATAAGCACATTTGAATTTTACAACTCGCATTCAAATATAGGTGTTCTCAAAATTACTACTGTTGATAATTGCTATTCTATTAAAGTTTTTGGAAATGCAAACTATCAGACTGTTTTAAGCAATACAGATTGCAATGTCTTAAACACGGCACCAACAGTAAAGGATGTGAAAACCAATTTTGAATTTAACGAAGGAGATACACTTCGCATAACTGCGATAAAACAGGCATATCATTCAAACTCAATCTTTATTCAACCAATAAATACTGAAAATTATATTATCTATATAAGTCAACCCTGTGCTGGCATTGCGACTGTTACAGATTATGATGGAAATGTTTACAATACTGTCAAAATTGGCAATCAATGTTGGTTGAAAGAAAATCTTAAGTCTACTCATTATTCAGATGGTTCCCCATTATTAGATGGTACGGGAATACAGATAAATTATGATTACGAATCACGCTATTGGTTTAATTATAATGATCAACCAGAAAACAGCCAAATATACGGTAAATTATACACTTGGGCAGCTGCTATAAATGGCTATGTAACCAATGACGAAGAATTAATAGCCGGCGTGCGTCAAGGGCTATGCCCAAATGGATGGCATATTCCAAGCGACTCTGATTGGTTTCAATTAGAAAGCTATATTGATACTTTAATTACAGAATTACACATTACTGGTTTACGGGGTTTTGATGCAGGTCTTAAACTCAAAACAACAAATAATTGGGTTACCAATACTGGTACAAATCAATTTGGTTTTTCTGCTCTGCCTAGTGGACAATATTATTTTTCCGAATCGAATAATCAAAGTTTTTATTCTGATTTAGGTTTAGTTGCAGTATGGTGGACAGCAAATACTGGTGCTTATTATAGAAAAATCTGGGACGATGCTAATGGGATTACTAGAAATACGCAGAATCCGGCCCATGGCTATAGTGTGAGATGTATTAAAGATTAACTACCTGTAACCGCACCTATGTGTAATGCGGCAATCGTGGGAACTTTGAAGGATGTTACTTCCCCCGAAAACCCGCCAAGCCGATTTAGATTTGTGAAAAAGAATTATCTTTACAATTGAAATTTTTGATAAATAAAAAATTACGCAACGGCTTGGCTCATTACGAGTATGACAGGGACATTACTTTCTCTCCCGCACTCCACATAGCTGC
>LUZK01000103.1 GCA_001603595.1 Bacteroidales bacterium Bact_19
AAATATTTAAAGATGGAGGAATTGTACAAAGACTTCTTGAATAATAATTTTTTATCATATCCTGATTATGTTTCGATTAAGCGTAAGTGGAAATCAAATAACTTAAGATTTAAAGTTGATTTTGATGAAAATTTAATAAACAATTATGCCTGATATTATGGTAAGCATAAAATTATTGTTAATGTATAGCGAGAATTAGTGATTTGGAAAAATTAGGCAAAGAAAAATATTGAGTTCATAGAGGGCTTAGATGCATTTTTATACTAATTTCTGATAATATAAAAATATAATCAAATAAAATACATAAATCAGTAAAGAAAAAGCCTCCTTTAGGAGGCTTTTTCTTTACTATAAGCTCGCAAGTTTTTTATAATAATTATATCTCCATTTGGCAGCATTTTCAGCTTCTTTGAAAAGTTTTTCAGCTTCTTCGGGGAATTCTTTAATTAGTGATGTATATCTAACTTCACCTTTAAGGAAATCCTGGAATTTAGACCAATCAGGTTCCGGACTATCAATAACTAGAGGATTTTTACCTTCTGCTTCGAGCATAGGATTGTAGCGATAATTTACCCAATAACCGCATTCAACAGCTCTGGCAGCTTCTTCTTGGGATTTTCCCATACCATGATGTAATCCGTGATTAATACATGGAGCATAAGCAATAATTAGTGATGGTCCTGGATAAGATTCAGCTTCTTTAATAGCTTTGAAATATTGATTTTGACTAGCTCCCATTGCAACTTGAGCGACATAAACATAACCATAAGTCATTGCCATTGCTCCAAGGTCTTTTTTACGAGTTTTCATTCCCGATGCTGCAAATTTTGCAACAGCTGCAATAGGGGTAGATTTTGATGCTTGTCCACCTGTATTTGAATAAACTTCTGTATCGAGAACTAAGAGATTTATATCTTTTCCTGAAGCAATTACATGGTCGAGACCTCCGTAACCAATGTCGTAAGCCCATCCATCACCGCCAAATACCCATACAGATTTTTTAACCAAATAATGTTTCTTTTCTTTAATTTCTTGAGCAATATGATCATTTAAATTTTCGATTGCAGCTAAAAGCTTTTTGCTTGCGATTTCAGATGCTTCTGCATTGTTTTTATTGTTAATCCATTCTTTAGCAGCTTCAGCAGCTTCACCTGTCCAGTTAGCTTCTTTAAGGAGCATGCAAATCTTTTCGCGAATTTTTTCAACTCCGGTAGCAATACCAAAACCGTATTCAGCATTGTCTTCGAATAATGAATTAGCCCATGCTGGTCCTTTGCCTGTTTTGTAATGTTTACAATAAGGTGTTGAAGGTGCAGATGCTCCATAAATAGAAGAACATCCTGTAGCATTGGCAATAATCATTCTTTCGCCAAAGAGCTGAGTTATTGCTTTAATATATGGAGTTTCACCACAACCGGCACAAGCTCCGGAAAACTCAAATAATGGTTGAGCAAACTGTGAATTTTTAACAGTTTTATCTTTAGGTAACACATCTTCTTTATAACCAACAATTTCATCCATATAGTACCAGCGTTCTATTTCTGATTTTTGAGTTTCCAGAGGTTTCATTACTAAAGCTTTTGTCTTAGCAGGACATACATCGGCACAGTTTCCACAACCTGTACAATCCAATACAGCAACTTGTATTCTGAAGTTATATTCTTTTGTTCCACCGATACCTTTAATGGTTTTCGTCCCTTCAGGAGCATTTTTTAACTCTTCATCTGTTAAAAGGAAAGGACGAATTGCTGCATGAGGACAAACAAAAGAACATTGATTACACTGAATACAATCTTCGGGAATCCATTCGGGTACATTAACAGCAACTCCACGTTTTTCAAATTTTGAGGTTCCGTGTTCCCATGTTCCGTCTTCGCGTCCAACAAAGGTAGATACAGGTAAAGTGTCGCCTTTTTGAGAGTTAATAACATCAACTACTTTAGAGATAAATTCCGGGACTTCTTTATCTCTGCAAACGCAGAATTCTTTTGCATCAATGCTTGCCCATTCTTTTGGAACTTCAACTTTAATAATTTGAGAACCAGCATCAACAGCTTTGTAATTCATTTCAACAACTGCTTCCCCTTTTCTGCCGTAGGTTTTTTTAATCATTTTTTTCATTTGTTCTACGGCTTGTTCATAAGGAATAATGTTGGTTATTTTAAAGAATGCAGATTGCAAAATTGTGTTGGTTCTGTTTCCAAGACCAATTTCTTCTGCAATTTGAGTAGCATTAATAATGTAGAATTGTATGTTCTTTTGTGCAAGAGTTTTTTTCATGTGGTCTGGTAAACGTTTTTTTGTTTCCTCAACATCCCAGAGGGAGTTTAATAAGAAACATCCGTTTTCCTTAATTCCATCCAAAACATCATATTGATTAATGTATGCAGGGACATGACAAGCTACAAAATCCGGATTTGTTACCAGATAAGGAGCACGTATTATACAATCTCCAAACCTTAAATGAGAAGCAGTAAATCCTCCTGATTTTTTTGAGTCATATGCAAAGTATGCCTGGCAATATTTATCTGTAGTTTCTCCAATGATTTTAATAGAATTTTTATTTGCACCAACAGTTCCATCAGAACCTAATCCGTAAAATTTAGCTTCGTAAATTGTATTACATAAAATGGAAATATTTTCATTAACAGGCAAAGATAAATTAGTAACATCATCAACTATACCTACTGTGAACCTTTGTTTTGGATTTTCACTGGCAAGATTATCGAAAACAGCAATCATCATCGAAGGAGTAGTATCTTTGCTTGATAACCCGTAACGACCTGCAAAAATTTCTGGTTTATTGCTTTCTTTATAGAATAATTCAACTACATCAAGATATAAAGGTTCTCCATTAGCTCCCGGTTCTTTGGTTCTGTCTAAAACTGCTATTCTTTTAACTGATTTTGGAAGGACTTTTTTAAAGTATTTTTCTGAGAATGGTCTATAAAGATGTACTGAAATGACACCAACTTTTCTACCTTGAGCATTCAAGTAGTTTACAGTTTCAACCAGCGTATCTGTGATTGACCCCATCGCAACAACAATGTGTTCTGCATCCGGCACTCCGTGATAAGTAAATGGATGATACTCTCTTCCTGTAAGTTGAGTAATTTTTTGCATATACTCCTCAACAACATCAGGAACTGCTTCGTAGAATTTATTAGAAACTTCTCTAGACTGGAAATAAATATCCGGGTTCTGAGCTGTACCGCGAGTAACAGGATTTTCAGGATTTAATGAATTTTTTCTGAAATTTTCAATAGCTTTCCAATCCAGAAGTTTAGCCATATCTTCATTTTCGAAGTATTCTACTTTTTGAATTTCATGAGAAGTTCTGAACCCATCGAAGAAATGGAGGAAAGGTACTCTGCATTTTATTGCTGCAAGATGAGCAATTGGGGCAATGTCCATTATTTGTTGTACAGAACCTGTTGCTAACATGGCAAATCCGGTTTGTCTGGTAGCCATTACATCTTGATGGTCACCAAAAATTGAAAGGGCTTGTGCTGCGACAGCTCTGGCACTAACGTGAAATACTCCTGGCAGAAGTTCGCCGCTTATTTTATACATGTTTGGAATCATTAACAGTAAACCTTGTGAAGCAGTAAAAGTGCTTGTAAGAGCTCCTGCCTGTAAAGCTCCGTGAACAGCACCTGCCGCACCGGCTTCGGATTGCATTTCTTCAACTTTTACAGTTTGTCCAAAAATGTTTTTTCTTCCGTGAGCTGCCCATTCATCAACATTTTCTGCCATATTTGATGATGGAGTGATAGGATAAATACATGCAACATCACTAAACATGTATGCTACGTGAGCTGCAGCATGATTACCATCGCATGTGATAAATTTTTTTGTTTTAGTCATATTCTTAATATTAAGTTATTTAAACTTTTTTTCTAAGTCTCGCCAAATTAACATTATTCTTGAAATTAAAAAATGATTATTATTTTAAATTTTAATTAAAAGATAAACACTGAATCACTGTATATTAACTACATATCTTTATCCATAGAAAGCAAAAATTCTTCATTTGTTTTGGTTAATGGTAATCTCGATTTCATAAATTCCATTGCTTCTATAGGGGTCATATCAGCAAGGAACCCTCGTAATATCCACATACGGTTAATAATTTCCGGATCTAATAATAAGTCTTCTCTTCGTGTGCTGGAAGAAGTAATGTCAACAGCCGGATAAATTCTGCGGTTTGAAAGTTTTCTATCGAGCTGGAGTTCCATGTTGCCTGTACCTTTAAACTCTTCAAAAATTACTTCGTCCATTTTCGAGCCAGTATCAATCAATGCTGTGGCAAGTATAGTAAGTGATCCACCGTTTTCGATGTTACGAGCTGCTCCAAAAAATTGTTTTGGCTTGTGTAAAGCATTAGAATCAACACCTCCCGATAAAACTCTGCCTGATGCCGGGGCTACAGTGTTATGAGCTCTTGCTAAACGAGTGATGGAATCTAACATTATAACAACATCATGACCGCATTCTACCAACCTTTTGGCTTTCTCTAAAACCATATTGGCAACTCTTACGTGTTTGTCGGCTGATTCATCAAATGTTGATGCAATAACTTCGGCATTAACGTTTCGTGCCATTTCGGTAACTTCTTCCGGACGTTCGTCAATCAATAATACCATCATGTAAACTTCCGGATGATTTGCTGCGATTGCATTTGCAATTTCTTGCAATAAAATTGTTTTACCTGTTTTGGGTTGTGCTACTATCAACCCTCTCTGCCCTTTGCCAATTGGGGCAAACATATCAACAATTCTGGTTGATAAAGTTGCTTTCCCTTTTCCAGTTATATTGAATTTTTCATTAGGGAATAATGGTGTCAAATGGTCGAAAGGAACTCGATCACGCATCAACGAAGGATCTAATCCATTGATTTTAATAACTTTTATCAAAGGAAAATACTTTTCGTTTTCTTTTGGCGGACGAACAGTTCCTTCTACAGTATCACCTGTTCTTAATCCAAAAAGCTTAATCTGACTCTGGCTGACATAAACATCATCGGGAGAACTGATATAATTATAGTCCGACGACCTCAAAAAACCGTATCCTTCAGGAATTATTTCCAGAACGCCAATAACAGTAATCAAGCCACTAAAATCGAATTCCTCTTTTGGAGGGGCTTGTTGTACTGCATTTTGTTGATTTTGATTTTCGGGCTTTTGCGGTTCTGTTTGTTGTGTTTCAACGTATTCGATATTTGTGAGTTCAATATTTGTCGGTATTTCAGTTTCTGTTGCAGCCGATTGATTGTAAGTAGTATTTTCTTTGGTTTCCGGAGTATTTTTTTTCAATAAAAGTTTTTTTGGAGCAGATGAACTTTGTTCTTTGACATCAGTTTGTGTTTCGATTCCCTCGTTTATTTCTGTTAGGTTTTCTGTTATAATTGGGTTCTGTTGTTCTTCAATAATTTTTTTCGATTCATCAACTTTTTCTTTATCAGATGTAGCTTTTTCAGTATTTGCAGAAAACAAATCCGGTTGTTTTTCTTTATGTATTGATTGTCTATATTTTTGTCTTATCTCTTGTTTTTTTAATTCAATTTTATCTAATGGTTGGGGCTCTTCAGGCTTTTGTTCAACTGCTTCTTTTTGCGGTTCATCCGGCAAATTTTCTTGCTTTGGTTCAGCAAATTCTGTTGCACTTACAGGTTTGCTGGTAGTTATTTTTACAGCTCTTGCTCTAGGTCTTTTTTTTGTTTTTTCTTTGTTTGCAACTATTTCTGCAGAAGCTTTTATAGCTTGCTGGTCCAGAATTTTATAAATTAAATCTCTTTTTTTGTATGAGTCAACTTTAACAATACCCAATTCTTTTGCTATTTCTCTTAACTCGGGCAAAAGTTTTGCATTTAAATCTAATATATCGTACATGGTTTAAATAATTAAAAAACGTTTGTGTTTTGAATACTTTTTAATTTTTTGATTGTGCGGTCTTTAACAAAATAGGTTAAAGTACACTTTTGAAAAACTGATGCAAAAATAAATTCTTTTTTTTAATTTAAAAATTTTTTTTCAAAAATATATCAAATATACAAAAATACAAAAAAAATCTTAAATACGGCAACCAATTAAAAAAAAAAACGTTTAATATAATGTGTGGCAAAATTAAAAGTTTATGAGGCAGTTAAAAATTACCCGTCAGGTAACAAATCGCGATACTCCTGCATTTGAAAAATATTTGCAGGAGATAAGCCGCAAGGAAATGATTTCACCAGAAGAGGAAATCGAACTTGCACGTCGTATAAAAGAAGGCGATGAAAAAGCCCTTGAAAGGCTTGTTTCAGCAAATTTACGTTTTGTAGTTTCTGTTGCTAAACAATATCAAAACCAAGGTTTATCATTGCAAGATCTTATAAATGAAGGCAACCTTGGTTTGATTAAGGCAGCTCAAAGATTCGACGAGACAAGGGGATTCAAGTTTATTTCTTATGCTGTTTGGTGGATTCGTCAATCTATTTTGCATGCTCTTTCTGTTCATGGACGAATGGTTAGACTCCCATTAAATAAAGTGGGATTGATAAACAAAATTAATTTTGCTTATTCGCGTCTCGAACAAGAATTGGAAAGAGAACCAACTGTTGAAGAAGTCGCAAAGGAAGTTGATGCTGATGTTGAAGAGGTAAAAGAAACTTTACGTTCACAGTCAAGATATATTTCTATGGATGCACCTCTTAACAACGACAGCGATGATGATTTCACTCTGTACGATATGTTAGGAATGTTTGACAGTGTATCACCCGACTCCGGACTTATTAATGAATCGGTACAACGAGAAATTTTGTCGGTATTGGGTCATTTAAATGAGAGAGAAACTGAAATTATAAAAATGTATTTTGGTTTGAATGGAGAACCTCCCAAATCTCTGGAAGAAATAGGAGAGGTTCTGGAACTTACTCGTGAGAGAGTTCGTCAAATAAAAGAATCTGCTATTCGAAAACTTAAGCATAGAGCAAGACATACTAAACTTAAGTCCTTTATGCTATAATTGTGTTAGTTGTTTAGTTTTTGGGGGCGTTTGCCCCTTTTTTTATTTTAAAGTCTGAAAAATGTTAAATTTGCAAACAGAATAAATTAATTTAAAAGTTATGAAGAATATTATTATCTCTCCTTCGATTTTAAGTGCCGATTTCGGGAATTTAAGTAAAGATATAGAAATGTTGAATCAATCTGAGGCAGACTGGATTCATCTCGATATAATGGATGGTGTTTTTGTTCCAAATATTTCTTTTGGATTTCCGGTTGTTAAGTACATAAAAAAATATGCTCAAAAGCCATTGGATGTTCATTTAATGATTGTGCAACCTGAAAGATATATTTCTCAATGGAAAGACGCAGGAGCCGAAATACTCACGGTACATTACGAAGCCTGTACTCATCTTCACAGAACAATTCAGCAGATTAAGGATCTTGGGATGAAAGCCGGAGTCTCACTTAATCCTCATACTTCTGTTAGTTTATTGAAAGATATTTTGTATGATGTGGATCTGGTATTAATAATGTCTGTAAATCCGGGATTTGGAGGTCAAAGTTTTATAAAACAAAGTATATTAAAAATAAATCAGTTACGTGAAATGGCCGATGTTTCAAACCCACAGATTATTATACAGGTAGACGGAGGAGTTGATTTGAACAATTATCGAGAAATTGTAAAAGCAGGAGCAAATGCTCTTGTTGCCGGTTCATCAGTTTTTTCATCCGAAAACCCGATCGATATTATAAGTAGATTAAAAAGGTTTTAGTTGTTTTAAGCAGATTAAAAGAGGTTAAAATTCTTTTAATTTTTCTGTATGTAATAGAATTTTATTTATTTTTGCAAAGCATAAAGGGGCTGACTTGGTTTTGACAGCGAGGTTAATGGTTATGTAAGCATGCCGGGCAATGTGAATTACCCCGTAAAACTGTTTCACGAACAATTAAATGGCGCAGACAACTATGCTCTCGCTGCGTAATTGAATTTTAGTAGATTACGCTTAATTCTGCTACAAGGTAGCGGAACGAGACATCCCTCGAATGGACAGTCCGGTTCCGGTTCGATAAAGGGGTGGCATCAAAGACCGGAATAGTTTTCCTGAAGCTCCGGCGGGGAAGCGAAATTTAAGGAGATAAGGTGTAAGTTTGGGCGTCTGCTCCCGGGCTTCACCCGAGAATCAACAGCAGACTAAGCATGTAGAAAGCATAATTGTTTCTCGTTTGGACGCGGGTTCGATTCCCGCCAGCTCCACAAAATTATGCTTAATAAAAAATAGAATTTTATTAAGAATTATTACTCCTTTTTTGTTTTAACCCTGAAATTCATTTCCCTGTTTGAAAATATGTTTTAAGATTATAAATCAAATAAAACTAAATTTTACATTCGAAAATACGAAATTTGCCTAAAGTGCGACATATTTGGGCGTTGAGGTTCTCGAAACGCCCTTATTTTGGCACTTCTCAGTGGGTGGTATAGCCGAACCTACCCTCTTAAAATTAGCGATAATTAAATTCCTAAGGTTTAATACGGATTTAAAAGATCTCTTAATCATGGTTCAAAATTATAACTGCCATGCCATTGGTCGTAATTGTTGGTTGTAATTCCGTTTTGAGTATTACCATGATAACTTGATTGTCCGGGCACAATGGTAACGTTCAGAACTTTTTGTTCACCAACTTTTAAAAGGCCAGCATGAACAGCAGCTTTTCCTACTCTTGAATCATCAGTATAAATTCCGTTAGCGCCTCCCCAAACGTTTCCTTCATTAGTTCCAGTAACTTTCACTTTGTATGTACTGCCGTTTTGTCCTCTGAATTTTTTCATGTCAATCGGTTCGTTGATGATATTTTCTACTGGAGTAACTTGTTTTCCTCCTTCAAATTTAAAACTGCCATGCCATTGGTCGTAATTGTTGGTTGTAATTCCGTTTTGAGTATTACCATGATAACTTGATTGTCCGGGCACAATGGTAACTTCCAGAACTTTTTGTTCACCAACTTTTAAAAGACCAGCATGAACAGCAGCTTTTCCAATATTGGAATCGTGATTGGGGTTGGTATTGGAGCGACTTTTGAAACACTTCCTTTTCAATCCCGTACCAAAG
>LUZK01000104.1:0-140 GCA_001603595.1 Bacteroidales bacterium Bact_19
GGAGGATCCCTCGGTACTGGAGCGGTCGCTAAATGGTATTCCGGTAGTTGTGGTGGTACTCTAGTCGGTACAGGCAACAACATTAGTGTTAGCCCTTCTTCTACTACTACTTATTATGTTAGATTTGAAGGCACTTGTAA
>LUZK01000104.1:150-627 GCA_001603595.1 Bacteroidales bacterium Bact_19
AGCTATTCAGGAGGATCCCTCGGTACTGGAGCGGTCGCTAAATGGTATTCCGGTAGTTGTGGGGGTACTCTAGTCGGTACTGGAAACAACATTAGTGTTAGCCCTTCTTCTACTACTACTTATTATGTTAGATTTGAAGGTACTTGTAATACAACTTCTTGTGCATCTGTTACTGTTACGGTTAACCCATTGCCTTCGGCTACTGCTTCTAGCAATAGCCCTGTTTGCCATGGTAATACCATTAACCTGACTTCAGGAACTAATGGAATGAATTATTCTTGGAGCGGACCTAACAGCTTTTCTTCTACTTCTCAAAACCCATCTATTACAAATGCTTCATCTTCAAATGCAGGAAACTATACTGTCACAGTTACTAATCCCGCTACAGGTTGCTCGGCTACAGCTACCACTAATGTTACGGTTAATCCATTGCCTTCTGCCACTGCTTCCAGCAATAGCCCGGTTTGCCAAGGTAAT
>LUZK01000105.1 GCA_001603595.1 Bacteroidales bacterium Bact_19
GTATCGGGCTCTCGATTCCCAATATTATGTAAATTTGGTCCGTTGATAATATATATTTGCATAGATTTAATTTGATAACAAAAGTAATATTATTTTTTAACAAAAAACAAATGAAAAATTTTAATATAATTTTAAATGGTTTTAAGAATTATTTGAAGATAGAAAGAAACTTATCTGAAAATACAATTATTTCATATCTTGCTGATGTAAATAAACTCTTGGATTTCTTGCAAAAACATTATAATAATATTGATCTAAAAAAGGTTAACTATGATATTTTGAGCGAATTTATTTCACAAATCATTGATGAAGGACTAGATGAAAAATCACAATCGAGAATTATTTCGGGGATTAGATCTTTTTTTAAATACTTATTGATTGAAGATATTATTTCTGATGATCCGACTTCAATGCTTGAGATGCCCAAAACCGGACGTAAATTACCGACTGTTCTTACTGTTGAAGAAATTGAAAAAATAATAATTTCTATTGATGTTTCTGACGTTTTGGGACATCGTAACAGAGCAATTATCGAAGTTTTATACGGATGTGGATTAAGAGTTAGTGAATGTGCAGAGCTTAAAATTTCTGATATTTTCTTTAACGAAGAATTTATTAAGGTTATAGGCAAAGGAAATAAACAAAGATTAGTCCCATTGGGGTCTGCAGCAAAAAAAGAAATTGATAATTATTTTAAGAGTTTCAGAAATCATATTGTGCCTAAAAAGGGGCATTCCGATTTTTTATTTCTTAACAGAAGAGGAACTAAACTCAGTAGAGTAATGATTTTTAATATTGTAAAAAATGCCTGTCAAAAGGCAGGAATACAAAAAGTTATTTCGCCTCATACATTCAGACATTCCTTTGCAACACATTTACTCGAAGGAGGAGCTGACCTGAGAGTAGTACAGGAAATGTTAGGGCATGAATCTATTACTACAACAGAAATATATACTCATATTGACAGAGAATACCTTAGATCTGCTATTATGCAATTTCATCCAAGATCTTAAATAATTACATTGTTTTTGTTTATTATGGCGATAATATTCTAAGTTTTAATTAAGATATTCCCCCCTAAAATACAAGGAATAATACATTCGCAAAAATAACTACTCCATTAATTTAACCTGCTATTTATGAAAGAAAAAAAATAAAAAATTTTTTTTAAAAGATTTTGTCGATTTATAATTATTTCTTATATTTGTTGGGCAACTATAAATATCTTGGTTGAATTTGTTGCATTTGGTTATATTAAGTTTTTTTGGAGAAAAAGATATTCTTCAAGAAGCGGAGCTTTGTGTAATTGTTATGGAGAAAGTTGAAGAATGGTTTGTTTTGCGCACTAAAATTAGAAAAGAGTTTTTGGTTCAAGAAAACCTTGTTCAAAAAGGCTTTGAAACAGAATTACCATTAACAACAAAACTTATAAGCACGAAAAACATAATTAGAAAAATAAAAAAGCCTCTGATTTCGGGATATGTATTTGTAAAATGTACTGAACGACAAACAGAAGGGTTAAGATTTTTACCCGGAAGCATTGATTTTCTGAGAATAAATAATATTCCTCAAAAAATATCTCAATCGGAGATTCTAAGATTAAAGAAATTATGCGAATTCGACCCGGAAATTTCCTCTGTCCCCGAAGCAGGCACAAAGATTTTAATAACCTCCGGAGTATTAAAAGGAATAACCGGAATTGTAAGAACAAAAAAGAATAAAAACTATTTTTTTGTCGAAAGCGGAATAAATGGTATTTATATTAGAATTGAAATAAAAAACACAGAATTTAAAATTATTCAATAATAATAATCAGAATGCTTTCTGAAATAAAAATAATTGTTGCCTCTCACAAAGGACGCGATGTTGTTTTTCTGGAATTTGCAAGAAATGATAAAATAATTTCAAAAATCAGGGAAAAATTTCAGGTATTCTGGAGTGCAACCAGAAAGATGTGGTATATTCATAAAGAAAATTTTAAACTACATGAGTTTTCAGAAAATCTCACAGGTATTGCAAAAATTACTTTAAATAGCAACGACTATAAAAATTCTGAAAAAAAACATATATTCCCAAATAAAAATAATTCTGAAACCTGCGAAGAGATTCCAGAAAATAGTATAAACAAAAAGATTGAAGAGTTTCGTAAGTGGCTAGAAAGTAAAAGATATAGTAACAATACCATTAAAAGTTATATTGATTCTGTAAAGCAATTTTTATTTTATTACAAGGATAAAGACTTTAAACTTTTGAGTAATGAGGATGTTTTGGATTATATAAACAAAAAAATAGTTAAAAAAGGCTTAAGTTTTTCGTATCAGAATCAGCTGGTTAATGGTTTGAAGTTATATTTTGGGCATGTAGAAAAGACCCTGATACAAATAGACAAATTAGAGAGACCGCGTAGGCAACATAAATTACCAAATGTATTGAGCAAAGAAGAGGTAAAAGCAATACTCGAAGCTCCAAAAAATTTAAAGCATCGCGCTATGCTAAGCCTGATTTATGCCTGCGGACTTAGACGCAGCGAGCTGTTAAACCTTAAAATAAGCGATGTTGACTCAAAGCGGCACATGTTGGTAATACGCAATTCGAAAGGATATAAAGACAGGCAAGTACCTATTTCGGATAAAACTATCCAAATGCTACGTGAGTATTACAAAGCATACAAACCCAAAACATGGTTGTTTGAAGGACAAAAAAGTGGAGAAAAGTATTCAGAAGAAAGTTTATCAAAAGTCTTAAAACATTCATTAAGCAAAGCCAATATTAGAAAACCAGTTTCACTACATTGGTTACGCCATAGTTATGCGACTCATTTGTTAGAAGCAGGAACTGATTTACGTTTTATTCAGGAATTGCTTGGACACAAAAGTTCAAAGACAACGGAGATATATACACATGTTTCTCAAAAAAGTTTGCAAAAAATAAAAAGTCCATTTGATGAATTGTAAAAGAGTTTTTCAATTTTTAAAAAATTTTTTTATTTTTTTTAAATATAAAATTTTAATATATTTGCATATCAAATAAACCTTAATAAAGGTACGGTTATATACAAAAAATAGATGTATATGAGTACTTTTGGTAGGGTTATAAACGAGTTATGGGCAAGTTAAAGAAACGACACAGCGGACAGACAAGAGAGCCACCGAGTATTCGGTTTGACACTTATTGACAATTATGTCTGACAATAAAAAATAAAAAGTGGAGACCAGAGACCACTTTAAAAACGGGGCGACACCGAAAAGCCATACGAGTAGGAAAATTAAAGGAAATAAAATGGAAAATAAATTTTTTACTTTCATTAGTCCATACTTGTCTTTCATTGACAAGGGACATTTATTCAAAAAGCCATTCAGTTGGCTGTACGTAATAATGGCTATCATAAACTTACTGTTGCCATTATATATATTCTACCAAGCAATTGACAACAGAATTTTTGACGCTGAATTTAAAATCACTATTACATTTCTTTTAGCGTGGCTTATAATTGCCTTTGCTGGTTGGGTTAGTTTTCAATTGTGGTGGGACAGAAAAACAAAAATTACTTTTTCGTCAGACGACAGTGCCGAATTTGTAGCAACACCCGCTTTTTCGCATTTAATTCAAACACTTGGCGAATGGCTTGGTACTTGGGTTGGATTAGTAGGTTTTGGTTTTGCACTTTTGACAACAATAATCCTTGGAGAAGAAGGTCACTATTTAAGTTATCAATTAGGAATACCAATGGGAGAATACTTGGGTTCCGGGTGGACAGCTGTTTTCTTAATGCCTATTTATGGCTTTCTTATTATAGTGCTGACAAGGTTTTTATCAGAACAGATTAAAGCTCTTTCCGCAATTGCAAACAATACGAAAAAACAACAAACCAGCCCATAACAGCATCTACCCGGCAAGCAGGGGGTTCGTGCTTCGTAGGACAGTTAATTTGTAAATTAAACTTTTGTTCTTCGTAGCAAATTCAGTGGTAAAATCCCCTGCCTGCGGGTAGCTGCAAACCGTTATGGGCAAGGCAATGAAAAGACATAGAGGACAAAACAGAGCACCGACAAAGTTTAAATTTGATACTTCTTGAAAGTTGAATTAAATAACACGTGGAGTCTTGAAACCACCAGAAAAAACAGGGCAAAACTACTAAGCCATACAAGTAGTGAAATTTAATTATTAAAATCATGAAATTAATTATTGTAAATGTCAGCAAAACAAGTTCTATTCCATTGATTGACGCTACTAAGAGAGCTTGGAAATTGAATTTAAAAAACTGTATAGATTGTGATTTCGTTGTAGCAGTTGGAAAAGGAAAAATCGATGGAGTCTTCAAATTTATTAATGCCAGTAAAGATTTACTTGAAACTGATAGAGTTGCATTTTGCCTTGAGCCTGCAACACCATTTGAGGAATTTGTAATCAGATTTGCCATTGATTATAGAAAAATCAATATTTCAGGTTTTGTTGTTAAAAGCGTAACAGATGCAGATATTTTTAATGTTTAACTTAAAAAATAAATAGAATGAGAAAATTTTTTACAATTGCAATTATAGCATTATCAATTAATGCTATAGCACAGAAAGTTGAAAAAGAGTATTATTATAACGGAAAATTGAAAAAAGAGTATCAAGTTAATACAAATGGCGTCAAAAATGGCTATTATAAATCTTATGGTACAAATGGTGTTTTATATGAATCTAGTAACTATAAAAATGGAGTGAAGCATGGAACTCTTACATATTTTTTTGTCGACAATAATCCAGGCAAAGTAAATGAAATTATTAATTTTGTAGATGGTAAAAGGCATGGTGAATATAAGAAATGGAATTTTGCTGGTACTAATTATTATCTTGACGAAATTTCAATTTATGAAAATGATAAAATTATAAGAAAAACATCATACCATTCAAATGGTAGAGTTGCTAGTGAATATGATGCCATAAAAGGCATAAATAATTCTTGGTTTTCCGATGGATCACCAACAAGTGAAACAATAAATGGGAAAAGGTATTTCTATGAATTCTTTCCAACCGATAACTCTTATGTTTCATCTGAAAAGGAAATAAAGAGTATATCGTATGACACATTAGGTTATAAATTAGAATATCGTTATGATTATGATAAAAAATATGAAGGAGATCATTTAAAATTGAAGAAAGTAGACATTTTTTTTAACAGTGTAGATAATAATGAAAATAATAAGAATTATAGATTTATTTTTTATTCTGATAATTGGCTTATAAATAATTACAACAACTCTGCAGAGTTATTAACACTTGATAGTACAATAGTTAGAATTGGTTATGGACTTTTAAAAAATGAACCAACAGGTTATTTTTGGAAATACAAAAGTATTTATGATGAAAATACTGGTAATATTAAGATTAAAAATGCAGACGGCTCTTATAAAATTACTCATTATTATTCAACTGCAAATACCTCATACTCTGAAACAGAATATGATAAAAATGGTAAAATATTGATTTCTAGGATAGTTGATGAAGATTTTATGAAAAAAAATAATAACAGACCTTTAATCGTAAAGAAATACAATGATGGGGTCTTAATTGAAGAAACTGACAACAAAAACAAGTCTACTATTACTTATTACCCTAATGGTCAAATCGAATCTGAAATATATATTGCAGACAAAGATTTAAATAGACAGCATACAACTTATAAAGAGTTTTATGAGAATGGGAAAATTAAAAAGCTTTCGATTGAAAATACCAATAAGCAGTTATTATCAGAAATTGAATACTATGAAAGTGGTGTAATTAAATCAGAAGTAATCATGCAAGAAAAGGAATTGCGACCTGATAAAAAGTTTGAATACGATAAAGATGGCAAAATAATAAAAATTACCCTTTTCGCATTTAATCCTTCTGACAATATTGTAGTAACTGACAAGAAAGAAATTGCTAAACATTTATGTGAATTCTACACCAAGAAATTTGAAAGCAAATATTTAGTTGTAAAGGTAGTTAACTCATCAAGTGGATATTATAATACTTATGAATATCCTAAGGGTCAGAATATTTATCAAAGAAGCAAAAAGGTTATAGATAAATACATTTTGGACATTAATTATTCAACAGATGAAACCAATACTCAAAAACTCTTAAGTGAATTAAAATTATTTATTGATAAATTAATTGAAATAGCGGATTCTGATATTTCTGGTCTTGATTTGTCACTTAAAAAAGTTAAAAAGGTTGAAGATATTAAGAGTACTATATTAAATTGGAAATAATAATTATGAATGTAATTAATGAATATGTTGCTTATTGGGATGAATGGCATAAGCAATGGTTTGATAATTGTTCATCAAATCCATCATTATTAGATTCGATAAATGAATGGATTATCCCAACAGACAAAGGAGGTAATGACAATCCGATTTGGCAGTATTTTCCTGAGCCATATTGGGGTAATCCTAATTCAGATAAACTATTTGGTATTTTTTTAAATATTAACCCTGGTGGCGGTGGAGCTTCCCAAAACATTTTACTCCGAGACCAAGACGATAGCAATCCATTTAATTCTTACAAGAAAAACGAACATTCATATAGTGAAACTATCAAAGAACTTTCAAAAATTACTGATTATAAGACAACCGAATGGATGCAAAAGTGGCGTGTGAATTGGCTGAGAGAAGTTTTGGTAAACCAATCAATTAATGTTTCAAATATTTTCTGTGCTGAACTTATTCCTTGGCATACAAAGAAAAAGTCGGATATCTCTGATTATGCTGTAAAAAATGCCATCCCTGATTTGATAAACAATTCAGTTATTATACCTCTTTCAAAAATTTCAAATTCGGATTCAGTTGTTAAAGAAATGAAAGGGAAGATAATTGTTCGGAGTAGTTTAATCTTGGACATTCTTAACTCCATTTATTCAATAAAGCCCAATTCAATCAAAATTAGTGATATTGAAAACTATGCAATAGTTGATGACATTGATACTAAAAGCAGTAAACAAAAACTACTTTCAAAATTTAATAGTTACCTGACAATATTTAAAATTGATGAAACATCTTTTTATGTTTTTTCTGGTGGTTCAAATTCAGCATTACCTAACCCAGATTTTAAAGTGCTTTCGGTAGGACAAAATAAAACAAATAGAAAGACAGGTATAAGTCTCAAAGAATTTATGAAAAGTTAAACCTTGAAATGATGAACGATGCCCAGCCCATAACATGCGGTATATTTTATTGCCGAGATAGTGCTGAAATCAACGGTTGCGGCTCGCTTCAAACTTCATTGTGGTTTGACAGTGACGTGCTCCGAATTCGGCAACAAAAACATACCGCTATCCGTTATGGCTAATGCTAAATAAACAGATACCAAAAAACAAAGAGAAATGAAAACAACAATTCTACTTTCAATCCTATTATTTCCCACAATTCTTTTGGGACAAGTAATTAATCATTTTGATAACTTAGATTCAAAATGGAATGTTGCCAAAACCTATCCTGCCGCAAATCAACAAAATCCAAACTTTGTGGCGACAACCACAACAGTTTACGGTTTTCAGGGCGACACGTTGATAAATAGTGAGCTATGGTTTAAGCTCTATTCAACGAGTGACTCATTGTTTCAAAGTAATCTTTTATACCGTGGTTTATTAAGAGAAGAAAACAATAAAGTATACTATCTTGACACATTAAACCAGCTTGACACCTTGTATGACTTCTCTTTGAATGTTGGCGACAGCGTTCTGTTTGATTTATATGGAATGTATCCCGAGTGGCTTCAAGTGGTTAATATTGACAGCGCTCAAATAAGCGGAGACTATTATAGACGACTAAAATTTGCTGAACCAACTATGAATGCATTCGATGAATTGAACGAAGTGTGGATAGAGGGAATAGGAAGTATTCACGGACCACTATTTCCAAATTTCCCAGTAAAGTTTAGTCAAGAAATGCCAGACTCAATGTTAGTTTCTTGCACATATTCGAATAATCAGCAGGTCTGGCAACACCAAAGTTATCCAAGCTGCTATGTAAACATAGTTCTAAGTGTTGACCAGTTGGAGCTTTCTTACTTCAAAATTTACCCCAATCCATTTATGGACAGAATTCACATTGAAAACAATGGATTACAACAATATGGATTAAGTGTATTGAACAGCTTAGGACAGACAATTAAACAAATACAAGTCAATAATGACAATCAAACCATTGATTTGACAGAATTGAAAGCAGGCATTTACTTTTTAAGAATTGAAAGTCGAGAGAACGCTAAAACAATGAAAATGATAAAAAAGCACTAAGCCATAACAGCGCATATAACTTATGGCGGGTGAAGTGGTAAATTCAAATTTCGGGCTTTTAAATAAGTTTGGTGCAAGCCGACAAGAAATCGCTTCGAAAACCGCCACAAGTCATATGCGCGAACCGTTATGGGCAATACTAAAAAACGAGACAGAATACAAATAAATTATCAACAATTAAAAAGGAGATTATTATGAGAAAAATTATTTATGCATTAATTCTTGCGGTTATGATGACAAGTTGTATGACTTATCAAGGTTTTTACAATGTAGGACTTCAAAATGTTGAAAGACCTGAAAACGCAAAAGAAAGATACGGTGAATCCAAAATCGTAAATTTTGAAGAAGAAGGTAAAACAAAGTATAGTTATGAAGACGACATGATTAAAATTGTTTGGCTGCCACTTTCTACACAATTTGGTTTTACTTTGCAAAACAAAACTGACCATTCAATAAAAATAATTTGGGATGAAGCAGTTTATGTTGACCCAAACGGTTCAAGTGGTCGAGTAATGCACGCTGGTGTAAAATATATAGACAGAAATAATCCACAACCACCAACTGTAATTGTTAAGAATGCAAACATTGACGACATGATTGTTCCGACTGACAATATTTACTATGTAAGCGGACAATATGGTGGATGGAGAACAAAACCAATGTTACCGAATAGAGCAAATACACAAGAAGAATTAAATGCTCTCACTCAGCAATATATAGGGAAAGAAGTGAGAGTGCTTTTACCTCTAGAAATTCAAGGAACAGTTAATGAGTATATTTTTACATTTAAAGTTGAAGATTTTATTGCAAAATAAGTAAAGCCCATAACATCGTATATAAAACATTTGGCAGTCATTGGGTTATCAAGCGTTTTAGCTCGTATCAAAAGTAGTTGTAACTTGATAGGAAAGTGCTTCGAAATGCCAAACGTTTCATATACGTAACCGTTGTGCCTCATGCTAAAAAAACAAAGACACAGAATGATAAGGAATAAAACAGTA
>LUZK01000179.1 GCA_001603595.1 Bacteroidales bacterium Bact_19
TCAAAAAACTTTAAGCGATATTATAAAATATTATTGCGAATAAGTATATTTGCAAAAACAAAAAAAATAATGGGAATATGAGAAAAACTATTTATATTTTTTATATTTATATTTTTATTTTTATAATTATCTTCATAAGTCCAATTTCTTTTTCTTTCGGGCAGATTAACTCTTTTAAAATAAACGACCCAAACAAAACAATCAAAGACAATATATTAATATATTATCTTCCAAGAGTTGTTTTTGATGTTATTATTACAGTTGAAACAGAATATTTTATTCCCGGTCCATTTGCTAGTTTTGCAGAAAAATACCTTTCTATACGAAATGTTAATACAGAAACAAGAACTTCATCAGAGATAACAGGTGTAGAAGTTTCGCCCATTTATCATGCCGACGAATCAGCCTGTTTTGGTATTATTCCAGGAAAGAATAAAATAAATCTGGTTTTTACCAATGACGGAGTCATTAAATCAATAAATACTTGCAGCAAAGGAAAAGATTTTGAGTTTAACAATAACTTTACAATAACACCAAATTATGTTAATCCGTTCAATCCGTTTACAAATCTAAGCGTAAATCGAAACTTTACTGATATAACAGACACTACATATCAAGTAATACAAGTGGATTCTGTATTCCAGAAAATTCCCGTTTTCAACAAAAGAATTACTAGTAAAAGCTTGGAGCAAAAGGCTGAAGAAGCAGCCAATTTTATAC
>LUZK01000106.1 GCA_001603595.1 Bacteroidales bacterium Bact_19
GATTCCCAGACTTAAAAGCGTAACATTTTCGCCGTTGAAACTTACTCTTCCAAATGTTTCATTCCAAGTTACATTATTTTCAAGTCCAACGGTAAAATTTCTACTTACGCTGTCCACATGGTTGTATTCTTCTTCGGTTTCAAAATGCAAATATACTGGTGTTGCGGCTACTAATGCCATGCTATCATTTTCCAAACCTAATGGAATTGGGTAACGCCCCTCTGCATAAGACCAACCATCGCCTAACATTGCCTGCAATTCTGGGCTTGTTCCTGTTAGTTGGGTGGTTAGTTTACCTTCGGCGGAGTTGGGAACATCGACATCTGCTATACCTTTACTTAGGCACATTTGTTTGTCGTAGAAGTTGTTGGCAATTGTTAGAGGATTGATTTCTAACTCATCATCATTGGCAATAATGGCTGAACTGTTTGTGCGACCAATATTTAAGCAATTGTATATTGTATCAGTAGTTGGTCCTATTATTCCAAATCCGATACCCCCAGTATATGTAGAACCACTTACATTGCCACTGTTAAAGCAATTACTGATACGATAACCAGCACCATTCCCGTAAATACCTCCAATATTACTCTCTCCCGAGATATTTCCGTAATTGCTGCATTTATCTATTAAGGTATATTGGTTTATGTACCCTGCTATGCCTCCGCAATACATAACTTTCCCTTCAATATTTCCGTAATTAATGCAATTAATAATATGTGTATCTCCTACAATATAACCAGCTACACCTCCAACACCAGTCGAAAAATTATTACCAGTAAAATAAAAATCTCCATAGTTATTGCAATTGCTGATAATGACCGGCAGACCATCATAACCAATTATATTATACCCTCCAATCCCCCCTCCCGAAGACCCATCATATAAAGCATTTTCTATTAAAATATTTCCATTATTTATACAATTAACAACCATTGCGGCGTTCATATCTTCGGATGTATTTATTTCCGATGATATTCCCCCAACCATGGTACCGTACAGATCAGAATTATTTATGCAATTTTGTATTATTCCTCCGTCATTCCTAAAACAAATTCCTGAACTAAAAATATTCCCATAATTGTCAAATATTTCAGTAATTATTTCATTATTTGAAAATACAGAAGAAAGATTATTTATACAGTAATTAATCTCTCCATAATTATACCCGACAAGGCCTAAACTTGCAAAAATATAGCCTGAAATACTTAACGAATCCAAATAAGCGTCTTCGCCAAGTTCAGGAAAAAGGCAGTACTCAATTTCTGTGTAGGAGTACATGACGCTGTCACGCAAATCCATACCCAAAACTATGTTATGACCTTTACCATGAAAGCTTCCGTTAAAAGGGAAATTACGCTTACCAACAGGGGCTCTTAACGAATCGGAAATATCATTCATCAAATCGAAATGAATACCGGTAAAGGAGTTTCCCGACAACAGGCTGTCGCTTAGTTCTTCAATGTGGGATTTTGTGTAAATCCGGTACGGGTCAATATTTGTACCTGTGCCGCCGCCAAACTGACAAAAAACACTTGTACTTACTGTTATCAAAATAATAAAAAATACATATTTTCTCATAATACAAAATTTATAATGCTTACTAAAGGGCTTCCCCAAATATTAAATCCGGGGTCGCCCAATATAAAACAGTTATTCCAAAATCATTATTTTTGCATTTGCTGTCTGCTTATCTTCATCAATTGCGCTAATTATATACATTCCCGGCTTACTGATCTTTACCGAATTAAGGATCCCATTATCTGTTGTCCCTGAATCAACCATCCTTCCTGACATATCAAATATTTTGTAAACGATATTTCCGGTAAACATATTGCAAATGAATTGATCTCCATCAAAAACCCTAATCTCTGCTATTTCATCAAAAGAAGTCAGATCTACTATCTCTCTTGAATATATAGCCTGTTTTTTATCAATGATGTTTTTTATTTCATCACAAGCTTTGTTGTAGCTAGATTTTGCTCCGCCACACAGCTCAGACGCAGACAAGGAATAACTTGAATATGATGTTACATCATAATAAGTTGTATATGCATGGGTTTGTGTTATTGCAGACATGGTAGAGTCAACATAATCAAACTCAGGCATAGTAACAATTATTTCGGAATCACAATTATCATAGTTTAGATCAAATGTTTCCACAAGGTAGGCAGTATCAGAAACAGCTCCAGAAGAATACACATTATATGTCCCATCGTCAAAAATAATATTGTTCAGGTATGCCTGCTGCGTAATATATTGAGTTGAAACCCACGGGATCGTATCAAGATCCACATCATCCATAAACTTAACTATATAGTTTGTCGGATCATATAAATCGAACTGTGCAATATAGCGTTTTTCAAAATTTTCAACACCATCAAATCCATTATGATGTCCCAGAACAAACAGGTTCATAAAATTGTGGGCAGCATCAATTATCATTACTTTCTCAGACGGGAACTGATAAATATTACTGTAATTTACCTGTCCGGAAATATAGTTTATCTCCGTTACCCACAGGCCGTCCCCGTTTGCATTACGTATATCCTGAATCAAATAAGCAATACTGTCATAATAATACCCGTTGCCGGCAAGCACATGATCATTAGTCCCTTCCGAAAAGTAGAAGTCATCCGAACGTAATAAATGCAAAACACTATTGGCAGGATATAATGTAAATGTACCTGGAATATACCCGATTACATTATAATTACCAATGTTACCACTTAAAATATGTTTTTTTTCAACATTGTCCCAGGAAACAGCACATATCTGGCCATTATTAAATTTCAGCCCGGGATAATAAAGACTCAAATCATTTTTAATCCTGGCAAAACTACCGCCATTATATGTTGTAACAAGATTATACATTTTGTATGCCGGTGTAGTTACATTACTCCAGCAACCATCAACAAACATCGAATTAGCATAATTAAGGAAACGATATCTAACTGAAACTGCAGCCTGACCACTCATTGTTATCTTGATAACAACCCCCCTGTCATCAGAGTCGCCATATCCGTAAACGACAATATTGTCCTCTTCGTCAATGAATCCTCCTTTCAGAAGTATTTTCCCATAAGTATCAGATAACTGAAACGCCCTAGAGTTTGCATTGTCGGGTTGTGGGAAAGGCGTTGAATAATCAAGAGGTGTTACAAAAATTTTCAAATCATCATCAGTACCAACCATGTAATGATAATAATTATTCATGTCTGATATTGTTACTGCGCTAATAATGTCAGCAGAATTTGATTCAAACATACTGTGTGCATTTTGTCCAAACGCAAAGCCACTCGAAAAAACGAGTGCAACTATTGCTAAAAAGAATTTATTTTTCTTTTTGATACTCTCTAAAAACATTTGTATGTGAAATGAAATTATATAAATAAAAAACAAAGTGTTCATAAGAATTATAGCCGGAAAATTTATTAAATGAATGGTTAGGCTAGTGAAAGTAAAAACAAAGAAAAATAACGAGTGAAAAATTGTTGTTATTAAAAGTGATTTTTTTCTAAGATGGCTTACTAATTCATCTTCAAGTCTTTCTTTCGAAAATGCGATTAAGAAAAA
>LUZK01000021.1 GCA_001603595.1 Bacteroidales bacterium Bact_19
GATGCGGTTGGTGTTGGATTCGGATTGATTACTACATTCGTCGTTGCTGTTGCTGTACAACCCGCTCCACTTGTTACCGTTACTGTATAGTTCCCTGCCATCGCAGTGGTTACTCCTGCTCGAGAAGGATTCTGACTACTTGATGTCCATCCACCGGGACCTGACCAACTATAATTCATGCCATTGGGTGTTGAACTTAAATTCAAAGTCTGTCCTTCACATAACGGTCCATTGTTAGATGCGGTTGGTGTTGGATTCGGATTGATTACTACATTCGTCGTTGCTGTTGCTGTACAACCCGCTCCACTTGTTACCGTTACTGTATAGTTCCCTGCCATCGCTGTGGTTACACTTAATCGTGATGGATTTTGAATACTTGATGTCCAACCTCCAGGACCTGACCAGCTGTAACTCATGCCATTGGGCGTTGAACTTAAATTCAAAGTCTGTCCTTCACATAACGGACCATTGTTAGATGCAGTTGGAGTTGGATTCGGATTGATTACTACATTCGTCGTTGCTGTTGCACTACAACCCGTTGCTCCGTTTGTTACCGTTACTGTATAATTCCCGCCCATCGCAGTGGTTACGCTTAATCGTGACGGATTTTGAATACTTGATGTCCAACCTCCAGGGCCTGACCAGCTGTAACTCATGCCATTAGGCGTTGAACTTAAATTCAAAGTCTGTCCTTCACATAACGGTCCATTGTTAGATGCGGTTGGTGTTGGATTCGGATTGATTACTACATTCGTCGTTGCTGTTGCACTACAACCCGTTGCTCCGTTTGTTACCGTTACTGTATAGTTCCCTGCCATCGCAGTGGTTACTCCTGCTCGAGAAGGATTCTGACTACTTGATGTCCATCCACCCGGTCCTGACCAACTATAATTCATGCCATTGGGTGTTGAACTTAAATTCAAAGTCTGTCCTTCACATAATGGACCATTGTTAGATGCAGTTGGCGTTGGATTCGGATTTACAGTAACAGTTACTGTAGCACAGGCAGATACATTACCACAAACTCCGGTTGTTTGAGCATA
>LUZK01000180.1 GCA_001603595.1 Bacteroidales bacterium Bact_19
AAACAATGTATTCACACCTAACAACGACGGATTTAACGATTACTTCACAATTACCAACATTGAATTATATCCCGAAAATGAATTGGTAATTCTAAACAGATGGGGAAACGAAGTATTTACAAAAACTTCATACGATAACACATGGAATGGTAGTAATTTAACCGAAGGAACATACTTCTACATACTTAAAGTGAAGATGTGTAATAAAGAGGAAATATTTAAAGGATATATAACAATTTTGCGATAATTTAAAAATGTGTGAGAAAAAAATGATTATTTAATCGGTTTATCGAATATAGGAATAATAAAATATAAATTTCTATGTTCTTTAAACCATAAAAAGAAATAAAATGAAAAATTTAATTTTAATAGTGAATTTTCTGGGGATAACTTTGATAAGTATTGCTCAACAGAATTATATAAGCAATCAATACATATTCAACCCAATGAGTATAAACCCTGCTTATACAGGAACAAGGGGATGGACTAGTGCAAATTTTATATATTCATCTCCCTGGGTTGGTCTTGATGGTGCTCCGGTAACTCAATCAATAAGTATTGAAGGCTCTCCGTTGCAATACATGGGATTAGGATTACACATAGTAAATGATAAGATTGGGGCTGAAACAAGACAAGGTTTGTGGGCTAATTACTCATATATTTTAAAGATTAACGATAAATTAAATCTTTCGATGGGATTAGCTGCCGGAATATCTTATTTTACCTTAGACGGCACCAAACTTATTAGTGAAAATGATATGGATCCTGTAGTTCCTTTAAACAAAGTAAATTCTTTAAAATTTGACCCAAAGTTTGGACTTTTTCTCTATGCCCAAAAGTTTTATGTTGGTTTTAGCGTAAACGATTTATTAGGGAACTTACTCTTTAATGATTATAACCTTGTTATTTCACAATATAGACATTACTATCTCACCGGTGGATATGTGTTTGATCTTGGTACTGATGTAAAATTTAAACCTTCATTTCTTATCAGAGATGATTTTAGATCGTTGACAAATATTGATTTAACATCACATTTTCTTATTAGAAACACCTTTTGGATTGGTGCTACTTATCGCTTCGGAGCAAATATAGTAACAAGTCAAAACCTTGACAATACTCTTCGTAAAAGAGATGCCATAATTGGGATGATGCAATGGAATATAAATCCGGCACTCGTTATCGGATATTCATACACTCACAGTTTAACGGCATTGAGTTCATTTAGTGGGCACGAAATTATGATAGACTATACTTTTCCACGTAAGCTTGAGACAAGAATGAAATCACCACGTTATTTTTAATACTTAAAATTATATTCTATGAAAACAATATTAAACATAATTATTATAATCACTTTAGCAAGCCAATACTTATTTGCTCAAAGTTCTTTACCTAACGCAGAGAAGCAGATGAAAAGATTTAATTATGCAGTGGCTGTAAATATGTATCTTGATCACTTTAAAAACAATAATCCCAACAATACTGATATTAGGAATGTTACTTTCTGCTATCTTAAATTAAATGATATGGAGAATGCAGAAAAGTGGCTTTCAAAAATTATAAAAAAAGGTGATGCTAATGATGAAGATTTAACAAAATATGCCGAAATACTAAAATCTTTGGAAAGATATTCAGAGGCAAAAGATATTTACAGACAATTAGCCAACAAATACCCAGATAAAAAAGAATTTGCTTTAAAAGAAGAAGAAAAACTAATTCAAGTATTACAATGGTTAAAAGAAGACGCCTTATATGAAGTAAATACTGTTCCTAATATTAATACTGAATATGCAGAATTTGGTATTATTAATTTCAAAGACAATAAGGTATTATTCAGCACCGACAGAATTGAGCCAAATCAAAGTCTATCGCAGCGTGATATGTATGGTTGGACCGGGAATAATTTTGTTAAAATGTATTTTGCAAATATAAATAAAAATGGTGAATTAGAAAACTATAAAATGTTGGAAGGAATAGCTCAGGACTTTCATAATAGTCCAGGTTATTTCGATCAAAACAATAACACTCTTTATTTTACAAGAACAAAACTGGTCAAATTAATTCAAAAACCATCAAATCCTGACCCTACATCATGGTTTATTGAAGAAAAAGAAATTTATACTATCAGATTAGAAATTTATTCTTCAAAATTTGAAAATGGTAAATGGGGAGCTCTTCTACCATTTGAACATAACAATGCAGATCTTTATTCAACAGGTCACCCAGTTCTGTCTCCGGATGGAAATGTAATGTATTTTGTGTCAGACATGCCAGGATCCTTAGGTGAAACAGATATATTTTATTCAGTAAAACGTAGCGATGGTAAATGGGCTGACCCAAGAAATTGTGGGCCAAAGATAAATACTACGGGAAAAGAAATGTTCCCTGGATTCGATAGTGATGGTAATTTCTATTTCTCCAGTAATGGACATGCAGGATATGGTGGACTTGACATATTTAAAACTCGCGGTGA
>LUZK01000107.1 GCA_001603595.1 Bacteroidales bacterium Bact_19
TTCAAATATTTTATTTTTTTAATATTATAATTCATATTTATAGATATTTTTTTAAATATATTCAAAACAATTAAACATTTTTTTACGGTAATAATTTTTTATTATAGTAAATTTTAATTTTTAATCATTTTACAAATAATTTAACTAAAAATATATTTGAAAATTTATTAATCAAAATTTAAAATGCTGAATATTTTAAATTTTTTAAAAGATTGAATATGATTTCTTAAAAATTTAGTGAGCCATACTGGATTTGAACCAGTGACCTCTTGCCTGTCAAGCAAGCGCTCTAAACCAACTGAGCTAATGGCTCATTTTAATTGCAAAATTAATATTTTTGTTAATCTTAACAAACAAAAAATATTTATTTTTGTTATATTACAAAAATTGATTATCTTGTAAAAAACTTTAAAACTTAAAACTATGAAAAGAGAAAAGCTACTATTAAAAATTTTTGCAATATCCTTTTTGGGATTATTTTATGCATTTATTGGTACTAATAAGTTAAATGCTCAAAGCATTAACCCTTCGACAGGCTATTACAGTTTGTCAGAACCTGCTGATGTAGTCTTCAATATTGAATGGGGATCTGCTACAGATATTCAAAGAGTTGTGTATGGTTATTGGGATGATCTCAATCAAATATTTGTTGAAACAGAACTACTTAACGAAGTTGACTACACTTATGATGTTAATCATCTGACAATTAAAAACAGTTTTATTTCTTCACTTAATCCAACTCCCGGAAACTTACAATTTCATGTAGATTTTATAGATAATTTATATTATACCTATAGTTACTGGTTTGATATTGTGGTTTTAAATAGTTTCAATCCACAAATGTATTATTCAACTATAAATTATGATACATCAAATCCTGAAGATATCATTAATTTAATTATTTTCAATATGGCACAAGAGGTAACATCAGTTACTTCGAACTCTGTTCCGCTCAGCTCAAACGATTATGAAGTTCAAGGTTTTTGGATAAAATTCAAACAATCTTGGTTAGAAGCAAATTTTCCAACATCGGGAATCGACAAAAACATTACAGTTAATTTTGATTATGGAAGTGCAAGCTTCACCATTAGTTCAATACAATCAAATTTTTCTAAAGCAAGCCTTGAACCTAATTATTTTGTTTTAAATAACTCTGTTCAATACATCGAATCTATAATCACTTGGAATGATAATAGCAGTGTTGAAAATTTAGATGTTTACTTTGTTGATGAAAATGGTTTTAATTACATGGATTATCCATTTTACTCTGTTACCCCAATAAATTCAAACAGTGCATTGTTACATGTTGATTTTATCGCAAAAAAATCTGATAAAAGTTATACTGATAACTTTTTTGCTTTAATTAAAGTTAATTTTAATAATAATCAGTCCTCATATATTTATCTTGAATTTTATCAAACTTATTATGAGTTATCAATTTCAATTTATCCACCATGGGGAGGTTCGGTTTCTGGAATTGGAAATTATTCAGAAGGTGAGCAAGTAACAATTGAAGCTGATCCTTATTATCCATATACATTCATTAAATTTATTATTCCTGGAATTGGAGAAGTTACACAAAATCCATATTCATTTAATATGCCTGCCGAAGATATTGAAATATCGGCATATTTTCTATCTCCTTATCCTGAAGTAGTTTCAGTAATTCCTGAAAATTATTCTACAAATGTAAGTGTTAATACAGACATGACGATCGAATTTAATCGTGATATTCAAGAAGGAAATCAAGGAGGAGGTTTTAATGATATAACTTTTTACAATAATTCATTAGGTATTTATCAACCAATATCTAATATTTATATTGAAAATCAAAATAAATTAAAAATCACCTTTCTTACACCATTAAATTATAATAGTCAATATTCTGTGTTTATACCCAGCTATTCTGTAGCAGATGCTAATGACATTTCAAACACACTACAAAGTAATCAAATATTTTACTTCACGACTGGATCACAAATTAATCCTAACATTACACCATATGAACAAAACTTTTACTTGTCAAATCCTTCGGATATTACATTTAATTATGATTCAGGATCAACATTAGGTATAAATGACATCATATATTATTATTACGCAGGAAACGACTATTATGAAATTACCTTAATTGAAAATACTGATTATTCAAAAACCTCAAATACCTTTACAATTAATGAATCATTTATAAGTTCGTTGAGTCCTGAAGCAGGAGATATTCTTCACTTTTATGCAAATTTCCAGGGTAATAACGTTTATTTTGCGATAAATGTAGTTTTTACAGATCAATCATACATAGTACCTGAAGTTTTAAATTATGATCTTTCAAATCCGGGAGATTTATTCACATGGTTAATTTATGTGAATGATGATGAATTCCAAAGTTTAACCTATAACTCCAATAACTTAACTCAAGGAACACACTACGAGATATTAGGGGATTTATTATATATAAAAAATTCTTTTCTCTCAACTACTCTAACAGCTCCTGGTAATAGCTTGGATTTAACTGTAAATTTCACATCACAAATTAGCAGAACTTTAACAATAAATTCGGTGCAAACAGGAATTCAAAATGCCACAATCAATCCCACAAGTGGAACATTCTATGATGGTAATTTCCCTGAATATTTTGAAACTGTAATTACATGGAATAGTGCAAGTTCAGTAAATAATCTTTATGTAATGATTGTTGATGATGGAGTGTTAAATTCATCTGAATATCCTAATTATCAAGTATTGCCTATTAATGCACAAACAGCAACTTTACGAGTTTACTTTGAAGACAGCGGGAAAAAATCAGCTGATAAAACCATAGAAACATTTTATGCTATGCTTCAAATTAATTTTAATGTTGGTGCTCCGGCATACTATTTATTAGAAATTGTAAACGAATACTATTCCGTAAATGTTGAGGTGTATCCACAAGGTGCAGGTAATATTTGGGGTAACTATACTTACAATCCTGGAGAAAACGTCGAACTTTATGCTTTTGCAAATTCAGGTTATGTTTTCAACAGCTGGAAACAAAATGGAATTATTATAAGTACAGATAATCCATATATTTTCACAATGCCTGCAGAAGATTTATACTTAGTAGCATATTTTGTTCCCGAAAATGCAACTTTATATCAGGTAACTGCAAACATAAATCCTTTAGGTGCAGGAATTGTATCAGGAGAAGGTTTTTATCCTCAAGGAGAAAATGTTACTTTAACAGCTATTCCAAACTCAGGATATGCTTTTACTAATTGGACAGATGAAACATCAAATGTCGTTTCGACATCAGCAGTTTATTCTTTTAATATGCCTGACAATAATATTGTCTTAAATGCTAATTTTATTGATATTTCTGGAGTAAATAGCGTTAATGCAGATAATGTAAAAGTTTATCCTAATCCTTTCAACGACATTTTAAAAATTTATTCCGGGACAGAAATTTCCAAAATTTCATTGTTAGATGCTACCGGTCAGATAATAATGACCACACAAGGAAATACTATTAATACAAATAGTTTACCTGCCGGATTCTATTTATTGAACATCGAATTTGTAAATGGTAATTTCAATATTCAAAAAGTTGTAAAACAATAGTTTACAATAATCTGAATCTAAAAGAAGAGTCTTTCGGCTCTTCTTTTTTTTTAATATTTTTACAAGGAATTCAAAAAAAATTTAACTTTGTGAAAATAATAAAAAAATTGTTATGAAAAATTTTGTCTCTTTATTCCTTCTGATTGGTTTTTATATAAATGTTTATACCCAAAACAACATTGCTATCAATTTTGAGTTTAATCACAATTTCGAAACTTTTTTAGCTGACAGCATAAAAATAACAAATCAATCAAGAATGTGTGATACAATGATTTATAATACAGGAGAACCCTTTGAACTAATAATCCTTAGCAATATTGACAAATACTTTGCTGAAAATTTTGAAATAAAATATTATCCCAATCCTTTCAGCGAAACATCACACATTATTGTAGGTTCAAATTCAGAAAAAATTACTGTATCATGTTCCGATATTTCAGGAAAATTTTATTTCCAAAAAGAACTTGTAATAACTCCTGGCAATAATTTATTGGAATTTATAGGAGGGAATAATAATGTTTACATTCTTACTTTTAAATCAGATAATTCTGAAAAAAGTATAAAGCTCACAAAAACAGAAAATTCCGGGAGATTACCAGAGATTAACAGAGTTTCATCCGCTAGTAATACTTTAAAATCTGAAATGCTTGATAATTTTGTTTTCTATCAGGGAGATATTCTGGTTTTTACTGCTTATAAAACCTCATGTGAAGGACTAAACCAAAAAGTTGTAGAATTATCTCCCACACAATCAACGACAATAACTTTTAATTTTGAGAATATTCATTTTACAAGTCCAGAAAAACCAATTCTTAATGATGCAGTCATAACACAAAATTCGATAATCTATACCTGGAATGAAAATCCAAATACAGAAAGGTATTTACTTAGCACCGACAATGATTCTTATACTAATTTAGGAAATCTTAATTCATTCTTTTTAGAAGAACTTCTTCCGGGAACATACTACATGATTTATGTAAAAGCATATAACACTTGCGGAGAATCCCCCACAGCTATTTTCTCCAAAGCTACCACAGCTTTGCCACTGACTCAAGATGAAATTGATTTAATAACATCAGGTCCGGAAACTCAAAAATTCATACTAATGAGTATTTGCAATCATCCCGACTCAACAATTCTTCGAAGCAAATCATCAAATGTAATCATCGGAGAAGAACACCTGGACCATTTAACTCAACGAATGTATAGAACTGTTGTAGGTACAGGAGTTGGACTCGCAGCTCCGCAAATTGGTATTAATCGCCGAATAATTTGGGTACAAAGACAAGATAAAGGTTCTATGTTTAATCGTCCATGGGAATTATATTATAATCCAAACATTTTAAGATATTCAGATACTATTGTTTTAAGAAATGATGGATGTTTGTCTGTACCGGATTCTTGTGAAACAATGTACGGTATTCAAGGAAAATCTCATCGTTCGATATGGATTGATGTTGAATATTACTTACCCGATGGTACCTATGTTTTGGAAAGAATTAATCATCAATACACTGCACATATCTTTCAGCATGAAATTGACCACCTGGACGGCATAATGTTTTTCGACAGATTAATTTCAAAGAAAGACCAAAATTTTGTAATTATTTCTGAAGAAGAAGCAGAAAAAATCTACGGAAAATACTAGCTGGGTTATTTCAGATTTTTATAAATTTTTAGTAAATTTTTCGACTCATTTTCCCAGTTAAGTTCTTCGCGTGCTTTTAGACAAGCTTTATGATAAATAGGCAATTTTTCAGAATTAGATATTAACGAAGCAATTTTTTCTGATAGTTCTTTTGCTGTAATTCCAGCCTCCACAGTTTCTCCGCAATTATATTGTTCGATAAGTTTTTTCATTTCAGGCAGATTACTGCATAAAACAGGAATTCCGGAATTTATATAGTCAAAAATCTTATTTGGTAATGCCCAGCGATAATTTAAACAAGTATCTTTTTCTAGAGAAAATCCCAACTTGCAATTTTGATTCAGTGTTCTTAAACTTTCAAAATCCAAATGTCCTGTAAATTGAACTTTTGGTATTACATTCAGTTTTTCTGCAAGACATTTCAATTCAGATTCAACATCTCCACTGCCGGCAATAATTAATTTCCAGCAGTCTATGTATTGCATTGCTTCAACAAGAGTTTCGATTCCTCTGTCCTTATTTAAAGCACCTTGATAGATTAACAGATTTTCTCTTTGATGATATTCTTTCAGTTTTGCAATCTTTAAAGGCAAATTTCGTATAACTTCAAAATGAATTTTATATTTTTTATAATAATTTTCTGCAATTGAAGGACTTACCGTTATGTAAGCATCTGCAGAACGAATAAAAACTTTTTCGATTGTTCGCCAGAACCATTTAACGAAACTTTTACCATTTAACTCAGGAACTTCGTAAAACAATTCATGAGCATCAAAAATCAGTTTTTTACGACGTATAATTTTCACAAGAGAATTTGCCGGTAAAGTATCTAAATCATTTGCAACTAAAATATCGAATTTTGAGAATAAAAGTTTAAAAAAAAGACGAAAATTCAAACAGAAATAAAAAAGAAAACCTTTATTAAACAGCAATTTAATTCTCCCTGTAGAATAATTTCGTTCAATAAGCGGGGGACTGTTTTTTTTCTTTCTACCAATTAAATGAACATTGTAATTATTATTTGCCAAAGTATCACAAATTCTGTGAACTCTCTGGTCATTTGAAAGGTCATTAGATACAGTTAGAATAACACGTTTAGGATACATAAAAAAAATTTGAGCCACTCATGGGATTCGAACCCACGACCTGCTCATTACGAGTGAGCTGCTCTACCCCTGAGCTAAAGTGGCTTTTCGAAAAGCAAAATTATAAAAATTTTTCAGATAAATACTCATCAAAAATTTTAAGTGCCTCGGGAAAATTTTCTCTACCCAGTCCAATTCGCAAGTGATTGTCTTCATAATCAAACATCTCCGAAGGAACAAGCATAATTCCAATTTCGTTGATTATTTTTTCAGCCAGCTCATAACTCGACATTCCGGTGTTTTGTCGAACTAAAACAGTACTTCCTCCTTTGGAATCATGATATTCAAAGAAATTATCATATTTTGAAACAAGTCCTTTGAAAATTTCCTTATTCCTATTAATCTTGTTCTTATTTGGTATTATAAAATCTCGCCAATGTCTTAAAGCAATAAACGAGAGCACTTCTCCTGCAGCATTATTACAAATTGACAAATAATCCTTGAACGAAGCAATTTTATCCAATAAATCTTTTCGGTGAGTGCAGATCCATCCTATTCTTAATCCTGATAATCCAAATGATTTTGACATTCCCCAAAGACACGCTGAATTTTCGTAAATATCACAAACAGATGGTATTTCATCTTTTTCATCATGAATTAACATGCGATACATTTCGTCAGAAAAAATAAAAATATTGTATTTTGAAGCTAATTCAATTATCTGCATCAATTCTGTATTTGTAGGGACAAAACCTGTTGGATTATGCGGAAAATTCAATATTAAAAGTTTTGTTTTTGATGATATTATTTCTTCTAAATCTTGAATATAAAACTTGGTATCCGCACGGCAATTCCAGAATTTTAAATTAGCTTCCAAAGAAACTGCAACCTGATAAAGAGACTGGTACGATGGACGCTGACAAATAACTTCGTCACCTGAATTAACAAGTATATTCATCAAAATAAAATTTGCCTCACCCGGACTCATTACATTTATTTTATCTGCAGAAATAGTTGAATAATGTTTTCTAATTTCCTCCTTTAAGAAATCACTCCCTGAAGATTCCGTATAACCAAATCTTAAATTTTTCCATAATTTTTGTTCATCAGGTGTGGCCAGGGATAATATATAATCTAATGAATATCCATCACAATCGGAGCTGGAAAGCAAGTATTTCGCTTTAAACTCGTATTTTGCAAAATATCTTTCCAATTTAAAATCTTCTATCAGCATAATTTCTAAACTTATTTTTTTTAATATCCTTTTTTTCGGCTTTAACTATTTTGCTTCCCATTTGTTGATTAAAAATATTGATAATACCACAAAAGATATAATTAAAACAAAACTTGATAAAACCGGCCAGAAATTAATACTACCATTTTGTAATACAACTGAAGCTTGGTCTAAAACACCTACAGGTAAATATTCCGAAAAAGAAAAAAATCCACCTGCCAATGAAAATAACAAATAAAATCCAAAAGAAGATACCCCCGAAATTATTTGAGATTTAAATAATGAGCTGAAAAACACAACACTATGCATTATTATCATTAGATATACCCATATAAAAAAATTCAATTTTATAATAGTGATAAAATTTATTTTACCAAAAAGATAATAAGTTAATAAATAAACAACCACAGTATTAATAATAGCTGATATACTAACAAAAATTGTTATTGCAGTATATTTTGATAAAATATACAAATCCCTTTTAACCGGCTTAACAAATAGAAATACTAAAGTTCCTGATTCTTTTTCTTTCGATATAAATCCCATAAAAATAATTATGGCTATGAAAGTACATATTTGTGTTATATTTTTAATATATTGCTGAATTGAATCCAACCATGTAGGTTCGGGTAAAATAATTTGCAAATTTTGTGTTTCCGAAATAGATTTCATTATTTCGGGCATAAAAAAAGCACTTATTGGAGAAACTGCCGAAAAAAAAGCCAAAATTGCAATAAAAGCTATACCTTTTTGAGTTAGAATAAGTTCGCGTATTTCTTTTTGTAATAGTAAAAAATATATTTTAATGTCCATATTACTTTGTAGTTAATTTAACAAATACATCCTCTAATGTAGGCTCCTTCTCAATAAAAAATTTTATTTTAATACCGGCATTAATTAGTAGGTTTAAAAAATCATTGTAGTCGGTAACATTTTTATTAAAAATTATTTTAAAACTTGAATCGTTATTCTCAATTATTTTATAATCTGAACTATTTTGTACAAGGCTTTTAAATTTTGAAATATCTTCATCATTTAAGAAAGATATTTCAACAAGATTTGATGAATATTTGCTTTTAATATTTGACATTGAATTTTGTTCAATTAATTTTCCCTCGTTAATAATGGACACATAATCACATATACGTTCGGCATCTGCGAGTATATGTGTACACATAAAAACTGTACATTTATTTCGAATAGAGTAAATAAAATCAAGTACTTCTTTTCTGCCGATTGGATCGAGAGCAGATGTCGGCTCATCGAGAAATAATATTTTAGGATTTCCGATTAAAGCTTGAGCTATTCCCAACCTTTGTTTCATTCCACCCGAATATGTTTTTACTTTCTTACTAGCTGCTGCGGATAATCCGGAAATTTCGAGATATTTTTCGGCAGAATTTTTTGCTTCAACTTTTGATTGTCCGAAAATTCGAGCTGTAAATTTCAACAATTCAAGTCCTGTCATCCAATCAAACATTTTTTGCTCTTGTCCGAGATACCCGATTTTTTTTCTAAACTCAATTTTATGTTTTGAGATAATTTCACCATCAATAATTACATCACCTGAATTATAATTCATCAATCCGGTAAGTATTTTTATTGTTGTAGTTTTACCTGCACCGTTAGGACCTAAAAAACCAAAAATACAGTTTTCGGGAACTTCCAGATTTAGATTGTCAAGTGCAGGTTTTTTCTCCCCTTTATAGTACATAGTAAGGTTTTGACAACTAATTATTTTTCTCATTCAATTTAAAAATCTAATTTTGAAATACAGCATTAATTTTTTTGTACAATTCTATCTTATTTATTGGTTTTGAAATAAACTCATCACAACCGGTTTCAATGGTTCTATCCCTATCGTTTAATGAAGCATAAGCAGTTTGTGCAATTATTTTCACCTCTTTATCTGTTTGACGAATGATTTTTGTGCATTCAATTCCCGACATTTCCGGCATGCTTATATCCATTAAAATTAAATCTATTTTTTGATTTTTCATTAATTCAAGAACTTCTTTACCATTTGTAGCTCTATAAATTTTTAAATGATTCCTTGAAAGAAGCTTATTCAGATAATAAAATGAGTTTTGGTCATCTTCAGCAATTATAATGGTTTTATTAAATACTTTTAAGTCTTCATCAACATCATCTTTGTTATAATTAGTATCATTTTCACCCATTTGAACAAAAGGAATAGAAAAATAAAAACTACTGCCTACATCTACCTTGCTTTCGACCCAAATCTGTCCGCCCAAAAGTTCTACAATTCCTTTACAAATACTTAATCCTAAGCCTGTACCAATTCTATAATCGTTTTCCTCTACTTGTCTGAAACGTTCAAAAATAACATTTAACATGTTATCGGGAATTCCTCTTCCTGTATCTTTAACCTTGAACACCAACATATCAGTTCCATTTATTCTCGATAACTCTACACTTAGATCAATTTCACCTTTATCCGTATATTTAATCGCATTATTTACTAAATTGTTTAAAATTTGTTGTATTCTTGTTTTATCGGAATATAACTTTTGTCCCTTCAGATAATCGGGCAAATCTAAGTTTATTTTTAAATTATTTTTTGACAATAAAACCTTATCTGACTCGTATATTTTAAACACAAAAGATATAAATACCCAAATATCAAAATATTCTCTGTTAATTTTCATTTGACCTGTTTCAAGTCTCGAAATATCAATTATATCATTTACAATATCCAGCAATTTGTTACTAGAGTATTTTATTATAGTTAAGAATTCTCTTTTTTCATCATCATCCTCCTTTTCAATAAGTAAATCAGCAAATCCGATTATTGAATTTAAAGGAGTTCGGATTTCGTGACTAATATTCGATAAAAATGCTGTTTTCAGTCTATCGCTTTCTTCTGCTTTAGCAATTGCTAAATGCAATTCTTTTTCGTAGTGTAATCTTTCTGTGATGTTTTCACCAATCAAAGCATATCCCTGTATTTCCTTATTCAAATCATACAATTGAACAACAGTCCAATATAAATGTATATCATTAATGTCTTTTGATTTAAAAATAGTTTCAAAATTCGGTAGTATAAAATAATCTTTTAATCGTAATTCTGACAAAGGTTTGTTATTAGTATCATAAAATAACTCATAAAACTTTTTGCCCATTAAATCTTCTTCATTTTGATTTAATGTTTCAATAAAAGTTTTGTTTAAAAAATAAATTTCCTGATTCTTATTCAGGATTACAGCAGATAATTTCAATTTTTGCAAAATCGTAATAAATCTTTTTTGAGTTTCAATAAGTTTTTTATCTGCCTGAATATTCTTGAAAGCTAACTCTTGATTAAGCATAAACCAACCGAGAAAAACTGTTGCCGGAATATAAACAAATAAAAGATTTATCCATAGACTTTCTACCGTTATAAAAATTTTATCTTTTGGAAGAAGCGAAGTATATCCAAACATAAATATGTGTACAATAAAAGCTAATTTTAATAATTCAAGGATAAACTTTTTAGTCTTCCATTGTTTTCGGAAATAATGCCAATAAAGACCTATCAGAGGAGATGTTAGAATAACAGCTATGCCCATGTAAATTCCATCACCACCCAAATATATTCTATAAGCCAATGCCAATAAAGTAGCTATTAATGTAGGAATAAAACCAAAAAACAAACCAGAAATTGCTAGGATTACAGAACGTGTATCAAATATAATTCCTTTAAAAAATATTGCAGGGAAACTCATTATCAATAATGTTACAAAACCAATAATGACTCCTGAAATGATTCTAAAAACAAGATTGTTCTTTTTAGGATTTTTTATCCATAAATAATTATACAATAAAGCAAATGTAATTAATAGCGATGCATTTTGAACTATTATAAAAAAATATTTTAGACTCATAATTTAACTCAAAAAATATTCATAAAAATACTACTTTTTTCATAATGATTATTTATTTGGCAAAAATTTTGTTAAAAAGAAACATTCAAAATAAAGATGATTTATATTTGTAAAAAAATTGTTGCTATGAAAAGATTATTTGTTTGGATTTCGGCACTGTTAATCACTGCATCATTAAATGCCCAATACGAAATAAAAGTTAAAATAAATGGAGTTAAAGATACTGTTGTTTATTTGGGGCATCATTTCGGAGAAAAAAAATACGTTGTTGACACAGCAAAAATTGACTCCAACGGTAATGCGGTCTTTAAAAAAGATAAATTCCTTTACAGAGGTATTTATCTTGTAATTATGCCTTCGAGAAACATGACATATTTTGAAATTTTAGTCGGGGATAATAAAAAGTTTAGTATTGAAACCGACACTGCCGATTTTGTAAAAAATATGAAAGTTAAAGGAGATAAAGAAAACTTAATCTTTAATAATTATCAAAGATATATGACAGATTGGCAGGAAAAAATGCAAGCACTTAATAAAAAGTTAGAAGCCAATAAAGATAATCCAGATGAAAGCGAAAAAGTCAGAAAAGAAATGAACGAAATCAACAAACAACGTGTTGATATGATGAATGAAATTGTAAAAAACAATCCGGACACATTCTTTGCAAAAATAATTAAATCACTAATAGATATTGATATTCCGGAACCACCAAAAGACGAAAATGGTAATGTTATTGACCCGCAATTTCAATACAGGTTTTATAAAAAACACTATTTTGACAATATAGACTTTTCAGAACACGGATTATTACGTACTCCGATTTTTGAAGCAAAATTAAATTATTATTTCGACAAAATGATTGTTCCTATGCCTGATTCTGCAATTCCAGAGGCAAAATATGTAATTACCAAAGCTTACGAAAGTGGGGATACTTTAGTGTTTAGATTCACCGTATCACATTTACTTCATTATTTTGAAACATCAAAAGTTATGGGCTATGATGCTGTATTTGTTTCTATTGCCGAAGATTGGTACTTAAATGGCAAAGCATATTGGGCCGATAAAGAATTTTTAACAAAATTAACAGAACGTGTTGAAAAAATTTCCCCTAATAAGTTAGGAAATGTAGCTCCGGATTTAAAGCGTATGCAAGGTTTTGATGATAAATACTATTCTTTACATCAGGTTGTTTCTGATTATACAATCCTGGTATTTTATGAACCAAGTTGTGGCCATTGTAAAAAAGAAATTCCTAAACTAATGCAAGAGTATAGAGATACATTAAAAGAACTTGGCATTAAAATATTTGCTGTTTATACTCAATATGATAGAGAAGAATGGGCAAAATTCATCGAAGAAAAAAATCTTATTGAAGAAGGATGGATAAATGTTTGGGATGGTCCATACCCTCACTCAAAATTCAGAGATTATTACGATATTTATAGCACCCCGGTAATATTTGTTCTCGATAAAAACAAAAAAATTATTGGTAAAAGAATTGGAGTTGAAAACATTAAAGATTTAATTGAATTTGAAAAGAAAAAAGAAAGAGGTGAAATTAAATAATCCAAAACTAAACTGCTTTCATAAAATAATTTATGCCGGTACTTTGTTACTGGCATTAAATTTTTATTCTTATGCCTATAAAATAGAACTTGAAATTAAGGACTGCCCCGAAACAGCAGTGTATTTAGGGTTACATATAGGACCTGATTTCGAAGTTCTGGACACTTCTTTCATTAAAAACGGAAAAGCTACTTTTAACAAAAATAATAAACTCCACAAAGGAGTTTATTTTATTGTGGTTCCTCCTTACAGCAGATTCGACATTTTAATTCAAAATACTGATACTTTTTCTATCCGAACAACTTATAACGATTTACTAAACGACCTTAAAATCACAGGAGAACCGGAGTATCAGCTTTTTGCCGATATGCAAAAAGAAATTTCTTCAATAAATTTACTCAGATCGCAGTTAAATATTGAAAGAGATTTTTACGGCAAGTTTCAACCCGACACTTTAATTTTTATAAATAACGAGTTGAAAGAACTGGATTATAAGCAATTTGAAATTTACTCAAAATACAAAAGAATTTTGGATTCGAACAGTTTTTTTTACAAAATTCTATCAATTCTTGAACCTTTTAAGCCCGATGCTTCAATTGAGGAACTAAGATACACAAATCCGGAAAAACATTTTGAATTTTACAAAAAACATTATCTGGACAGAATAGATTTTACAGAAGATTTTCTGATTTACACTCCTGAATTTATTTTCCACAAACTAATCGAAGACTATTGTTTTTATTTTTTCGATACTAGAATTAATAATTACCAGGATGTTTTTTATGATATAGATTATTTGATTTCAAAAACAAAAGATAGTCAAAAAATTAATCGCTATGTTTTAAGTTATTTAATTTCAAGGTATGATAAGGCTAAAGATGTTAGATTAGAAAGATTCCTCGTTTATATCGGTAAAAAATATTTTCTTGCAAATTCACCTTTATGGCTTGACCCACAGGCTAAAGCAATGATTGATTTTAAATTATCGTCAATTCAGTATAATTTGATTGGCGATAAAGCTAAAGATTTGACATTTGAAAAATCTGATGGTAGTAAAATTTCGATTTATGAATTAAATTCAGAATATAAAATTTTACTTTTTTGGGAACCGGACTGCGACATTTGCAACGAAACAGTTTTTGTTTTATTAGGACAATATCAGAAAATCAAAGAGAATAAAGCAGAAATTTTAGCTGTATTGACCGGTGAGAATGTAGAAGAATGGAGAGATTTTGTTACAGAACATGATTTACCGTGGGTTAATGCTTATGACCCTAAAAAAAATACAGGATTTCAAACTTATTATGGAACATTCAAAACACCAAGAATTTATATTTTAAATAATGAAAATATCATCTTAACAAAAGATATTAAGCCTGAAAAAATTGTTGAATTTCTTGTAAACGACAAAATTAAATCCGAAAGAAACCCATTTATTTATATTTTTGGACAATAACGAAACAGATTTTTCGTATTATTAGTTAATATATCAATTAGACATCAATTTTGGCATAAGTAGCGTGAGCTTCGATAAACTCACGTCGAGGAGCGACTTCATCACCCATTAACATTGCAAAAATATGATCAGCTTCGCTGGCATTTTCAATTGTTACCTGACGCAGAGTTCTGGTAGCAGGATTCATAGTAGTATCCCAAAGTTGTTCGGCGTTCATTTCACCAAGACCTTTGTATCGTTGAATGTGCAATGAACTTTCCTTTCCCTGCCCTAATTCCTCAACAATTTGCTGACGTTCTTTTTCTGTCCATGCATAACGTTCTATTTTACCTTTTTTAATCAGGTAAAGAGGCGGAGTTGCTATATATAAATGTCCGTTTTCTATTAATGGTCTCATGTAACGGAAGAAAAACGTCATAATAAGAGTTGCTATATGAGAACCGTCAACATCGGCATCAGTCATTATAATAACTTTTTTATAACGTAATTTGGAAATATTAACAGCTTTAGAATCTTCTTCTGTTCCGATTGTTACACCAAGAGCAGTATAGATATTTTTAATTTCCTCGCTGTCGAAAACTTTGTGAGGCATAGCCTTTTCAACATTTAATATTTTACCTCTCAAAGGCAGAATAGCCTGAAAAGTTCTATCGCGACCTTGTTTTGCAGTACCACCTGCAGAATCTCCCTCAACAAGGAATAATTCGCATATTTCGGGATCTTTTTCGGAGCAATCGGCTAATTTGCCGGGCAACCCTGCTCCTCCCAAAACATTTTTACGTTGAACAAGTTCTCTGGCTTTTCTGGCAGCATGGCGGGCAGTAGCTGCTAAAACTACTTTATCTACAATAGCTTTAGCATCTTTAGGATTTTCTTCGAGATAATTTTTCAAATAAGAGCTAACAGCTTGGTCAACAGCTATACTTACGTCTGAGTTTCCAAGTTTTGTTTTGGTTTGTCCTTCGAACTGTGGTTCTGCAACTTTAACAGAAATTACTGCAGTAAGTCCTTCTCTGAAATCATCACCGTTAATGTCGAATTTTAATTTGGATAAAAATCCCATTTCTTCTGCGTAGGTTTTCAAAGTACGAGTAAGACCGCGTCTAAACCCTGTCAAATGAGTTCCGCCTTCAATTGTATTAATGTTATTAACGTAAGAAAAAACATTTTCAGTAAAAGTATTATTATATTGAAGAGCTATTTCGACCGGAACCCCGTTTTTCTCTGATTGAATATGAATAATTTTTTCTATCAATTTTTCACGCCCGGCATCAAGATATTCCACAAACTCTTTTAGACCTTCTTTAGAGAAGAATACTTTTGTTTTTGGTTTGCCGGTTTCGTCTTTTTGTCTTTTGTCAATCAATGTAATTTCAATGCCTGCATTAAGATAAGCAAGTTCTCGCATTCTGTTTGCGAGTATTTCGTATTGATATTCGGTAGTAGTAAAAATTGAATCATCCGGCCAGAATTCAATTATTGTTCCAGTGGATTCGCTTTCGCCAACAACTTCAACTTCACTAACAGGTTTACCGATAGAATATTCCTGACGATATATTTTTCCGTCGCGTTTTACAGTAGCAACTAATTTTGTAGATAAAGCATTGACACAACTCACACCAACACCGTGTAACCCACCAGAAACTTTATAAGTATCTTTATCAAATTTACCGCCGGCATGAAGAACTGTCATTACCACTTCGAGAGCAGATCTTCCTTCTTTTTCGTGAATATCAACGGGAATCCCTCTCCCATTATCCTCGACTAAAATCGAATTATCTTCATTTATTTGCACCAAAATTTTATCGCAATAACCGGCTAATGCTTCATCTATAGAATTATCAACTACTTCATAAACAAGGTGATGCAATCCTTTAACACTTATATCACCGATATACATTGCCGGACGTTTTCTAACAGCCTCAAGCCCTTCTAATACTGTTATACTGTCAGCAGAATAATTACTGCTGCCGTTACCATTTTTCTTTTTGGTTGTTTCTGTCGCTACTTCTTGTATCCCATTATTAATTTCATTCAAATCACTCATAATCCAATATTTTTCTTCATATTTTTAAGCACACAAATTTACATAATTTAAGCGAATTTTTCTCTTAAAATTAAGTAAAAAACAACATAGTTATTAACAAACACAGAGAAATTAAAACATTGATATTCAGAAACTTATAAACAATTATTATTAGCAAAATTTAATCATTGTTAATAACGTCGAAATTTAAGAAAATTTTTAGAATAAATATTTAATTCCAGCCATAAAATTGAATCCTTGACTCATATAGTTATTCCAAACATATTGTTTTTGTCCGGTAATATTGTTAAGGTTTAAATAAGCATAAAAATTAGATGCGAATTTATATTCTCCAAACAGATTAAAATCAATAATAGGTTTTAATTCTTTTTCGTAATAAGCTAATCCGTCAGGTTCTGTTGAGCCGGTAGGTTTAACGTATAATTTGGCATATCTTTTTCCAACAAAATCACCGCTAATTCCAAAGTTCAAATTGTCATCAAAATTATATTTTATAATCAGGCGAACATCAACTGTTGGCATGTGCCATGGTAATTCACGGCTTTTTATATAACTGTAATAATAATAATGTCCTTTTAAAATTGCATCAAATTTCCCAATATTTCTAAGAGCAATTTCGCCATAACCGGAAAATCTTTCAACATTTGTATATTCTAGACTGAATTTATTATCGAGTATAAGACTAGTGTCATTTACGAAAAATGCCATGTTGTCAATTTTGGAATAGTTTGCATTTAAGTGGAAATAAGCTTTTTGACTAATATTTCCTTTCATACCGAGGTCAATTACCTGAGCGTGATTTGTAATTCCGAAATTATTGATTCGATTAACAAAAGGATTTATTGTGGATGAATATTCAAAATCATAATTTTCGATATAGCCTTTGAAGCTTGCATATGGAATCAAAACATTGCTGATATTATGCTGAATCATCACATCGGGATAAAAATGATAAATTACTGTATCTTTTGCAAATTCTCCGGTTGTTGCCAATCCTAATTTTATTTGCCAGTTTTGAGTATAGTGTTTAAAATAAGGATTGATATTCAGGAATGTTTGATTAAATGTTGAAGTAGTGTCCGGAATATTATTGTTGAAAAGAACTCCTAAATCAATTCCGTAACGATTATTCTTAATAAGTTTATTGATATCGGATTTGAAATCTATTTTATGTTGTTTATCGCCCGAATGGGCAAAGAAGTATTGATATTTCAAGTCAGATTTGCTGTCTAATTTATTATTAGAAGCTTCTGCATTATGCAAGCCAAAATTGACAGAAAATCTGTTATATCTTTGCATTTCCATTTCTGAACGATCACGTGGTTTGAATTGATCTGCTGGAATAATTAAATAAGGATCATAGCCGTAAAAATATCTTTGCTGTGAAGAAAAGTTAATATCTCCCAATAAATTATATGATCTGAACATTTTTTTACCGTAAGCAGCAATATAATTATCATTAAAGCCTGCATAAATCTTTTGTTTTGCAACATTTTTAATTGTACCAAAAGATGAATGATGCGACCCCATTGCACCAACAGAATATTCTTTCTCGCGAGTATTATTATAATAAATTTCTACTTTAGGAGAAAGATAATTACCCAGAGCTAAGTTTATCAATCCATTATCAAGAGGTTTCAGTGGTTCGCCTTTTATGCTGGCTGCGGGAATTTGTGATGGTAAAAACTTTGTTTTAAAATTGAAGTTCTTCACATCATATTCAAATCTTGGTGTGATTTTAATTGTGTCCACAATAGCAGGCAAAAACAACATTCTGTTTGCATCTTTGAGTATTGGAGAGAATTCGGTATAAACCGTTATTGTTTGGTTACCCAAATCATCATTTTGTGCAATTATTCTGTATGGAATTGCAAATAAAATAATTAAAACTAATATTCTCATTTTCATAACTTTTGCATTTAATGTTAAACTTTTTACCTCATTTCAGCAGGTTTTGGCAAATCTATTTTATCATCTTCTTCAATAAATAGATTTTCATCTTTGGAATCCTCTATAAGATTAATTTTTAAATTGAGCATACTTTCTTGACCTTTAGCAGCTTGCTCATCTTCGAGTATCTTTGTAAGTTTTTCGCTGGCTTCGTCTTTTATGCCGTCGGTTTCGTTAGGATAATTAGAGAGCATGTTTTGAAGAGCATGTTTAGCTGAGAAATAATCTTCGCGATAAGCATAGATATCGGACAAAAGAATGAAACTCTTTGCTAACCAGTATGCTTGAGGAGAGTTTTTCTGTGCAAATTCAAAAATCAAATCTTCGGCGATGGTATCTTTTTTCATTTTAAAATTAATTTCAGCTCTGCGGTACATTGCTTCTGCCCCTTCTGGACTTCTGACTTCTGTTGAAAGTTTTTCGAATAGACCAAGAGCTCTAATAGTATTATTTTTTGCATAATAAGCTTTTGCCATTTTGTAATGAGCTTCGCGTTTTTGTTCTTCGTTAGATTTTTCGTTTTCGATTACATCAACGCAAGCCGGAATAACTTTATCCCAATCATTTATATTGTATGCACATCTCATTCGTCCAATTGCAGAAATAAACTTTGTGGATTTATTTTCAGAAATCGGATATAATTTTTCGTAATAAGAAAGAGCTGTTTCAAAATCATTTTTATCGAATAAAATACTTGCAGCTTTAAGCATACTTTCTTCGGTAAATGAATTGCGTGGAGCATCAGCCACAATTCTATATGAAGGTAATGCAAGATCCTTTTCTTCGAAATAGAAATGTAGCTCAGCTTTGAAATAGTGAGCTTCAATTTTATATTTTCCGTTAGGAAATTTGTTTAAGTAATTTTTTAGAGCATTGAGAGCTTCGTTGTATTTTTTATCAATATAAAGTTTTTTTGCCGATAGCCATAATATTTCGTCTTGTTCAACTTCGCTCACTACAACACCGGAACCCTGGTTATTGACATATTCAATATAACCACCGGGGTTTTCCATGGCAATATAAATATCCTTAATCATTTGATTTGCATTTGCAGCTTCTTCTGTTCCGGGATACTCGGCAATTACCTGTTTTAAAACTTCAAGAGCTTTATTATAATTATTTTCAGAGAAATATATGGCCCCTATATTTGTAAGAGCAGATCTTTTTACAGAAGATTTAGGATAATTAACTATCACTCTGTTATAATAAAACTTTGCAGAATCTGTTCGGTTTAAATCTACATGATACGTACGACCAATCTCAAAATTTGCATTACCGGCATATTCAGATTCGGGGAATTCATTAACAACTCTGCGTAAAGACCAGATTTTTTGTTGAGGCTGTTTTAATCCTGAATAAGAAAGTGCTAGCTGATATAAACTATAATCAGGAACAATTTTTCCGATGGCAACGGCTTTCTTGTAATATTCTGCGGCTGGTGCAAATTCTTTAGATATAAAATAACAATCCCCTATTCTATTTAATGCATCGTTTAAAATTGTAGTGTTTTCATTACCCGGTTGCATTTCAAATTTTCTGAACCATGAATTTGCAGTTGCGTATTCTTTTTTATTAAAATACAAATATCCTAAATTGTAATGAGCTTTTGAAAATTCATCAAGTTTTACGGATCCGGTAGGTGTTGAAACAAATTCTTTAAATTGAGATATAGCAAGATCAGTTTTTCCCAGACGATAGTTTGCTTCGGCTCTCCAATAGTTTGCCAGTGCTGCAATTTCTCTGTCATATATTTTATATTCCAGAGATTTTTCGAACATTGTTATTGCTTCGTTAAATTTCTGTTCTATAAAGTGCTCTAAGCCTCTGAAATATGTAAGACGTTGATAAGCTGCATCAATTTTCGGAGTACGGTTTTTCATATTTTCAATTACACTAATAGCTCCTTGATAGTTTTTGGTGCTCAAAAAGGCATCGACAAGATAATCATAAGCTTTTCCAACCCTTGGAGAATTTGGATATTCCTTAATATATTTGTTAAAAGCATTAATTGCTTCATTGAAAGGAGACATTGAAAGTTCAAAACTAAGTTGAGCGAAATTAAAAAGAGCGTCTTCTTTAATCACAGGATTAAAATTATATTTACTTGCCATTTCAAAAGATTTACGAGCCTCTACTTTATTTTCAAGTTTTAAATAACAATCCCCTAGGTGATAATAAGCATATTGACTAAGAGTATCCTGTAAACTTTTGATTTTAGTAAAATTAGCTGCTGCTTCAGAATATTTACCTAAATTGTAAAAACTATATCCCAATTCATAATAATCATAATCAGTTGGCGAGGAAGTATTTCGCATATAAGTCTGAAGATATTGAACTGCTTCGTTATATTTGGCCAATCTATAATATGACATTCCAATAATTTTTGCGATTTCAGCCGCTTCAGCACCTGTTAATCCTTCGAGAAGTTTTGGAGCATATTCAGTAACCTGTTGATATCTTTCCATCAAGTAATAAATTTGAGAAATATAAAAAGGCACAATATCTTTAAATGATGGATTGGATTCAAGTTTCAGAAATCCATTTAAAGCTGTTTGATACTGCTGATTTATATATTTTATGTGAGAATAAAAGTACAATGACATCGGCCCGTAGATTGTATTTGCATCTCGGCTTTCATAAAAAGATTTTGCAGCCTTATCAAAATCTTTCCTTGCAAAATGGCTAAAGCCCATTTTAAAGAAATACTCAGATTGTTCGTCTGCAGTTAAATCAACTCTTTTAACTTTTTCGTACCATTCCAGAGCTTCTTTGTATTTTTTGTTTCGGAAATAATAATTCCCCATTTGAAAAGTAGCACTGTTGGTTTTGGAAGATTCTGGATTCAATTCTAAGAAGTTTATCAATTGATACTCTGCATCGTAATTAAAAAGATTTAATGCACACATTGCAACATAGTAAGCTGCCTCGTCTTTGTAAGCAGAATATTCTACTCCATTATGCATTAAAATCTGCATAAAAAGTTTCTGAGCAGGAACATACATTCCTTTATCGTACAAACCGGAGGCTGTTTCCCATAATTCCTCCATAAAATTGTACTTAGCAGTTTTTTGTCCATAAAGGTTAAATACAAATGCCAACAAAAAACAGCAAAACAAAACATTCCTCAAATATTTCATAACAATCAATTTTCTATTTATAACATGTAAAATTACTCGGTATAAATCAATTATTAAAACCTCTATCAACTTTTTAATTAACAAAAAATTGTTCATTATTATAACCGCAAAAACAAAAACTTATTTTTTTTCTGTTTAGTTTTGTCTTTGAAAAATTGAAATTATATTGAACATGAGTGATAACCACGAGATTTTAATAAAAACCGAAAATTTATTTGTATTTCAAGAAGAAAACAAGATTCTTGAAGATGTAAATATTGAAATTAAAAACGGAGAATTTGTTTATTTTATAGGGAAAGTTGGTAGTGGAAAATCCAGTTTACTTAAAACACTTTATGGGGAATTGCCTATTATTAAAGGTTCTGCTATAGTTTGTGATTTTGATATTAAAAGTTTACAACACAAAAATCTTTATAAACTTAGACGTAAAATAGGCATGGTTTTTCAAGATTTTGAACTTATGACAGATCGAAATGTCTACAAGAATCTTGAATTTGTGCTACGTGCCACTGACTGGAAGGATAAAGAAGCCATTGATAAAAGAATTATAGAAGTACTTGAAAAAGTGGGAATGAAAGATAAAATTTATTCGATGCCGGGCAAACTTAGTGGTGGAGAAAAACAGTCAGTCAGTATAGCTCGAGCATTACTTAATGACCCACCTTTAATTTTTGCAGACGAACCTACTGGAAATCTTGATCCTGACAGTGCAGCAACAATAATGGACATTTTAACGGGAGTTATTGATGAAAATCATTCAGTGGTTATGGTAACACATAATTACAGTATATTGAAACGATATCTTGGCAAAGTTTATCTGTTTGAGGAATCCAGAGTTAATGAATATGTTGAGCAATACATTGATTTTGATGAAATTTAATCTGATATTTTATTTATTAGTTTATCTAATTTTTCGTTAAGGTTAGCAATTTCTTTATGTAAATCATCAATTTCGATAATTGATTGAGGTATTTCTGAGCTAATGTAATTAACAAACTTCCAGATTTCCTTAATTTCCTTTACCTCAATTTCATAAGGTTGATAAATTTTATTTAGAGAATATAGAACGAGTTTTCTTTCTCTCTTAATTCTGTTTAAAACACATTTAAACACTATCCCGTCATTATTGGTAATAAGAATGCATGCATCTCCATCTTTTAGTGAATACCAATTTTGAATGAATTCGCCGGTAACATAAGATCCATCAGGGATTGGTAGCATCGAATCGCCTTGAATCTTAAAAGTTCTATATTTTTTTTCCTTAGACAAAAAAGGCAATTGAAAAACAGGCAAACTTCTTATAAATTCAGGATCCGAATATCCTTTCGAATAACCTGCTGAAGCTTTTTCTTCGACCAGTTCAATATTTTCTTCGTTGTCTGAGTCTATTGTACTATGTAAAACCCGTATATTTGAACCTGTTATGTATGAATCGTCATCGGATTCTTTAAAAACAAATTCACTTTCTTTAAATTGACTTAAATCTTTTTTTAGTAAAAAATCTATACTAATCTTGTAAAAATCGCTTATTCTTATAAGTTTTTCAATAGAAGGCAATGAAACATCATTTTCGTAGCCGCTGTAAGTTGGACGAGGAACACCAATCGTATCGGCTACTTCTTGTTGGGAAAACTTTTGTTTTTTACGTAGAAATTTTAAATTATTGGATAAAAACATACTTGCTTATTTTTACAAAAATAAAAAAAGATTATAAAATAAGCAAATTTGCAAAACAAATAATCAAATTATTTTATAGTTAATTTAAGAATTCTGGAATTTTCATTCAAATCAACATCTGTTAAATTACCCTCAAAATCCTTTCTGACAACTTTTGTAAATATAATTTCAAGAGTTGAATTTTGGACTGCAATTTTTTGAATATCAGACAAATCTATTACATCACTTTCGTAATCCTCAACTTTTTGGTTTTTAATTACAGCACCATTTTGATTCTTGAGTATAATTTCATACGATTTGAAAAAATACTGAGCATCTTCGGGAAATAATTTTGCAAATTTTTCATCAGCAGAAATTTTCACAATTGCCGGGATAATTCTTTCGATTTCGCTGCCGAATTCTGCCATGCTTGTTTTATCAAAAACTTTTAAAACTGGAGCAGGAATTTTTTCGCTTACTCCGATTTTTTTTGATCCACCTTTATCTTCGAAACTTACAATTAAGTTAATATCCTTTCCTGGATTATAAGGAATCAACACAATACCTTGATTTTGGATAAGAGCATCACCCTCGTCATTATCAATATAGACTAGAGCATCTTCAATATTAAAGTCTTTGACATCTATCTTAACAATGTTTTTACATCTTGGCATAAGTTTTCCATATTCATCGAGAACTGCAGAGAAAACTTGAATTTTATCGCTTTCAACACCTTTTTTGTTTACTTGCGACTTTTTGTTACCACACGCTGATAAGAAAATGACTAAAGCGAGAAAATAAAATAATCTTGATTTCATACTATTAGTTTTTTTGCAAATATAAATTAAAAACTGAACATTTGCTGTACTTTTTTGTTAATTTTGTAAAAATTACAGATATGGAAAATACCGTCCAAAAATTCATCGTTGATGAAAAAACAGATTTTTATAAAGTAATAAAATTACATAATTTCAGAACCACTCCCGGAGTATATTTTGACATTGTTCCAATGGAATTGATGCCTCCAATTTCCGGTATTGATAGAGTAATACATGAACATAATGCTATATCTCCAGGACCTGTAGGAGACGTTAAAAGACCGTGGTATATGCATCCCGGACAGGATGATTATCTTATTGTTTTATACGGAATTAGACATGTTGACATTTACAGACCTGAATATCAAAAGGTTGAGAGTTTTACTGTTGGACCAAACTTCGTAAAAAAAGGAGATAAAATTATTTTTGACGGACCATGTATGTTAATTTGGCCGAAAGGTGTATTTCACAGAATACAATCCGGAGAAGAAGGCTCGGCATCTTTAAACTTTGCTATAAGATATGACAATTTTGATATTAAAACAAACTTTAACATTTACGATCTCAACACAGAAACAGGCGAATACAGAGTGCTTAGAGAAGGACATCTTGATCAAAAATAAGTATTAATTTTTAGTTAATTCTTATCTCTTCCAATAAAACACATATTTATTCTCAAAAAAAGTTGTACTTTTGCGACTTTTTTAAACGAAAATATTATGCCTATTACTAAATTAAGAAACATTGGAATTGCGGCACATATAGATGCCGGAAAAACTACGTTAACAGAAAGAATTTTATATTTCACAGGAACCAAACGTAAAATTGGAGAAACCCATGATGGACAAGCCACAATGGATTTCATGAAACAAGAGCAAGAACGAGGAATTACGATAGCCTCTGCTGCAATAACTTGTAAATGGAATGAACACCAGATAAATCTCATCGATACTCCAGGGCATGTTGATTTCACCATTGAAGTAGAAAGGTCTTTAAGAGTTATAGACGGGATGATTGCTGTTTTTTGTGCTGTAGGTGGTGTTGAACCTCAGAGCGAAACAGTATGGAATCAAGCTGACAGGTATAGAGTTCCGCGAATTGCTTTCATTAATAAAATGGATAGAACAGGTGCAGATTTTTATGCAGTGGTAGAGCAAATGCATAAATATCTTGATGCAAATGCTGTTCCTGTTCAACTACCAATGGGCAGCGAAAATGATTTTAAAGGTACTGTTGATTTAATAAAAATGAAAGCATACATTTTCGAAAACGATACACGTCAAGAAATTGATATACCTGCCGAATTTTATGATTCAGCCAAAAAAGCTAGAGAAAATATGCTTGAAAAACTCTCTGAGTATTCAGATGAAATAATGGAAGCCTTTTTAGAATCAAAAGAATTATCAACAGATACAATAAAAAAAGCATTACGCGAGGCAGTTAAAAATTTATTAATAACTCCTGTATTTTGTGGTGCAGCATACAAAAATATCGGTGTTCAGCTACTCCTGGATGCGGTTGTTGATTATCTCCCCTCTCCTGTTGATATCGGAGCTGTTGTTGGGCAAGATATAGATGATGTAAACAAAACTCACTCGAGAATACCCTCAAATAATGATCATTTTTCTGCATTAGCTTTCAAATTGATTAACGATCCTTATGTTGGTCAACAAACTTTTGTTAGGATTTTCTCTGGTCGTTTAGAAAGTGGTATGCAAATTTATAACGCATCTAAACGCAAATATGAAAGAATTGGAAGAATTTTCAGGATAAAAGCAAAAGAGCGTGAAGAAATTTCAGAAGCTGGAGCAGGTGAAATTATTGCTCTTGTAGGTATGAAATATACAAAAACCGGCGACACACTTTGCGACCCACAGCACCCATTATTGTTAGAATCAATACATATTCCTGTTTCGGTAATTGAATTGAAGATTACGCCGGCAAAACAAAAAGATAAAGATAAATTAGGAGAAGCATTAAGTAAACTAGTTAACGAGGACCCTTCCTTCACAGCCCGTTTTGATCCAGAAACTGAAGAAACAATTATTTCGGGGATGGGGGAACTACATCTGGAGATAATGGTTGACAGGCTCAAAGAAGATTTTAAATTGGATGTTATTGTGGGAGAACCTTCTGTTTCGTATAGAGAAACTATAACTTCATTTTCCGAAGCGAATTATCGTCATGTAAAACAAACCGGAGGAAAAGGTCAATTTGCTCATACACTTATTCGTCTTGAGCCGAATACTGAAAAAGGTTACGAGTTTATAGATTTGATTAAAGGCGGAGTTATTCCAAACGAGTTTATCAGTTCTGTTGATAAAGGGATCAGGACTGCAATGCAAAAAGGTGCTCTTGCAGGTTATCCTGTAGTTGACGTTAAAGCAGTGTTATTTGATGGAAGTTTTCACCCGGTTGATTCATCCGATATGGCGTTTCAAATATGTGCTCAGGAATGTTTTAAGCAAGCATTCTTAAAAGCGAATCCGGTATTACTCGAACCGATAATGAAAGTTGAAGTTAACACTCCGGATGAATATATAGGAGACATAGTTAGCAATATAAACAGAAAAAGAGGGAAAATTGAGTCGATGCGAAGATATAGAAAAGGTTCTCAAAAGATTGTTGCATTAATTCCTCTCATGGAAATGTTTGGATATTCAACACAGCTAAGAAATTTATCATCAGGTAGAGCAAATTTCTCGATGGAATTTCTAAAATATTCCGAATTACCTACTGAGATTCAAGAAAGAATAATTAAATTAGCACAAGAAAAAAAGAATAAAAAATGAATTTATACGGCAAAAATTTAAGATTAAAAATTGTTGAGGTTAAAAACGATGAACTATATGTAGATACGGTTTCAGATGGAATCTTAAAAACAAAGAACAACGATTTGATTATAAAATATAAATCGGGAGATTTTGCAGAATTTTTTCTCCTGCCTGTTGGAAATCAAAAACCACTATTAATGATGGGAAAAGCTCTTGTTCAGGTAAATGAATTTGCAAGGCTTAGAGTATTAGATGTTTGTCCTGAATTTGCAAAAGTTGACATCGGATTGGATCAACCAATAATTTGTGAAAAAGATGATCAGAATATAAGACTTGAAAAGAATAAATACTACAATTTTTATATTTTTATTGATAATCAAAATAACATTTTAAAAGCTTCAATGCACATTGATAAATTTATTGAAGAGAAACCTACAGGAATTTCGGAGAATGATGATGCAGAAATTTTCATACTAGCCAAAACAAATTTAGGATATAAAGCAATTATCAATCACAAATATCTAGGAATGCTTTATGAAAATGAAGTTTTTTCTGAGCTTTACCCCGGGACAAAAACTAAAGCGATAATAAAAAAGATTCGGGAAGACAACAAAATAGACTTAAGATTATTTAGAAACGACGGCAATGACATTGAATCTTTTGAAAATAAAATTTTAGAATATCTAAAAAAGAGAGGTGGCAGCATGCAGATTACCGACAATTCTGATCCAGAAATAATTTATGCGACTTTTGGTTTCTCAAAGAAAAATTTTAAAAAAGCAATTGGTTCATTGTACAGAAAGAATTTGATAGACCTACAAACGCATAATATATTTCTAAAACAATAAAAAAATATCTAAAAAATATTTTTTTATTAATAAAAAATACAATTTTTTGTTAAATTTAAAATATTTTATATTATTTTTGTGAAAAATAGTTTTTTAAATT
>LUZK01000108.1 GCA_001603595.1 Bacteroidales bacterium Bact_19
CATTAAGTGTTACAGGAGTTGCAGGAGGAACTCCACCATATTACTATAATTGGACTGGACCTGGCGGATTTACTTCAACAAGTTCGAGTATAAGCAACCGCCCGGCAGGAACATATTACGTAACTGTAACGGATGCCTTGGGTAAATGTATTTGGACGGACAATGCTACAATTTATAATGCTCCACCGATAAATCCCACAGCAAGTTCGAATTCTCCAATATGTGCAGGTTCTACACTTAATTTATCAAGTAGTAGTTCCACCGGATTAAGTTACTCATGGTCTGGACCTGGCGGTTGGACTTCTAATCTTCAAAATCCTTCAAGACCATCTGCCACAACAGCCATGTCTGGAACATATACAGTAACTGTAACGGATACTTACGGTTGTACGGCAAGTGCAAGCACTGCAGTTACTGTAAATCCAAATCCATCAAATGACAATTGTGCAAATGCTATAATTATAGGAGCTTTGCCATATAATAGTGGGGCAATGAATAATAATTGTGCTACTAATGATGTGCCCGCAAGTACGACTTCCTGTGGATCTCATTTTAACAATGTTTGGTTTAGGGTAACAGGAACAGGAAACCGAATGCAAGCTTCTACTTGTAATAATGCAAATTTCGATACGGAAATTCATATTTACACAGGCAATTGTGGATCTCTTACAGAGATAGCTTGTAATGATGATACTGGAGGATGTTCATCTAATACTTCAATAGTTGAATGGTGTTCCACTTCCGGAACAACTTATTATATTTCTGTGGGTGCCTATGGATCAAGTGGGTTTGGAAACTACACTTTGACGGTAATTGATTTACCACTTGGAGTTCCAACGGGAGTATCTGCTTCACCGAATCCAATATGTGCAGGACAATCTACTACCCTAAGTGGAACTATTGGTACAAATGGAAATGGAATAAATTGGTACACAGGTAGTTGTGGAGGAACTTTAGTTGGTTCAGGAACTAGTATAAATGTTTCTCCGGCTTCCACAACAACATATTATGCTCAAACAACCGGAGTTTGTGGTAATGTATCTGCCTGTGCTACAGTAACTGTTAC
>LUZK01000022.1 GCA_001603595.1 Bacteroidales bacterium Bact_19
AATTCCGAAAAATATTTGAAATTAACATCAGGTGCATTATGAAAAAATTCTTTTGAAAATATGTTTAAATCTTTTTCCAACTTGAATACATTAAATTTTTTCGTTGAATCTGCAATATTTTGTGTAATTGATTTGTTTGAAAATCCTGTTTCTATATTATAGTTTACTTTCTGAATTTGGTTAGCTATGACATCCTTTTTATAATAAAAATTTACAATTTTATAATAACTAATACCGGATTTCCATCTATTAGAGTAATTTGAATTTATAAGCTCAAGGAAATCTTTTGTGCTTGAAATATTAGACGAACAAGATGCTAAAATTAAAAGCACAAAAACTGAAAAAAAAGTTTTGTACAAGACTTTTACAATATTGTTAATAGAATAACAAATCATTTATTTACTGTCCAATAACATCTTTTAGGCGAAACTATAAGATTTTCTTTTTTAAGTTTATCCATTTCTTTTTCAACAATTTTTTTGTCAAGTCCTGTTTTCTCAGCAATTTGACCAGCACTCATGGGTTCATTTTCATTTAAAACTTTCAAAATTTGTTCTCTTACGTCCATTTTCATAAATTTTAAGGTAAAACGATTAACTAATACTAAAAGTTACATGTAAAATTATTAATTTTAACCACTTTTTAACATTTTTGTTCAATTCCTTTCAAAAATACTTTATCAATCAAATCAGAACCGTAAGCGTAAGGAATAAAATTATAAGAATTTATTTTTTTTGTGATATAGAAATTTGCCAATTTTCCTTTAGTTATGCTACCTGTGATATAGCTTATTCCCATTGCATAAGCACCGTTAATTGTAGATGCATTAATTGCTTCTTCGGGCAAAAGTTTATAGTTTACACAGGCAAAGGACATCATTAACTTCATATTTCCAGATGGAGAAGATCCCGGATTATAATCAGAGGCAATTGCAACAGGAAGCCCAAAGTCAATCATTTTCCGTGCAGGTGCAAAAGGCATATTTAAAAAGAAAGCTGCTCCCGGAAGAATTGTCGGCATTGTTTCACTGTTCAGTAGAGCTTGCATTTCTTCTTTTTCAGTGTATTCAATATGATCAACCGATAAAGCATTATACTTTACTCCAACTTGAATTCCGCCCGATTTATCCAATTCGTTAGCGTGAATTTTTGGTCTTAATCCGTATTTTATTCCTGCCATTAAAATTCTTTCTGTTTGTTCAACAGTAAAAAATCCTTTATCGCAAAATACATCAATATAGTCAGCTAAATCTTCTGCGGCAACCAATGGAATCATTTCATTTATAACAATATCAACATATTCGTCTGGATTTTGACGGTATTCCAATGGTATTGAATGAGCACCTAGAAATGTGGATTTTACTTCGATTGGAAAGTTTTGTTTTATTCTTCTAATTACTCTTAGCATTTTCAATTCGGCTTCAGGCGTTAATCCATAACCGCTTTTAATCTCTACTGCTCCTGTCCCTTGCGAAATGATTTCTTTCACCCTCTCAATTGATTGTTCGTAAAGATCATCTTCAGAAGTATTTTGAAGCAATTTAGCGGAATTTAGAATTCCTCCTCCCCTTTTTGCTATTTCTTCGTAACTCAATCCTTTGATTTTGTCACAAAATTCTTGTTCTCTGCTGCCTGCATAAACAATATGAGTATGAGAATCACAAAATGATGGCAAAACGAATTTTCCCTTAGCATCTATTATTTCTAGACTTGAATCATTTAGAAGATCCTGAGAGATTTCAGACATTTTTCCAAAATCCTTGATTATTTCGCCTTCGACCAACAAATAAGCATCTTTAATTGTATTTAGTTTCGACATTTGCTCCCCTGATAGTAAAATGATATCGGGATTTTCAATAATACCAACCAGTTCTTTTATGTTTTTAATTAATGTTTGCATTTTTATTACTTTTTAATTTAAACAAAAATATCCAAACTTAATTTTATAAACAAAAGTAAATATTCATTTTTTATTAACATAAGTCAGAAAATCTGTACTAGGGATTTTTATAAAATTATAATACTATAATTTTTCTAACTTTGCTTCTTCCGTTAACTAATCATTTGAATTGTATTTATAACGTTTAATTTTTTGAGTAGGAGTTTTTTCGAAAGGGTCTTTTTGGATGTTGATTTTCTTTACGTTTGAGAATTTATTGACTTTTGTATTTATGTAATTAAGGAGATCTATTTTATATTCTTCGAGTTTTACTTCCATTTCGTTTTTAAAATTTTTGTACTTTTTCTCCATTTCTTCCATATTAAGATGTACTAAGGCAACAAGTCTTCCTTTTTCTTCAACAACTATGGATTCAAGGACAAAGTCGAAATTGTTTATAATCGATTCTATATCTTCCGGATAAATATTTTCTCCGCTTGCTCCAATAATAACATTCTTTTTTCGACCTTTAATAAAAATATATCCGTCTTTATCCATAACAGCTAAGTCCCCTGTTTTGAACCATCCGTCTTCTGTAAGAACTTCAGAAGTTAGAGCTTCGTCTTTATAGTAACCTTTCATAACACTTTCTCCTCTCACCCAGATTTCACCCTCTCCTGTTTTATGATTAACATCCGTAAGTTTAATTTCTATTCCTTCGATTTTTGGACCCGTAGATTGTAATCTTACAGTTTTTGGATTTACGCCTGCAATTAACGGAGATGTTTCTGTTAATCCATATCCGATAGCATAAGGAAATTTAGCTTCAATTAAAAACTTTTCCACAATAGGATCTAATTTTGCTCCTCCTATTCCAAAGAATCTTATTCTGCCGCCAAATGTTTTAATCAGCTTTCTTCCTGCTGCAGCATTGAACCATTTTCTGAAAACTGGTATTTTATAGAGAATTTTTATTAGTTTCTTTGAATTAAAAGCAGGAAGAATTTTTGACTTGTATATTTTTTCGATTATCAGAGGGACTGATAACATAATTGTCGGACGCACGGATTGCAATGCAGGTACGAGTATTGCCGGAGTGGGAAGTTTTCGCAAGTACTTCACCTGAGCGCCATTCATCATTGGTAAAATCAATCCTAAGGTATTTTCATAAGCATGAGATAGTGGCAAGATTGATAGGAAAACATCATCTTCTCTAATTGGTTGTACTTTACCGCATTCCACAGCATTAAAACAAATATTTTTATGCGTAAGCATCACTCCTTTTGATTTGCCTGTTGTGCCTGAAGTATATATTATAGAGGCTAAATCGTTTTCATCAGCATTTATTGATTCTTCAAAGTTTGAATTTATTGAAAAATCAAAATCGAAATTTTCGGGATAAAGAGTTTTTAGGTCGTTTGTTCTTATTATTGCCTTTAGATTGTGTTTATCAATATTTTGAATTTTGTCATCAAGAATCCCGGCAACAAAAAGTACTTTGGCTTCGCTGTGTTTGAGTATAATATTAAGCTCTTCTGAACCAAAATCCGGTAGTATAGGTACAGCAACCGCACCTATTGATGTTGTTGCAAAATAAATAATACCCCAATTGGGCATATTATTGGAAAAGATTGCAACTTTATCGGTTTTTCTTATTCCAATTTTTTTTAAATTTGCAATTACAATCTCAATTTTTTCTTTTACTTCTTTGTAAGTCAATGAGTTTTCATCACTAAATCCTAGAAAATGATTATCCGAAAATTTTGTGAATGAATTTACTAGTATTTCCGGAATCGTTAATTTTTTAAATGACATATAAAACAATAATTAAAATGTTTTACAAACTAACATAAAAATATTCTATATGTTTTGTTAAAAGGTTATTATAATACTTATATTATTAAAAAATGCTATAAGTAGGTGTTTTCGAACTATTAAATACAAATGCATTATTTTGTTAATAATACTTTATTTACTTACTATTTTTTCTAAAATATTCCTAATATTTTTAATTTATTTCGAATATATTGCTCATTATTAGGTCATTATTATAATAGAATAAAAAAAGATAAAATTTTTTTTTATTTTTATTTGGAGTATTAAAAAAAACAGTATATATTTGCAGCCGAATTAAGGATTGGTAGTTCAGTTGGTTAGAATGCCGGCCTGTCACGCCGGAGGTCGCGGGTTCGAGTCCCGTCCAGTCCGCAAGCCTGCAGATATGCGGGCTTTTTTGTTTACTAATAATGAGTTAAGCAATTCCAGAGATTGAGGATTTTGAAAAATTAAGGCTCAAATGAATTGTAATTTATTCATGATTCAGATAATGTAATATTTTATGAAAGATATCAGAAGTCGCTGGATTGGAGTCCTTCCGCTATTCGGGACAATTTGTCCAGTCTGCATGTATGCAAGGATAATGTTTTTAATCAATTGATTATAATTTAATTAATATCCTTACTTTTTTTAAAAACTTTTAAAAATTAGTATATTTACAAAAAAAAAATTGATTTTATGCTAAAATTGTTAAAAGTTTCATTAACTCTAAATTTAATTGGATTATTTTTTTTAAATAATTTGTTTTCGCAATCTATTATTAATATCAGTATTGATGCAAGTGCTTCAACTGTTGAAATACCTCCATTATGGCGAGATCATTATGAATGTCATTTAATGGATGGTTACGGAGGGAATCCTTCTATCGTCGGACCACATATTTTGTACATTACTGATCCTGAATTTAATACAGTTATGTCAGAGCTACAACCACGTTATATCAGAATTTCCATCGGGCGAATGGACAATCCTCCGGATACAAGTTATTATTCCATTAATACTGAAGTTTTACGTAATTTGAAATATGAGTTTTACAAAGGAGCAAATACTCTTTCGGATGCCGATAACCTCTATAATTATGATTTTTCCTATATAGATTCTGCTATAACCCTTATAAGATCTCTTGGTGCAGAACCATTTATTACATTGGACTATATGCCTTTTACTTTGAGTAGAGATACAACCCCAGAATACCAGGCTCTAATGGGATTAGTTTATAATTTAGCTTATGATAATTCCATTCGTAATTCACCACCAAGCGATAATAGTGTTTACGGCAGGGTTATGTATCATTTTATTAAACATTGCTACGAAACATATAATGTAAGGTACTTTGAACATTGGAATGAACCTGATCAACAATGGACAAATCCTGTTATGGTGAAATTTTTCTGGAAAGGAACTGAATTTGAACTTTATGATGCTTATGCGGCTATTGCCGATGAAATTTCAAATGATCCTGAACTTTATGAAAATGTAAAATTCGGATGTTGCAGTTTTGCTTTTTATTCTTTTTTAAATTTGTTTCCGGTTAATTTTCTGACACAGATAAAAAACAATAATAAAAAGTTTGATTTTTTGTCTTTTCACCCATATTCTGATACTCAATATCAGGGGGGGTATGATTCTGCAAAAGTTAATTTAGCAATTCAGTGGAGAAATGAATACGTACCTAACGCAGAATTGATAAATTCAGAATGGGGCCGCTTGGATCAAAATACTACTGTTTGGGGCGATTTGGACTATGGATTAAATAAATTTAAGCATATTATAGATATGTTGAATAATGGCATTTCAATGTCTCATAGAGTTTGTTTATTTGATGTTGATGCATCAGATGATAATTTTGCACACATGGGTATTTTTAGAGTTGGTCCAATTGTTCCTAAACCGACAGCCTATGTATTTTATAATTTAAATAAAATTAATGATGCTTTAAACAGACTTCCGCTTTCCATAAATGAAGGAATGTATGCTCTTGCAGGAAAAAATGACTCAAATGATAAAATTGTTGTAATTTTTCCTGCCGATGAACCATAATTTGGAAATAATACCATTAATCTTACAATTAATAATCTACCTTGGGGAAATTCAGGATATTCAATTAATCGTTATGAACTGACAGAACTTTCGTACCTTAACAATATTATTTACAATTTGACTTTTTCAAGTACGTCCCAAAATGATTTTGTTTTTGATAGTTTTGAGTATTCATCTGTAAATGGTAGCGGGAGATTAGTTATATGGGAAATTACTCCTTATGAATCAACGAATATTAGTAAAAATTCATATTTATCAATTTCTGATTTCACAATCTATCCAAATCCAAACCATGGAAGTTTTTATATCGAAACAAGAGATAAAAGTGTTGCAATATTTAGTATTAAAATAATTAATATAACAGGACAGATTGTCTATGAGTATAATTTTGAGAATCCTCACTATAAGCAAAATTTAGAAACAAATTTACCTACAGGATTCTATAATATATTATTAAATACCAATAAAGGATTTTATTCAACTAAGATGATAGTAAGTAAACAAAAATAACATACGAGCAAAGAAGTTTTTTTTTAATAATATATTGCCAAGCATTATTAAACAAGAATTTTGCCGGTCATTTCGTAGGGAATCTCAATTTCCATTATTTTCAAAAGAGTTGGTGCTACATCTGCTAGTATTCCGTTGTTTATTTTGTTATAATTTGTGTTTATTAAAATACAAGGAACCGGATTTAATGAGTGTGCTGTATTGGGTGAACCATCTGGATTTATTGCGTTATCAGCATTTCCATGGTCGGCAATAATCATAACGGCATAATCATTTTTTATAGCATTATCAACAACTTCTCCAACACAAAAATCAACTGTTTCAGCAGCTTTAATTATAGCTTTTTTAACTCCCGTGTGTCCTACCATATCACCATTAGCAAAGTTTACAACAATAAAATCGTGAATATTTTTGTTAATTTCGTTAACAAGAGCATCTTTAACTTCGATTGCACTCATTTCTGGTTTTAGGTCGTAAGTTGCGACTTTGGGTGAAGGGATTAAAATCCTGGATTCATTCTCGAAGACATCTTCTCTGCCACCACTGAAAAAGAATGTTACGTGAGCATATTTTTCTGTTTCGGCAATTCTTAATTGTTTTAAACCTTTACTTGAGATGACCTCTCCTATTGTATTGAATAAATTATCTTTTTCATAAACAACATTAATGTTTTTAAAACTTTCGTCATAGCGGGTCATTGTAACGTAATAAAGAGGAATTGTATGCATTTCAAATTCAGGGAAGTCCTTTTGTGTAAGAGCTGTGGTAATTTGTCTGAGTCTGTCTGTTCGAAAATTAAAGCATAATACTACATCGCCTTCTTGAATTGTTGTTATTGGTTTTTCGTTTTCATCAACCATAACAATAGGTTTAATGAATTCATCCGTTATTCCTTCGTCATAAGATTCCTGAATGGATTGAGTAATATTACGAGATTTTTTTCCTTTTCCCAAAACCATTAAATCATATCCTACTTTGATTCTTTCCCAACGTTTATCTCTGTCCATTGTGTAGTAACGTCCAATAAGACTTGCTAGCTTAACTGATGAGTTTTGCAAAGCATCATTAATTTTTTTCAGATAACCTATACCACTATGAGGGTCAGTATCGCGACCATCAGTTAGAGCATGAATAAATGTTTTTTTTAGGCCTAATTTATCCGAAAGTTTAATCAATGCAATTAAATGTTCGTCACTGGAATGAACTCCTCCATCACTTACCAGACCTAAAAGATGAACTTGTTTGTCATTTTCTTTAGCATAATTTAATGCATCAATAAGAACAGGATTATTGAAAAATTTTCCGGATTCAATTTCTTTATTGATTTTAACAAGGTCTTGATAAACAATCCTTCCTGCACCGATGTTCAAATGTCCTACTTCTGAATTTCCCATTTGTCCATCAGGCAAACCTACATTTTCTCCAGAAGTTAACAAATATGAATTTGGATATATTTTTCGGAAATTATCGTAATTTGGTGTGTTGGCTTGTGTTATTAAATCTGCTTCTGAGCCGTTTCCTATTCCCCAACCGTCTAATATCATTAAAATTGTTTTCTTCATAAAAAATACATTTAATTAAGTTTAACCGGTAAAAATTAAAAATGTTTAATTTACATTTTACTTTAAGTAAATTCTTTAAAGTATTTGTGATATAAATAATTAAAACATTAACAATTCATGGCACCAATTATTTCGTTAATATCTTTAATATTGTTTTGGTTGCAGAATACTTTTAAATCATGTATTATTTTCATGGTTATGTCGGGATTTATAAAATTAGCAGTGCCGATTTGTACACAAGAGGCTCCGGCCAGCATAAATTCGATTACATCTTCATAGTTCATTATACCGCCTAATCCGCAAACAGGAATTTGTACGGCTTTACTAACCTGCCAAACCATTCTTACAGCAATAGGTTTAATTGCCGGTCCTGAGAGACCTCCGGTTATAGTGGAGAGTTTTGGTTTTCTTGTTTTAATATCTATAGCCATTCCCAAGAATGTATTTACCAGTGATAATGAATCTGCTCCTTCTGCTTCAACTGACTTAGCGATTGAAACAATATCGGTAACATTTGGAGACAGTTTAACAATCAAATGTTTTTTATATACTTTACGAACTTCTTTAACAACTTGTGCTGCGGATGAACAACTTGTTCCGAATGCCATTCCTCCTTCTTTTACATTTGGACAGGAAATATTTAATTCTATGGCAGGAATATTATCAAGTTCGTTAATCATTTCAGCGGTCTCAACATAATCATTAATAATTGAACCACTTACATTAACAATTACATTTGTTTTATAGTCTTTTATTTTTGGGTAGATATTTTTGCAGAAATATTCTACTCCTTTATTTTGTAATCCTACGGCATTAAGCATTCCTGAGGGGGTTTCAGCCATTCTTGGATATGGATTTCCTTCACGATGATGACGTGTTGTTCCCTTAACGATAAATCCTCCTAAGTTATTCAGATTAACAAAATCTTCAAATTCATATCCATAACCAAATGTTCCTGAGGCTGTTAAGATGGGATTTTTTAGTTTTAAACCATTAAAATTTATTTCAAGATTTACCATATTATTTCATTTGCTTTTAAAACCGGACCATCAACGCAAACACATTTATGACCTTCAGTTGTATTCTGAACACAGCACAGACAAGCACCTATTCCGCAAGCCATAAGGTTTTCTAGCGACACTTCCAGAGTTACATTTAGTAATTTAGCTTTATAAGTAAGGTTTTTCAACATAACTGTAGGTCCACACGCATAAATATTTTTATAAGGGAAAAGTTCTGAGTTAAAAATTGAATGTTCTAATACAGTCCCTTTTTCTCCATAACTTCCATCATCGGTGGTATAAAATACATTTCCATATTTTTCAAAACGTTCTTTACGTAAAATAGAATTTTTATCTCTGTAGCCAAGTAATAAAGTTGGGTTAAAACCAAATTGCATAAAATATTTTGCAGTATAAAGCATCGGAGCAACGCCACATCCACCTCCAACTAATAAAATACTATCTTCTAAAGGCAAGTTAAATGAATTTCCGAGCGGATAAACCAAATTCAGCTTTTCTCCGGCTTTAATTTCAGAGAGTTTAGCAGTTCCTTTTCCTGCAATTCTTATCAAGAGGCTGATCGTGTTTTTTTCGTAATTTACATCATGGATGCTTATTGGTCTTCTCAAGAAGGTTTCGGGAGAATCTTCAATTTTTACTTGAACAAATTGGGCCGGTAAAATTGGAGGTAAAGGTTCTTCGTTAAAGAGTTTTAATAAAAAATACTGATTATTGAGCCTTAGGTTGTATAAAACTTCAAAATCACTAATAAATTTTTTCATAATATAATTAAAATTTCAGCAAAAATAACAATAAAAACTTTAATTAACCTTCTAAGAAGATTAAATTATCAACAAACAAGAATAGTTTCAAGAAACTTTCTTAGTATTGTTCATTTATAGGAAAAATCTCAAATTGGCTAAAGAAAAAATTTGCTTCTATGCATGCATTATCATCGGAGTCAGAGCCGTGAATTGCATTTTCTTGAACAGAAAGAGCAAATTTTTTACGAATAGTTCCTTCTTCGGCTAATTCAGGGTTTGTATTTCCTATTAGTTTACGAAAATCCTGAACTGCATTTTCTTTTTGCAGAACCATTGCTACTACCGGACCACTTGACATAAATTCAACGAGCCCTTGATAAAATGGTCTGTCTTTATGTACTGCATAAAATCTTTCGGCCTGAGACTTTGAAAGTCTTGTCATTTTCATTGCAATAACTCTAAAACCAGCCAAATCAATTTCATTTAAAATAGGAACTAATCTTCCTAACTTTACAGCTGTAGGCTTAACCATTGCAAAAGTAAATTCTCCCGGTTTCATATTGATAGATTTCGAAAGTTAAATTAAAATTTGAAAATTAATCCCGCTATTCCAATCAAAATTCCTACTAAAATATTAAAAAATTTAACATACACAAAACTTTTTTGAGATTCTGCCAATAATGGCAATGAACCATGACCATCCTGAACTGCACTACTTGCAAGCAAAATACTGAAAGGAACCAGTCCTTGTAAATACATTATCAAGAATACCAGATGAGGTCCTGATTGTGGAATAATGCCCAAAGCTAAAGCTATCAAAAGAACAAAAACGGGATTTTTGTATATCCAGGTTCCAATCTCAGCATAATTCAGAATAAATGAAATTAAAATTAAAGTAAGGAAAATCCAGAAAATAATTTTAGGTAAATGCTTAACTATCAAATGTTTCCATACGTGTGTTTCAATAAAATGTTCATTTGTGAATAAAACAATGATTAAAGCTAAAATACTGCTAATTAAGATTGTAATTTTAACCCAGTCTATTTCATGATTGTGATTATGAATATTGTTTTTGTAAGAATGCTCGTTTTCATGGTAGTGGTGCTCACAATCCTTACTATGAATGTGATTTTTTGAACTTAACACATTTTCTATTTTAACTTTATCACCATATTTATCCGGAAGTGAAAACACCAGTGTTTCGGTGTGAGAATGACCAATAATTCCTAATGCTGAAAATGCAGCAAATGATATGAAAATTATTGAAATAATTATTCTTTTAGGATTGAAATTGAAGTTTTTTAAAGAAAAGTTTTTTTGTGTATTTATGCAATCATTTTCGTGAACATCAAAGGAAAATTCTTTAATCTCTGTAAAATTTGGAGTCTTAATAAATTTGTCAATAAGCCAACCTGTAAAGAAAGCAATCACTGATAATATCAGAAAAATTAAAATAGCTTTCTCAGGCATAAGAGCCAGCATAAAATAAGCTTCATCGCCTGAAGTGGCAATCATTACAGCTACAATGGAACCAAAACTTAAAAGACGGTGTGTATATAGGGAAACAGCAGTGAAGGTTCCCATACATCCGGGCAGAGCTCCCAGTACTACAGCTGTAATAAGCTGTGTAAGAGGTCTTGATTTAAGTTTTTTATTTAGAAAACCGCCTGAAACTACATTAATAAATTCTATTGCCAGCATTACAACAATAACAAAGCTGGTAATCATAAGAGTTTCCTGTATAATAAGAAACCAATTAAACTTTTCCATTTCTATTAAAACAATAAACAATCGGACAAATATACAAATTAGTCTTCGTTTTGTTCAACTTTTTCAAACGAAACAGCAATAATTTCTATGCGTCTTTCACGTGAAGCCGCTGGACTGTATATTGAATTGCGAGGGTCGTTTGGGTCATCGCTTACTTTTCCGGCTGAAAAAGTTTTTCCGAAAGCTACAAATTCATATTCAATTTGTCCATTTTGGATGTATTCTCTGAAAAATCCGTTATCATATTCATTAAAGAAATTAACTAAACTCGAAATTCTTCGTTTAGCCAGATTATTGTTGTATTCTACAGTATTTAATGGTGATGTATATCCTTTTATGGTTACTTTAATTTTTTGTCCCGATAATACGAGTTCCTTCAAAAGAGCAGAAAATTCGAGTAATTTATTATAATTGGCTTCAATATATTCGGCAAAGAAATAATCTATACTGTCAATTGCGGCTTGTTTTTCGGCTTTTGGAAGACCTTTTGAAAACTGTTTACGATATTCATCTGTCATTTTAATGTAATCGTTAAATGTCTGAGAGTATGTTAGTTGAGTAACCGTATCCCATGAGTTGGGGTTGGGAATATCGTTATGGAAATACAAAGCTATAGGTACGAGCAACCTTGTTTTTGTTGTAAGTAATTCAATTTTTTGTTCTTCAATATCTTCCCGAGTAATTTCTTTTTCTAGATAATGAAAGTAAATATCATTACAGCAACTTTTTTGTCTTTCTGCAAAGGAAGATTTGCGATTGCTGGTTAAAAATGCTATTGCCTGTTTGTGGTATTTTCTATAGTAAAAATCGTTTTGTGCAGTATTTAAAGGAAAACCTACATTTTTAACTTCATTCCATTTGTAAAAAAAACCTTTTGTTGAGAAAATATCATATCCGCCAATAGTATTAAATCTGTTGGAACTGAAATAAAGTGTAGAATCTTTTAAGTCATAAAACGGGGTAATTTCATTGCCTGAAGTATTTATTGTAGAAGAAGTATCCATAAAATTGATAAACCTCGTATCCTCAATGATTGGTCGTCCAATATTTCTTACAATACCCCAAGTTTCATCGGGCAAAATCTCGCACTGCCAGATATCAAATCCTCCTTCGCCATCAGGACGATTAGATGACCATAACAAAATGTCGGTTTTATTGTCACGTTCCACCAAAAAAGGATGTGTATTATGATATCCGGGATAATTTATTTTTTCAGGCAGTTTTTTAGGTTTTTTCCATTCTCCATTTTCATAAATAGCTTCATAAATATAGGTGTAGTTTTCGATATAATTTGAGACAGTAAAATACATTTTTGTACCTTGATAGTTAAAACAAGGATTTGCAATATCATAATCCGGAAAGTTTATAATTTCGGAGAATAATTCTGCTTTTTTGTTTTCGGCCAGAAAGTTTATTGAATATAAACGTGATTTATATTTTCTTAGAGTATCATTTAAAGGTTTTATTGAAGCAAATACTAATACCGAATCATTAAGTAAAGCAGTTGAAAACTCGCTATAAACTGTGTTAATAAAGGAATCTGCCTGGTAAACAATTATTCCGTTTGGATTATTGTATAATTTCCATGCAAGTTCACAATTTATAATTTCTTGTTCAGCAATTTTTAAATATGGATTTTCGCTTGCAAGTTTGTTGATTTCGATATATTTCCCAAAATAATATTGAGCACTAACAAATTCTTCATTTGATTTAAGCATTTGTGCATAGTGAAAAATTGATTCAGGATATTTTTCGGGCACTTTGTCAACAATAATTTTATATTTTGCAGCTGCTCTAACATAATCATTATCAAGCCTGTATGCTTCGGCAGCTTTATAAATTACATCATACATCTTTGAGTTTAAACTCAAAGCTTGCTCATATAGCATAACTGCACCATAATAATTTTTTTCAGCGAAAGCTTTATCTCCGGAGATTATTAAATTTTTTATTTCACGTTCCTGCTGCGAAAATGTAACTGTTGGAATCAAAAATACTAGAAAAAAAATCAATTTCCTCATAGCTTCACTACTTAAATAAAATCAGGACATTTCCGATAATGAGGAGCATCAAACGGACGAATTTTAGAAAAAATATAAATAAGACTGAATTCTGTTCCTCCTCTTCCTTTACTGATAGCACTCAGTTTTGAAATATTAATATCGTAACTAATAAAGAATCTCAAGTTATTGTAGTTTAACCCGAAAACTACAATACCAGCATCTCTTGCACGCAAAAGTAATCCAAAACTAAAAGATTGAAACGATAAAGGATTGTAATTAAAACGCAAAATACCACCTAAATTTAATTCTGTATATTTTTGTTGTTGATGGTAAAGTATAAGGGGTTCAATCCATAAATCATCTTTAAAATTGTATTCTCCAAAAAAGTTTAAAGTCCATTTTACAGGTAATATAGAATTTGAATTTTCTAAGAAAGTTCGTTTTGGACGATTGATATGATTAGCAGAAATAGATACCCCGACATCAAGTTTTGGGCTGTGATTGTAAGAAAAAACTATCCCTGAACCAAAATCTAAATAATTAAATCTGTTGAAATCCCATACTTCGTTTGAAGGACGATTTGGATCAAATTGTTCTCCGTCATATTGTTCTCCAAATGTGAAATTGTTGAAGTTTATGGAATGAAATGTATATCCGATTTGAATACCTATTCCTGTTTTAAATTTATTGTTATTACCGTATTTGAATCTTAGAGCAGAATTTAAATAAATTTGAGTTGTACTGAATCTTCCATCTCCTGCTATGTCTTGATTTAACAAAATACCACTTCCTGATTCGGAATAGTTGATTTTATTTATTTTATAAGCAGCATCAACAGAACCTCCAAATGTTCTATAAGCATTTGTGAAGCTGTTCCATTGATTTTTTTGATTTAAAACAAATCTTAAATCACCATCAAAAAGTCCTGTATTAGCAGGATTAGTAAATAATGGGGCCGCAAAAAATTGGCTGAAATGAATATCTTGTGCAAAAACTCTTGAACAAAAGCTTATAACCGTTAATATTGTGAATAAATATATTTTATTTAACTTTTGCAATTTATCGAAGTTTTGTATTTTCAATGTAAAATTAAAGATTTTTTTTTTAATAACAACTTTTTTCTAAAATTACACCAAAGAAAAATCTAAATTATAGCAAATTAATTGCAAAATTTCTGTTTTTATTATGGTGTTCCTTTTAGTTTAACCCAAATTTCAAGAGATTAAAAAAATCTCTTGAAATTTGGGTTAATTTCTCTTTTTTCAATGGGAAAACATATTCCAAATTAAAATACGTAAATAGTCAAATGCTCGAAATTTAAATTTTATTTATAAAGTATTAGATAGAAAATATTTAAAAGATTGATAAGAATTAGTTCAAAGTAAATAGCTTATTGATATGTGATTTTAGTGAAATGAGGGATTATAATATGGGTAGAATTTATCGGGTGTAAAAAATTATAATCTATTTATAATTTGTATTGTTATTTCAATTTATTTTATAATTTTGTAGCTGTTTATTCATTGAAAAACATTTAAAATGAATCAAAAAAGCAAAAAAGTAAAGCGGAATCCTTTTCCACAAGAGATTGTCAACTTGCCGATTAAGGAATGTCCTCACTGCGGTAGCAGACATTTTATAAAGTTTGGAAAGTACGTAAATGTATCGAGATATAGATGTAAAGCATGTCGTCGCACGTTTATTCCGACAAGTGGGAGCAGCATTCATTACATAAATAAAAAAGAAACGTTTCTGAGATTGTTTGATATGTTCAATAGTGGGGAAGTTTTGACGATAAAAAATATTTCACAAAAGTTTGGGATTAGTATTTTAACCGCCTTTGACTGGCGACATAAGATTTTTTTGGCCTTGCAATTAGTCAAGCAAGATTTCGAATCATTTACGATAGCAAATAAAGTTGTTTTTTATTTTAACGAAAAAGGTCGTAAAAGTGTGTCCGGAAAACGAAAAAAATTTAAACAAAAAGTTAATTTGTGTTCTATTACAGATAGCAGATTGACTGAGTTTAAGTTTATTAACATTGGAGACAATATAAGAAAAGATTTTTACGAAAGATTTTCCGGACGAGTTGGAAACCGAGGAATATTATTTTTTAAGGATGATGAAAATATTTTAATTGACGACATTAAAATTTTAAATAAAGAAAAAAATAATCCTGTAAAACTCAAGAGATTAGAGAAAAGTTTGAAAATACATAAATACAAATCAGAAGAATTCAAAGTTTTTATAAATAGATTTATGCGTGGAGTAGCCACGAAGTACTTGCAGGTGTATGCAAATTTTTATTCTTTTCTGCAAAGTTTAAAATCAGTTCCGGATTATTATAAGCTGTTGGAAATGAGACTAGCGTGGATAAAATATTTAAAGATGGAAGTATTGTATCAGGATTTTCTTCAACGAAATTCTATAAATCTGGATTATTATGTTGCAATAAAGCGAAAATGGAAATCAAATAACATAAGATTTAAAGTTGATTTTGATGAAAATTTGATAAATAATTATACGCAAAAATAAACCTCAACACAATTTATTCATTGAGAACATTAAATTGCTTAAGCCAAATAATGTCGAATTTTTTGTGTAAAAAAGGATGAAAACTCATTGAAAGTCAAACATAAGAGTAAAGTATTAAATCTGATAAGATTCCTGAATTTTAAATAAAAAATGCCCTAAAAAATCTGGGCATTTTTTTATTTAAAGAATTTATCATTATTATTTGAATACCATTACATTTCCGGAATAAGTATAGTCTTTACCATATTTATCGCGGAGAGTAACAACATAAACATAAACTCCTTGAGGCACATAATCACCTTTATCTTGGCTATAACGACCTTTCCAGTGAGTATTCCAGTCTGTGGTTGTGAAAATTACTTCACCCCATCTGTTGTATATAGTCATTTGATAATTATCAACATCTACTCCGACACCTATCGGATAGAATTCATCGTTGCCGGGAGATCTTAAATTAATGGCTGTTGGGAAATAGATTCTGTGATCTTCGTTTATTGTAATATATTTTGTAACAGAATCAACACATCCTTGCTGACTATAAACTCTTTGTGTAACGGGGAATTCACCCTGTGCCATATATATATGTACCGGATTTTGTTGTTCTGAAATACTTCCATCGCCAAAATCCCATTCCCATGCAATACCGCCAACAGAAGCATCACTGAAAGATATTTCGGGACTAAATAAACCTGTTGACCAAGGATGAGCCACAAAGTCCGCTATAGGACCTTGATGTACTCTAACCAATACTCTGGTAGTATCTTTACAACCCATTGGAGTAGTAACAACTACCATTACATTATAATTCCCGATTTCATTGAATGTATGAACAGGTCTTTTTAAATCGGAGAAGTTATTAACTCCAGAATTGAAATCATCAAATTCCCAATAGTAGCTATAGGTTAGGTTTTCTGTGTTATTGTCAAATGTAACTGTTAATGGAGTACAACCGGTATATGGACTTCTCACAATGTTTACTTCAGGCATCGGAGAAACTGCAGCTGTAACATTAACACTTGCTGGAGGAGTAGTACATCCGTCTCTTACAGTTACAGTAAGATCAGTATTAACAACAGGACTGATATTTAAAGTATTTGAAGTTGTAACAATACCATTGCCCCAGTCATAAGTATAATTTCCATCACCTCCTGTAGCATTTGCTACGAGCGTGCTAATCTGACCAACGCAAATTGCTGATGGAGTTGTTACTACAAGATTAAGTGGTGGTAATACTTCAATCATTTGATTAGCCTGAGCAGAAGTACATCCTCTTGAATCTATTACTTCCACAATGTAATTAACTGTAGCTTCAGGACTTACAATAAATGATTGTCCTGTTCCCAAGCCTTGCCAAGTGTAAACATAGGGTGGAACTCCGCCGGTAGCACTTGCAGATACAACAGCTTGTTGTCCTATACAAATTGTAATGTCTTGACTTGGAATTGCAACAACTTGTTCAGGACTGCTTATAGGGAATTGTGTATATTGTCTGCAACCGTCTTGGTCAACTACTTCAACACTATAAACTCCGGCATAAAGATTATTTGCTGTTGATTGATTTGTAACATTTGGTGTCCAATTGTAAACATAAGGTTGTGTACCTCCTGATACAAATATTTGAGCAAATCCATCATTATAGCCATAACATGTTACCCCAGTAAATATTACGTTGTCAATAGTCATAGATTGTGTTGCCTGAACATTGGCATTATAAGATACTGTACAGTTATTAGCATCAGTAATTGTTACAGTATATTGACCGGGAGCTAATCCTCCTACATAGGAACCTGTGTGATTACCCGGATTCCATAAATAATTGTAACCTCCGGCTCCACCAAAAATTGTATTTACATAAACAACCCCATTATCTAATCCACATGTTGAGTTTTCAGTAGCAAGTGTTGCTGTTATTGGAACAGGACTATCAACAATAAACATTTCACTTGTGAAACAACTAGCATCAGTTGCATCGTAAACAATAACAGTGTATGCCGAAGCTGAAAGACCTTGTACAATTGGTGTATTTGCCGGTATTTGAGGCCAGCTGTAGAAATAATTTCCTGAACCTCCTGAAGCATGAACTGTTATCATACCATCACTACTACCATAACATCTTGTGTTAACAGCTGTTCCTGTAACACTTAGTGGTGATGGTTCTGAAATTGTAACTGAACTTGTAGTTGAACATCCTCCGGTATCATAAACCGTTACTGTATATACACCAGAGCATAAGTTATTGGCAGTTTCAGCTGTTGCTCCTGAAGACCAAGTATAAGAATATGGTTGATTTCCACCGAAAGCTACAACTGTTGCAGTCCCGTTACAGAATCCATTACAAGTAACATCTTGATATGTTGCAATATTGCTTATCATAGGATCTGGTTGAACTAAAACCGCACTACCGGTAGCTTGGCATCCATTATCATCTGTAACTGTAACGGTATAACTACCGGAAACTAAATTAACAATTTGAGCAGTAGATTGTCCATTGCTCCATGATATTGTATTATTTGGAGTACTGCTTGTGAAAATAACCTCTGCACTTCCATTATTCCATCCGTTACAAGTAGGATGAGTTATATTGATATTTGTTATTGATGGTCCTGTAACGTCGTTCAATGATATTGTCTGGAATGTGCTACATCCATTATTATCAGTTATTGTAACAGTATAGTTTCCGGCAGGAATATTACTCAAAGTACTTGCACTTCCTGATATAGGAGACCAATTATATGTATATGGAGCGGTACCTCCGATAGCTCCAATTGTAATAGAGCCGTCATTATTACCACAACTTGGATTAATAATATTTTGTAGGGCAATGCTTAAAATAGGCGGACTTGCTATACTTGTTGAAGAATATGCCTGACAACCGTTGGCATCAGTTACTGTAAGGTTATAAATGCCTGAACAGAGATTATTTATAACAGGTGTAACTTCAGTATTTGACCAGAGATATGAATATGGAGTAACACCTCCAGAAGGCATTGCAGTAATTGTTCCATTGCATGCTCCATTACATAATTCATTTGTTGCTATCAAATTAACGTTTAATGCAGGAGGCTGATTAACCATTATACATGTGCTGATTGTACATCCATTGTTATCAATTACAGTTACACAATGTTGACCTGCACTTAGTCCAAACGGATTTGATATCACCTGACCGTTATCCCATACGTAATCATAAGGAGGGGTTCCTCCTGTAACAGTGATACTTATACTAGCATTTGAAGAACCATTACATTGAGCATCATTTACAGTTATATCTGAAATTTGTAGTGGGGTAGGGGTATCAACAAAAACATTATTTGTTGCTGTACATCCGTTATTATCTGTTACGGTTACTGTATGTATGCCTGTACATAATAAAAATGCCGTTGATCCTGTTTGTCCGCTTGGTGACCATGAATATGAGTAGGGTGGTGTACCTCCCGAAGGAGCAGCAGTTGAACTACCGGTACAAACACCAAAACATGATGTGGGAGTAGCTGTAATTGGGATGTTTATTATGTTTGGCTGAGTAATTGTAAAGTTTCTTGATATTAAGCAGTTGTTGGCATCACTAATAATAACTGAGTAATTTCCTGCACATAAATTCGATTGATTTTGAGCAGTCGGATCTACTCCTGCTCCTGTCCAATTATACGAATAATTTGGTGTTCCGCCAAACGGTGTTAAACTGATTGTTCCGTTGCATTGTCCCGAACACGAAGCATTGTTAACACCACTAATAACATCTAATGCTGGAGGTTCTATTAAAGTTGCTCCTGCAGACGCAACGCAACCTGTATTAAGATCGGTAACAATTACTGAATAGGCTCCTGCACATAGATTAGTTGCTGTTGATGTTGTTTGAACAGGTACTGTGTTCCAAGAATACTGGAAGAAGCCTGTACCACCTGTAACGCTTGCTGTTAATGTTCCGTTACAACTACCGTTACAAGTTGGATTGTTTGATCCGGAAATTGTAACTAAAGGTCCGTTAATATCACTTAAATTATAAGAATTAATAAGTTGGCAGCCTTTATTATCTACAATAGTAACGGTATAAGTTCCTGCAGGTACATTCCAAATATCCTGGCTTAATGCTCCGTTGCTCCATTGATAAGTGAAAGGAGGAGAACCGCCACCAACATTCAAATCTATTGAACCGTTAGATTGTCCGCAGTTTGATTGAACAAGAGTTTCAGTTACAATAATTGCAGGAGATTGATCCAAAAATGCTGAGGCTGCAGCTGTGCAAGAATTATTGTCTGTTACTGTTACTGAATAATTACCTGAACATAAATTAGTTGCTGTTTGTGTAGTTTGCAAATTAGACCAAATAAATGTATATGGAGCAGTTCCACCAGCAACGTTAGCTAACATATTACCATTACATGCTCCAAAGCAATTAATAGGTGGATTTACAATATTAAGACTTATAGCAGCAGGTTGATTTATAGTAGTGGATGCTGTGGTGGTACAACCCATATTATCTGATACAGTTACTGTATAAACTCCAGGACCTAAATTAATTGCAGTAGGATTTGTTTGAACAGGTGCTGTATTCCATAAGTATGAATATGGAGGAGTGCCACCTGCAACTGAAACCTGTGCCCAACCATTATTAAATCCATTACAAGTTACATCAGAACTGGCTGTTATTATTGCAGTTGGTCCTGAAACATTTGTAATTGTTGCAGAACCGGTTTGTGAACATCCGTTTGCGTCTGTTACTGTAACATTGTAAGGGCTCAATGCAGCGGATAATCCTGTATTTGTTGGGCCTGCTACATTTCCGCCATGTGACCATGAATATAAAAATGGAGCAGTACCTCCAACCGGAGATACTGTTGCAGTACCGTTTGCCATACCACAATTTTCTGGAGTAGTACTAATGTTAAGTAGTATAGCTGCAGGCTCTGTAATATTGTAGTTCAAACTTGAAGTACAGCTGTTATTGTCTGTTACAATAACAGAATGAGCTCCTGCACATAAGTTTGAATTGTTGTTAGAGTTTGGTGCAGACCCACTTGACCAGGTATATGTATATGGTGCAGTTCCACCTGATACGCTTACGGTTGCAGTTCCATCACATAATCCATTACATGTTGCAGGAGTAGAACTTAACAAGTTTACAGTAATTGCTATTGGTTGAGTTAAAGTTGTTGAGCCGGTTGCCGTACATCCAAAATTATCAGTAACAGTAACACTAATAACACCAGCCGAAAGACTACTAACATTGCTAACAAGTCCCGGAATTGTTTGGTTAAATCCGTTTGACCAATTATAAGTATAGTTTGGAGAACCACCAATAGTTGTGGCTGTTGCCTCGCCATCATTACCACCAAAACAAGAAACATTGGTTCCGGTTACCGATACTGAAATAAAACCTATATCATTTAATATTCCATTCGTTGTATTTGTACAACCATTATTATCAGTTACTGTGACGGTATAGTTTCCCGAAGGAATATTTACTGCTGTAGCAGTATTTTGGGGTGGAGTTGTATTCCATAAATAATTATAGGGAGCAGTTCCACCAGATGCTGAAGCTGTAATAGAGCCATCAGATAATCCACAATGCGGATTTGACGACGCTGTTATTGATACTAATAAAACCGGTGGTTGAGTTATTGTTATGTTATCAGATAAATTACATCCTGCAGAAGTTACAGTTACGGAATGATTCCCAGCACATAGTCCTGTAGCAGTTGGTACGGTTTGTCCATTAGACCAGTTATATGTGAATGGTCCGGCACCTACAGGTGTAACAGTAGCAGATCCATTGCAATTTCCATTGCAATTGACATGATTGTTTATTGTTGTTGATATTGTAAATGGCACTCCGCTGTCATTTACCACTACCGTATTTTCATTTGTACATCCGTTACCATCTGTAACGGTTACTGTATAGGTTCCGGCAGCAACAGTAATTGTTCCGGTTGTCCCACCATTGCTCCAGTTGTAGGATAAAGGATTCGTATATGAACCTCCTACAGTTACCGAAGCCTGTCCATTAGCTAAACCGCAATTTGCATCAACACTCGCCATATTTAATACCATTCCGGGAGGATCGCTGATAGTGAAATTCTCAACAGTGAAACATGAAGGATTTGCTCCATCAGCAACAGTTACTGTGTAGTTGCCTGCACATAACCCTCCAGTGGATTGATTATTTGGGGTAGATCCTCCTGAATAATTATATGTAAACGTTGGAGGTCCTACTGCATTTACTGTTGCTGTTCCATTACATAGTCCAGGACAAGTAGGATTTGTGGTAACAACATTTGCTATAGGCGTTGTCCCTACATTAATTACTACTCCTGACGATGTTCCGGTACAACTGTTTGCATCTGTTACTGTTACCGAATAGTTGTTTGGGCAAAGATTTGTAATTGTTTGGTTATTACCTCCATTTGACCATGAATAGCTGTTATATGCAGGATTAACAGTTGCCTGTCCATTACATATACCACAACTTGCATTTATTGTTATGACTGTTGGTGAAGGTTGTGGATAAATAGTTATATTTTGGTTTGTGGAACTTATGCAACCACCTGCATTTACTGATAAAGTGATTGTATAGGTTCCGGGAGCAGCCCATGTTATTCCTGATGGATTTTGTAAATTAGATGTTGCAGGAGTACCTCCAGCAAAGGTCCAGGAATAAGTTTGTCCACCAATCGGCACGCCAGTATAAGTAAAATTGAAAGAATGTCCATTAAAACATTGATTACCGTTATATGTAAAACTTGCACTTGGAACAGTTACAGTGTTTAAAACTACATTCCCTGTAGCTGTACATCCTGTTGCATCAGTAATATTAACTGTGTATGAACCACCGCTAAGTCCGGTAAAGTTGTATGACATTACCCCGTTTTGAGTTGATGCACCAAGTTGAATATTATATGGAGATACACCTCCAGTACCTGTTATTAAAACCTCTCCGTCATTACCACCTCCTCCGCAAGTTGGTTGTGTAATATTGGCGTTATACCCAACCTGAGATGGTTGTGAGATTATTACGGTTTCAACATATTCACACCTGCCACTTGCATCTGAAATAGTGAGGTTATAAGCTCCGGGTGCAAGATTGGTCAGGTTGGGAGAGTTGCTTGTAAAGCCTGAAGGTCCAGTCCAACTTATAGTATATGGAGCAGTGCCTCCATTTATTCCTGCAACATTTATAGTACCATTATTTAACCCGTAACATGTTACATTAGTATGGCTTACTGTTGCTGTAATACCTGTAATTGTGAAATTTAAACAATTTCCTGCAGAATTGTTATTACAAATATCCTGCACACCTCCGGCTATTACACATAATTGATAGTTTCCATCATGTGATACAGCATCTCCTAACGTTAATGTCCATAAATCATCGTAAAAAGTTCCGCTATAAGTACTGCCTACACCTGCCTCACAGACAGCACTGTAAGCATCAATAATACTATATGTTCCGTTTGGTCCGGTTAATACAAAATCCGATGGTTGGGTTCCTGTACACCAGATTCTTTCTGAAAATTGTACAGTAATATTTGTTGATCCACATACAGGTGGATATACTATGCTTGTCATAGTTGGACCAGTATTGTCAACAACTGCTGCGCTTCCTGAAAAATTAATATTATATCCATTGGTGGATAGAGAAAAATTATTTATCAGTACTACATATGTTTCGCCTGCTGTAACATTTATCGTTGAGTTCCAATTGTCACAGGAATTTGGTCCTTCACAAGTATTGGCACCTCCACCTACACCGGTATTCCCGAGACTTCCGCAGTAATTACATCTAATAGGTGGATTTGATGACCAATTTATTAGATTATTACAATTTGTTCCACCGGTTAATCTCCATACAGCAAAATCGTAGTCGTCACCTCCAATGGGGGCAATAGTAAAGTTTAATGTACCACTAGTTTGAGCAGTAAAAGTGTACCACATCCCATAATCTTCTCCGGTTACCAAACAGTTCGGACAATTATTTGAACTTACTGCTGTTCCAAAAAAGTAATTGAAATCCATTATATCATAATAGTTCCCGGTACTTGGATTTATTGTTGGGTGTGAATTGTTTGAATTACAAAGTGGTAAACCACCCAGGCAGTCAGAAGATGTGGGAATGGGCAACCTTCTGTAAGCTAATGTTCCGGCTGCAACTGAATTTGTTGAACAATAATATTGATAAATTGCAATTCTATATGTTCCAGCTGCAGGAGCTGTAAAAGTTAATTCTGAACCTAAACTGCAAAAATCATCATTATAAGCTCCGGCAATTGGATTACCCAAATTATCATAAATTTCAATTTGAGTGTCTATTCCTGTGCTTCCTCCGCCCTGACAAAACGAAAATATAAAAGTCTCGCCGGGATAAGTAGCTGTAAATGTATAATATCTATATGTATTAACAGATATTGTTTGCCAGTTTTGAGTAGGACTTAATGCTCCTGCATTGGTGGCTCCACTACAAACAGCAAAAGCTTTGTTGCCAAAGCTTGTTAAAATAATTAAAACTATTACAAAAAAATAGTATAACTTTTGCATGGTATAGGGTTTTAAATTATTTATTTTTTAATTCCATCTCTTTTAATAACTTTTGATATTCTTCAGGATTTTCTTGTATCCATTTTTCTTTCTCAATCCTGTATCTTTCATCATCTTCAACCTTATTCCCTGTTGATTTGTATTCGGGAAATCCGGGAGAATTGACTTTTACTCTTTCGCTTTCGGGTGAATTGTTCTTATTTGGTAAAGGCGATTTGTTTAGTATAACCCCGTCAACTGATACAGTACTGAAATCGAAATCCGTTCCGTGAGAATTTAAAATCTTTCTGATATATTCCGGAGTAACAAATTCATTTATGTTTAACTGATATCTGTGTTTTCCTTCTATACTTATAAAATGCCTACCCCATGAAATATTATTGTCTGAAAGAAAATCATTTAAAATTTCTTTTGCTTGTGAATCATCTTTAATGTCTTTTACGTGAAAATAAACAGTATAACCATCTGCAATTGGTTTAATATGAGTAAATTCTAATTTTCCGGTTTGGGAAAAAATTGTTCCGCAAAACAAAATCATTAAAGCAATTGTTTCAAAACTCTTCTTCATAGCTTTGTTGTTTTAATTTCTTATTAAATTAACTCTTCCTTTCTTAACCTGTAAATTTCCGTATTTATCTAATGTCTTTATTTCCCAGAGATAAATACCTGTTTTCGCATCAGGTCCAATATTATTAATTTTCCCATTCCACATATATTCGGGTTTATCTGACACAAAAACAGTTTGTCCATTTCCGTCAAGTATTACCATTTGATACATAACAAAATCCATGTTTTCGCCTATTGGACCAAATTGAGAATTAACGTCATTACTGTTTGGTATGAATGCTGTAGGTACATAATATAAATGTTCTATATGAACATTCACTGTTTCCTCAGCTATTGATTTGCACCCAAATTCATTTATAAATGTCAATTTCACTTTATAATCTCCACTTTTCTTAAATTCATAACTTACGGGATTATCCGTAAATATCTGATTATCAATGTTCCAATAAATATTTTTATTTTTATCAATGCTGCTACTAAAATAATACAAATTATTTGAATTGTCAAAATTAATTTTCACATAAGTTTTGTCGAATATAGAAATTTTATTCAATTTGAATGTTTCTAATAAATGATTATTATAAATAATATTCAGTTCGGGATAGTATTCTCCTTTTTTCAGGTATGTATGTGTTACGCTATTCCCTTTTATTCTGTAATTTTCGTCGGTATTCCATTCTGCAATGCATCCTTCAGGAATATTATAAACCGAAAACCTAATTTTTGCTGGAACGCAAGAATCTAAAACACTAATTTCATATTTAATATTACTTAAATCCGGAAGTGAATTTATTTTTGATGTGTTGTGAATTTCTGAGTTTTTAATGATACTGGGATTTATTATATTTTCATTTTTATCTTTAATTTCCGATTCTGTTATATTTTTGTTTTCTTTATTGTCATTTCTTATGTTTTGGATATTTGAATTATTTGAGGCTGAATTTATTTTTGATTTTGTTTCAAGATTGTTTTCAAAACTATTATTCTGTGAAATATTAACAACATTGTTTTCAGTAGTTTCATTGTTTTCAATTGTTTCAGAGAGTTGAAGATTTTTATCGTATTTATTTATTTTGTTAACTAATAATATTACACCGGTAATGGTTGAAATAATAATGACTGAAATAATTATTGCTTTTTGAAAAGGAAAATTACCCGATGGTTTAGGTAAATCCTTTTCGAGTTTAATCCAATCGTTATGATCATATTCTGCTTCATAATTTTGCAGAATATTTTTTAATTTATCCAAGTTGCTCATATATATTTCCGTATTTTTCTATAAATAATTTCTTTAATTTAACTTTGGCTTTTGATAGATTTGATTTTGAAGTACCTATGTTAATATTAAGCATTTCTGAAATTTCTTTATGTGAGTAATCTTCAATCACATAAAGGTTAAAAACTGTTCTGTATGCAGGAGGTAATTCCTGTATAAGTTCGATAATTCTTGCTGCATTTATTTGTTCAAAATTTAGCATTTCAAGGTTTTCTCCATCATCTTGTTTTAATGACGATAAACTTTCTTCGGGGTTGTCTACAAACGAAATTTTATTTTTTTTTCTAATTGTATCAATAATGTTGTTAACTATAATTCTTCTTATCCAACCTTCAATAGAACCTGTGTTTCTAAAAAATTTGATTTTTTCGAAAACTTTTAAATAACCATCGTGCATAAAATCTTTGGCCTCCTCTCTACTGGAGGCATATCTGAGGCAAACACCTAACATTTTCCCATAAGTTTCCTTATAGAGAATCTGTTGATATTTTCTATCACCTCTGCAACAACCGTCAACAATTTCCTGAACAACCTCCTTGTTGGTCAAATCCATAAAAATAATTTTCAATTCCACTGACGAATTTAATCATTTTTGGTTGTTTGAAAAAATATGTTTTAAAAAATGTTTTAATAAATGACAATTTATTTTTTTATGATAGAAAAGCTTACTAATTTTGCAAAAAAATGAATTTATGAATATAAAGTATATCGAACACATTGGAATTGCCGTAAAATCTATCGAAGTTGCAAAAAAATATTACGAGGATGTGCTTGGATTGTATTGCTATGCAATCGAAGAAGTTAAAGATCAGAAGGTTAAAACAGCGTTTTTCAAGATTGGAGACACAAAAATTGAATTACTCGAACCGACAGATCCTGAAAGTCCTGTAGCAAAATTCATTGAGAAACGAGGAGAAGGTATTCATCACATTGCTTTTGCAGTAAAAGACATTGAATCTTCAATAAAAGAGTTGCAAGCAAAAGGTGTTCAGATGATTGATCAAAATCCGCGTATGGGGGCGGAGGGACTTCATATTGCGTTTATACATCCGAAATCAAGTCTTGGAGTGCTTACTGAGATATGCGAAAATAAATCTGAATAAAGTTAAAGAAAAATATCAAAAACAAAAATGGCAGCAGAAGGAAATATTAAAAAATTGGTGGAACTGAGAGCTCAGGCCAGATTAGGCGGTGGTCAGAAACGTATTGATGCTCAGCATGAAAAAGGAAAACTTACGGCCAGAGAACGAATAGAGCTTTTATTGGACGAAGGCAGCTTCGAAGAAATGGATATGTTCGTTACTCATCGCCAAACCGATTTCGGGCTTGATAAAGAACAATATTTGGGTGATGGAGTTGTTACTGGTTATGGTACTGTTGATGGGCGTTTGGTTTATGTATTCTCTCAGGATTTTACTGTTTTAGGCGGTTCATTATCTGAGACTAATGCAAAGAAAATTTGCAAAGTAATGGATATGGCCATGAAAATGGGTGCTCCTGTTATAGGACTTAATGATAGTGGAGGTGCAAGAATACAGGAAGGAGTATTGAGCCTTGCAGGTTATGCTGAAATATTTCAGAGAAACATTGAGGCTTCAGGAGTAATTCCTCAAATTTCGGCTATTTTGGGGCCTTGTGCCGGTGGTGCAGTTTATTCTCCTGCTTTAACAGATTTTATTTTAATGGCTGAGAACATTAGTTATATGTTTGTTACAGGTCCGAAAGTAACAAAAACCGTTACAGGTGAAGATATTAGTGTTGAAAATTTAGGAGGCCCTATTATTCACGCTTCAAAATCAGGTGTGGCTCACTTTGTTTGCGAAAACGAAGTTGAAACTTTAAAAACTATCAGGCGACTTATTTCATACATGCCTCAAAACTTTATGGAAAATCCTCCTGTCATAGAATGTACAGATCCTATTGACAGAGTTGACGATATATTGAATACAATTATTCCTGATAATCCAAACAAACCTTATAATGTATTGGATATTATAACTACTATTGTTGATAATGGTGAATTTGAAGAAGTTCATAAATATTATGCAAAAAATATAGTTGTAGGATTTGCAAGATTTAACGGACAGGCTGTTGGTATTGTTGCTAATCAACCAAATTTCCTAGCCGGAGTACTTGATATCGATGCTTCTAAAAAGGCTGCTCGTTTTGTTCGTTTCTGCGATGCTTTTAATATTCCTTTGGTAACTTTGGTTGATGTACCGGGATTTTTGCCAGGAAGTTCACAGGAATACGGAGGTATTATTTCAAATGGAGCAAAATTGATGTATGCTTATGGCGAAGCAACAGTTCCAAAAGTAACCATAACTCTTAGAAAATCTTACGGCGGAGCTCATGACGTTATGAGTTGTAAACAACTCAAAGGCGATTTGAATTATGCATGGCCTTCAGCTGAGATTGCAGTTATGGGCGCTGCTGGAGCAATTGAGATTCTTAATTATAAAGAGCTTTCCGCAATTAAAGACGAAGAGGAAAAAGCTAAGTATATTGCCGAAAAAGAAGCAGAATACAGAGAAAAGTTTGCAAATCCTTATAAAGCTGCTAAATACGGATATATTGACGACGTTATTGAACCTAGATATACTCGCTTCAGAATTATTCGAGCACTAGCATCTCTTGCTTCTAAAAATGAAACAAGACCGGCAAAAAAACATAATAATATTCCTTTATAATCCTTAAAAGTATGAACGGTATTTTTAATGCTATTACATTTGATATAAGTGCCATTGACGATATTGCACAAACAATATTTTTAATTGGAATGGGAGTAGTTTTTCTTGTTTTGATGATACTTTATCTCATATTTTTACAATTTGATAAAATTACTAAAATAAAATTTTACAGAGCAAAAAAAACAGAAAATAAACATGTTGAAAATTTAAAAGTTGTTGAACCCCCTGATAATGTTGATGAAGATGTTTTTGCTGCAATTTCAATGGCAATAGTTAAAATAAATGAAGATTTGCACGATCAGGAATCTTTGGTATTAACAATTAAACCTGTTGCAAATACTTTGTGGAATTCAAAATTTTATAATTAAAAAAAATAACGCATAAAAATGAAAGAATATAAATTCAAAATTAATGGCAAAGAATACAATGTTAATGTAGTTGAAGAAAAGGAAAACATTGTAGTTTTAAGCGTAAACGGTAAAACATACGAAGTTGAACTCGAAGAGAAAAAAGAAAAAACAGTTGCTCCTATAGTTCCTAAACCTAAGCCAGAAGTTGCTAAAAATGAACCTGTTCAACCAAAGTCAAGCAGTAGCATTAAATCAGTAAGAGCACCCTTGCCCGGAAATATTCTCGATGTAAAAGTAAAAGAAGGGGATAAGGTAACTAAAGGTACAACAGTATTGATTATGGAAGCCATGAAAATGGAAAACAATATTGTTTGTGAATTTGATGGCGTTGTCTCTGCTGTAAAAGTAAAACAAGGTCAGGCAGTGATGCAGAATGATATTTTGATTGAAGTTGAATAATCAAATTTGGTGAGATGAAAAAAAATTATGTTCTTTATTTAGCAGTAGTTTTGTTGTTTTTTGCAAACTTACTAAATGCAGAAAATATATCGGATATACTGCAAAATGGTAAATGGATGAATAAATCCGGGGGTTATTATCCAACTCCGATTATGCCTTCAAAATCTGATGAAATTAGAACAGTTAGCAGATTTAAAACTTTTTCTTTTAGAAAAGACGGGACTTTTTCAATGGATTCGGCTAAACATGAATATGTTGGTCATTATAAAATTAAAAATGATACTATTTATCTGAAATTCGATCCTACAGAAGTAGTACATTACTACCGTAATAACGATCCAAATACATCATCAAGAGATTATGTAACAAAAAGCGAAATAATAGTATTACCAGATCGATATGTAATATTAAAAGACGCAGATTGTTTGGTTGACAATTATGGCTTTTCATATAAAAACCATTCAGTAGCATTGTTCGGCTTATTTAAATTCTGGGAATTTACAGGGTTTGCTAATGCTACATCAGGCCATTTAATAATGTTGATAGTAGGTTTAATTTTTGTTTTTCTTGCAATAAGATTCAATTATGAACCTTTACTTTTGGTACCAATTGGAGTAGGAATAATAATAGGAAATATACCTATGTTTCAAGCTGTTGATTTTAATTTGAAATTAGGTATTTATGAACCGGGTTCTGTTATGAATATACTCTACAGTGGTGTTGTCCAAGGTTGGTACCCACCGCTGATTTTTTTGGGTATAGGAGCCATGACCGATTTTTCTTCCTTAATTAGTAATCCTCGCTTAATGTTATTGGGAGCGGCTGCTCAATTTGGTGTATTTGCAACTTTTCTCTGTGCTTTGATGCTAGGATTTCATCCTTCTGAAGCAGGTGCTATTGGTATAATTGGAGGTGCTGACGGCCCAACCGCTATTTTTACAACATCCAAACTTGCAAATGGATTAAATATTATTGGATTTAATACTGTGGGTGATCCAATATATGTTAAAAATCTTATTGGCCCGATTGCTATTGCAGCTTATTCTTATATGGCACTTGTTCCTGTTTTGCAACCACCTGTTGTGAAACTTTTAACCACCAAAAAAGAACGTCTAATAAAGATGAGACCACCACGTCAAGTTTCAAAACTCGAAAGAATATTATTTCCTATAGTTGGTCTTATTATAACTACATACATAGCTCCAACAGCTTTACCTTTGCTTGGGATGTTATTTTTCGGTAATATTCTCAAAGAAAGCGGGGTAACCAGGCGATTAGCCGAAACCGCAGCTAATCCTTTGATTGATACTATTACTATTCTTATTGGTATAACTGTTGGAGCCTCTACACAGGCTGACGTATTCCTTACATTTGATTCGGTACTAATTTTTGTTATGGGAGCATTATCTTTTATTTTTGCAACTGCTGCAGGAGTTATGTTTGCTAAAGTTATGAACTGGTTTTCACCTAAATCAAATCCGGTTAATCCAATTATCGGCATTGCTGGGGTTTCTGCTGTCCCTGATTCTGCAAGGGTTGCACAAGAACTTGGACACAAAGAAGACCCTTCTAATTTCTTATTAATGCATGCAATGGCTCCTAATGTTAGTGGCGTTATTGGGTCGGCTATAGCAGCAGGTATTCTGTTAAGCTTCCTGATGTAGTTGATTATTAATAAGTATATCATTTAGAATGAAAGCTTTTATTTTTGCAGCCGGTCTCGGTACGAGGCTGGCTCCTTTTACAAATACAAAGCCTAAAGCACTTGTAGAAGTCGCTGGAAAACCAATGTTGAAAATTTTAATTGAAAAACTTATTAATGTCGGGGTTGATCATATAATCATTAATGTTCATCATTTTGCTGACCTAATAATAAAATACCTTAATGAAAATAATTTTGGAATTCGTATTGATATTTCTGACGAACGCGATTTTCTTTTAAATACAGGAGGAGGTCTTTTAAATATTCAAAAGTTTATCGATAAAAATGAAAATTTTATAGTTCATAATGTTGATATTTATTCGGAAATAGATTTAAATGAATTTTTTATTACACACTTAAAAAATAATTCTGTTTGCACATTGGCTGTATCTCATCGTAATAGTTCAAATTATTTGCTTTTTGACGATGATATGAATTTGTGCGGTTGGAAATCCTATAAAACAAACTCTTCAATTATTTCTCGACAAAATTATTCCGACGAACAAGCTTTCAGTGGAATTTACGCATTCAATTACGAGATTTTTAATTTATTCAAAACTCAAGAAAAATCTTTTCCAATTATTCCTGAATTATTGAGAATATCCGAACATTACGATATAAAAGCTTATAATCATGATAAGCATTTTAT
>LUZK01000181.1 GCA_001603595.1 Bacteroidales bacterium Bact_19
TATTTATTCTTTTTTTAAAATTAAAAAACTGATTTCATTTCAAAAGTACCAACAGCGCTAACGGTATCCCAAATTATTTCATTGTTAATCTCTTTTGGTCCATATACGATCGTGGTAATCTCTCCACTAATGTAATGAATCCCATTTTCTTTTCTAATTGTTCCCGTTAAATGCATATCTCCAAAGAATCTATTGTTGCCATGACAACTAAGTCCTCCTCTTTCCTTAAATGTTCCCAAAACATGTTTTCCGTCTCTGTACAAAGTATCACTATTGGATAATAAAATATAGGCTTTATTCGATTCCAACACACTCATATAAACATTGTTCGATGGACAAGAATTAAAGGTTATATTATCTTCGGTAACGATAGTCCATTCAAAAGAATATTCTCCTTCAGGAACACGATGTCTTTGACATCCTAAAAACATTAATGCATAAAGAAAAAGGAAAAATACTTTTTTTATAATTTTCATAATACTTAAATCGTTTTAAATTAATAACAAGGATTATTACAATCAATATATAATTGAGTGCCTACCGGTACGGTAAAGTCTCCATTAATAATTACATAGTCTCTTGCTCTAAGAGCAATATTCTGACCCGTGGATAAACTGTTTGAGCAACCACTCCCT
>LUZK01000109.1 GCA_001603595.1 Bacteroidales bacterium Bact_19
CTTTGATAAGTGTCTTCATTTTAATATGCACTATAACGGCTGAGGCTAAAAGCTGGCGGGCATTTCGGAGCACCTCACTGTCAAGCCACGATGAAGTTTGAAGCGAGCCACAACCTTTGATTTCAGCACTAACTCGGCAATAAAATATACCGCATGTTACCAACTGGGCGTTTATCATAATACTCAATTAATTAGTCCTATCGTGAGAAAAACCATCAAATTCTATTTTTTACATTTTTACAATTCTAAATGTGGCTCTTTTATTTTGAGATAAAATTTCCATAAAATAGATTCCAATATTGCCGTCAATTTCTATGTTGATTATATTACCATTAATAGAAAAATTATTTTTCAATAATTTACCTTCAATGTTGCGAATATTAATTTGCATATCCTTAATATCTGATTATGATATTACCGTTACTACTCCGGTTGTTGGGTTTGGGTAAACCTGAATATCCATATAAAATTGATTGTCAACAATATTATTGATTACTTCAATATTAGCAATATCAGGACGATAATAATTTAACACATATTGCATTACCTCAATTTGACCAATCGTAAATGAATTTTGACAATTACCACTAGAGTAATCCATATAATTTTCTACCATATCAGGGAGGTCTATTCCAAAAATGTCATCTACACAAGTATTGCGAGTTTTATCACAATTCCATTGACTGGCAGCATTCCCATTAGGCGTATCGTATATAAAATCATCAACACTACAATCTCCATCGCCCCAAATATGTCGCAAACCTAAGAAATGACCAACTTCATGCACTAGCAATTTTCCAGTCGTGACGAGTCCATTATATGCATTATATGGTGAAGCAAACGAGTTTGGATTATTGGCACCTACATTTATATAGTGTAAAATTACACCCTGCTCATAAATGTTCACAACATCTAAAACGGAATCAGGCCAATTATGATGATCAATTGGTGGTGTTGATAGTCCAAAGTAAACAATTTCCTCATAGTTGTTAAATTGGGGTTCAAAAATTCTTAAATCTCCAACCCATACATTTAAATATTTATCAGTATCCCAAGGATTTATACCGCCTAATGTGTCATTTGTAATCCTAAATAAATTATAAAATAAACTATCATTTACCCAATCAGTAATTTCTTGATTTTGCCCAGAGCCATAAGGTAAAATACCTCCGAAATACTCTACCTCTGAATATGTTCTTGTAATTCCTGTTGTGGGATTTCCCTCTGGGTCAGTTTGTGCAAGTACAAACTCTATTTTGGCATCTCCAACAATATTTTGAAATATCGGTCGAAGATTTGTTGTGTCAGAATTCATTCTTCTATAACTATTATTCAACACAGTAATCTGATTTTGAATTACAGAGTCTGGAATGTTTTCAAAACCATTATTATAGACGATATGAAAAACTACAGGAATGACAAATATACTATCCACAGATTTTGAGTAGTTTTCATTGGATGCGTTTTTTACGATTTCCGTCATTGACTTATTTGCAAAATCATAATATCCAGATATTTTACTATCTAAGTGTTTCATAAAGTCGTTACTTCCACAACCAACGGTATAATCTGTTGTCGCTTCCTGATTTTGTTTACTCTTAATTACTAATCCTTGTGCTTGAACTTGCGATACTGCAATAATAAGCAAGATTGTTAATACTCCAAATGTTTTCATGATTTTATTGATTTAGTTATTTTTAGGCATTAAACTCAAAGTTTTGTTTTCACTACGTTGATTTTTCAACTTTTTCTTAAAATTTTTTCGATGACCCTCACCGTATAGTATCAGTATTTTTTTGTTATCATTGGCTTTAATCTTGTTTATTAAAAAGTCATTTCTAAAGTCAATTACAATTCTCTTATATTGCTTGTTTGTATAAAATACACCCTTATTAAATTTCTCATTGAAAGAAGTATTAAAATCAACACTATCTAAAATAATTACTCCATTGACTTTCTCCCATTCATTGATAAATTGCAAATAATCGACATCTGCTCTTATATCGTTACTGTCAACACCCAAATCCTGATATGATGGTTGTTGAACATATTTCTTAAAATACGTATCTTCAGTTGCTTCTTTGTAAGTCCCACTAAAACCTTTAATTTTTCTCACTTTTCTCCTAATTGTATCTTTTAAAAGTGAATCAGTTGTGAATTCTGTGCTAATTTGCTCAAAAAAGACAATGTATCCTGCTGTTTTAAAATCAACAACTTTACTTTTTAGATTCTCATAGAATTCATTTTTCCCAATATGATGCAATGGAATATATTTTATGTCTTTGTTCTCAAACTTAAACGAATATACTTTTGCCTTTTTTTTATTCAATTCAATCAGGCTATGAGCAATTTTACAAGAAGAAAAAGTCGATGTCAAAAGTACTAATATCAATATTTTTGTCATTCCATCTTTAATCATTTTATATGGTTTTTCTTTGATCATTTAGTATGCTCCATTTTTTTCGCCTTGTTGGTAACGCCCCGCAGCTAAGTGTTGTGCGGGATTTCAATGAACCATCACTGTCAAAGTTCCCACGAGCCAAATTTACTAATTGTATTTTAATTAAAAAGGATAATTTTTACAAATTTAAACACAATAACAAATCTAAATTTGGCGATTGTTATTATTGGCGATACCGTTTCGGCTACCGATGTACCCCGCATGACATTTAGGTGCTGTTAGCTGCTGGCGATTTTAGTCATATCAAGAGTTTTCTCATTTTATAATACGTAATATTAAACTTTTTTATTTCTTTTCAACGTCTTCTTTCATTTCACACTCTCCTTCCAAATCGACCTTAAAGGGTTGAGAAACCTTTCTAAAAGACGAACATCATCAGTTATTATTTCGGCTATTCCCGTCATGTTTTGCGAAAATGGAATAGATTTGTTGTAGTTGGTTGTGAGAATAGAATCGTTAAGCTCAATTTCGGCTGTGTAAAATATTCCTTGTTCAGTTGTTATAGGCACTAAACTAATGTTCTTAATTTTAGCTTTTATCATTCCAAACTCCATGTAAGGATAATTGTCAAGTTTAATGTTTACTGTTTGACCAGACTTTACTTTGCCAATTCCAGTTGATGGAATATCTGCTTTTCCAATTATTCGCATTTCTTCTTTTGGAATGATTGTAACAACAAGGTCGCCTGCAGAAATAGACTGATTCTCAAACCAGATTTTATTGAAACTGACCTTCCCATCAATAGGGGAAACTATCAGGTATGACTGTTTCCATTTTGCAAGTTGGCTTTTAAACCCTTGCAAAGTTTCTTCAATCTGAATTTCATAAGTCTTTAGCTCATTTGCTTTTTGGATATTGTTGTCAAGTATTTGTTGCCTTAATTGATTTATTTGCATTTGCGTACTGATTATTGAAGTCTTTGAACTTTCATAACTGCGCTTCTGCTGCAAATATGTCTGTTCGGATTTTTCAAAATCTACCTTGGCAATTACACCGTCCTGATATAAAGACTTATCTCTTTCAAATTGAATAAGACTAAGATCATTTTCTTTTTCCATTATTTTTATTTGGACGAGCAAACCTGAATAATACTTGTTGTGATAGTTAATTTGACTTGCTAAGGATTCGTTTTTCTGTTCATAAAAATCGAGTTCTGTAAAATTTCTGTACGAAGAAATAATTCTTACTAATCCAGACCATGATTGCTGAAGCTCTCCAAGATTTACACCGATACTCTCGGGGAAATATTTCACCTCAGATAATGTATCAAGAATTGAACTAATCAGAAAAATGTCGTTTAAATTGGCTGTGTTTTCAATAACGGCGACAATAGAATCTTTCTGTACACTTTGATTTTCTGAATAAAATATGTGTGTGAGCTTGCCGCTCGAATAGGCTTTTAGTTGTACAGGTGGATTTTCGGTTAAAATTACAATCTGAGAATTAAGCACATCGGGATATTTGAAAAACCAAGAACCAATTAACAATATAACAATCACAAGTAAAATTACTGTTATGCCTGCACGCAATAACCAACTAGGAGATGCCCCAAGTACCTCTTGATATTCTTCGCTACGAATTTCTATTTTATTTATTTCTTCGGATTCTATCATATACTTTGTCTGACAGCTTACACTAATTCCCTAGTTCCAATTGATTTTTAACTAATTCAAAATACACTCCCCGTAAATTTGTCAATTGTTCGTGAGTTCCAGTTTCTACAATTTCACCTTTTTCGACAACAACAATTTGATCGGCATTCTTTACTGTACTAAGTCTGTGAGCAACAATAACAACTGTTCTACCTTTGAAAAATTTATTAAGGTTGTCCATAATTATTCTTTCGTTGTTGGCATCGAGGGCATTTGTAGCTTCGTCGAAAAACAAATATTGAGGGTTTTTATAAACGGCTCTGGCAATAAGTATTCGTTGCTTTTGTCCTTGACTTAATCCGTTTCCTTCGCTTCCGATTTTTGTATTGTAACCAAGAGGTAACGTTTCGATAAATTCTCGAATATTTGCTACTTTAACGGCTTCTACAAGTCTTTGATTATCAATGCTTTCCTGACCAACTGCAATATTTTTTGCAATAGTGTCATTAAAAATAAAACTATCTTGCATCACTGCACCAACTTGGCTTCGCCACCACTCCTGCGAATAGTTTTTAAGTTGATTTTCGCCAAGCAAAATATCGCCTTTGTAATGTCCGTAAAATCCCAACAATAACTTTACAAGAGTTGTTTTTCCGCTTCCGCTTGTTCCAACAATTGCAGTTATTTTATTTTCAGGAATTTTGAGACTAACATCTTTGAGAACAATTTCGCTATGAGGCGGTGTGTATTGAAATTCGATATTCTCTATTTTTAAAGACTTATCTTCAGGTAATGTGTTGATTTTTTGTTCGTTAGGATTTTCTTCATCTTCCTTATTGTGAATTTCGCCTAAACGCTCCATACTTATTTTTGCATCTTGCCAAGACTGTACAAAGCCAATAATTTGCGAAACAGGAGAATTTAACTGCCCAATAATATATTGAATTGCCAACATCATACCCAAAGTTAAATTACCTTTTACAACAAAATATGCTGACAGAAAGGTAATTATAAGATTTTTGCTTTCGTTGATAAAAACTGTTCCTAAACTTTGATATTGACTTAAAGCAAGCCCTTTTATACTTACTTTGAACAAACGCACTTGTATTCTTTCCCATTCCCAACGCATTTGTTTTTCGGCATTTTGCAACTTAATTTCTTGCATGGCTTGTATTAGCTGTATTTTGTTACTTTGCTCAGCAGATGCTTCTCTAAATCGCTTATGATCAAGTTCACGCCGTTTTTTCATAAAAAGATATATCCAACCAATGTAAAGAGCTGAACCAATTAAAAATACTAAAAATATTGTGAGCGAATAATAAGCCAAAACAGCTCCAAAAATTATTAGATTTACAAACGAAAACAATGTGTTGAGGCTTTGTCCGGTTAGAAAATTTTCGATACGATTATGATCTCCAATGCGTTGCAATAAATCACCTGTCATTTTTGTATCGAAAAAACCTATTGGCAGTTTCATTAGTTTAATAAGGAAATCGGAAATGAGCGAGATGTTTATTCTTGTGCTGATATGCAACATTATCCATGAACGAATAAAATCAACCGACATTCGACTTACAAACAAAACCATTTGAGCTACAAGCACAAGGGTAATAAAGGATAGATTGTTGTTAGTAATACCAAAATCGACAATGCTTTGAGTTAAGAATGGAAATATTAATTGTATAAGAGAACCAAAAATCAAACTTAAAATCAATTGCCCAATAAGCTTTTTATGAGGCTTTAAATAATTGAGTAAGAATTTAAAACTTGTGCGACTTTGCTTCTCATCTTGATTTTCGTAAAAAGCAGGTGTAGGTTCGAGCAATAATGCAATACCTTGTTTATTGCCATCTTTTTCTGTACTTGCCCAATGTTTTATAAATTCTTGTTTTGTGTAAGTAATTTTTGAAGCACCTGGATCTGCAACATAAACTTTATTTTTATCAATCTTATAAACAACAACAAAATGGTTTTGGTTCCAGTGTGCGATAAATGGTGTAACTTTCTCTTTTTCTAAATTTTCTAGTGTAGTTTTTACTCCCATTGTTCGCATACCAATACTTTCGGCAGCATCACTTATCCCCAAAAGCGAAACGCCCTCACGAGTAATATAAGAACGCTGTCTAAGTGTTTGTGATGAGTAAGATTTGCCGTAATATTTTGCAATCATACGCAAGCAAGTAGCCCCGCAATCCATGGCGTCGAGTTGTTGGTAGTGGGGAAATGACACGTTGCCCATTACAATTTATTACTTCAGTCGACTTGCTTTTGATCAAGGGAAACCATAAAGAAATTTGCAATTTCTTTAAATACAGAGAGTCTTAAATTTACCTCAATACTGCAATGATCTTCTTGAGGGTAAACTACAAGAACTTTTTTTGACTGAATTTTTGAAAACACCATTTCTGACATCCAAACTGGTGTCCTTTCATCGTTTTCCCCGACAATAATAAATATTGGTACAGTTAGTTCAGTTGCACAATTTAAAGGATAAAGATTTTCTGGATAATTGCTTGGTATAATAATTTGAGTAGTGTCTTTAACAGTACTAAGGCAATCCTTCAGATCTTTAGCAGTAGTTATCAATCCTCTACCTGCGATACACTTTACATTTTTATTCGTAACTGCCATCGCAAATGATAAATAAAAACCCGTTGAAAACCCATAAAGACAAATTCTGTCTGAATCGACTTCTGGTAACAATGTAACAAAATTAATTGCTGCCTGATAATCTTTTAAAAATTCAGGAAGGACTAATAATCTTTCGTCGATTTCCCAACCCTGACTTTTCCCAAAACCACGCCAGTCAAACATAAATACGTTAAACCCATAACCCACGAATTCATTTGCCATCCAAATTGTGTAACTCATATTGCCCCCATCTCCATCACAAATAATAATAGTCGGCTTAGGTAAATAGTCACAAATATTATACTGGTTATTAATTGGATTATTATAAAACGCAGGTAGTTGCATACTATCTAATTCAACCTTTTTCTGTGCAGGGATTAACCATCCAACAAGCCGCACGCTATCTTCAGTGTAAAAATAACATTCACGGTATTTGAGTCCATAATGATTTGGAGTAACATGATACGTACTATCAGGCCTTATTGCAAATAAGTGACAACTTATTATAACCATTACTAATAAAAAATTAATCTTTTTCATATGCTAAAACTATGCGATTATCAATTCTTTCTCTAATTACTTCACATTGGCTTTCATCACTATTTAGAGGGCATCCACCCATACAAATGGGCAAGTAGCTACAAACTTTACAGTTTTCCTTGAACTTTATAGAATAATTATGCCAGAATTCCGACTCATTATTCAGAATGTATACCACCTCCCCGTTGTCAAGTATTGTGCCAATATTCTTGCCGTCATTATGTTGTAGTAGACATTTATAAATACAAGAATCTTGCCCTATTATAAATCCATTTTGCATTTCACAAAAACACCCAATATACTGGTATTCTGAAGGAAGATATTCCACGTTACATAAAAACCCCATTTTTGAAATTTTAGAATAAAAACTCTTTTGTAGCGACAAAAATTTCTTTAATGGAATTTCCTTGTTAGAAGATTTGTAGCATGTTCTCGAGATACTTATATTAATATATTTCTTATAAATTAACAGATCGTCTATCAATTCAAAATAGGAATCAATATTCAAATAATCAAGATTTGTATTTATTGTTAGTTTAATTTTATTGCCATATTTACGAATAATTTTGTCAATGTTTGTTTTAATAATAGAATATGAGTCAATCGGTTTTTTGCAATTTCTCCTTTTATTATGTATGTTTGAGAATCCGTCAAGAGTTATTTGAATTTCAAGAATCTTATAGTCACTCAATTCATTAATAATATCATCAGTAAATCCATAGCCGTTTGTAATTAATAATGCTTGGTAATCGGATATTTCCAACAGAGGTTCAGATAGTAATTTTATTTCATCCCATGATAGCAAAGGCTCGCCTCCCATCCATGTAACTCGAGCAGCTTCAACTTGAAGAGCCTTTTTTCTGAGAAAACGTTCTACTTTTATTAAATCCTGCCCTCGAAGATACTCGCTTCTCTTATTTTCAAAACAATAGTTACAACAAAAATTGCAGTCAAGATTAGGAATAATCTGTAATGCTAGGAATTTATTTGAGACCTTTACTTTATCATGTTGAGTGTATATCAGATTAAGTTCTTCAATTGTTTTGTCTATAATAAACCCATTATCCTTCAAAATTTTGAAATATTCTTCTTTATCATAAAGATTTGGATTAATTAAAATTTCTGAAACTCTTTCATAAATTGTCTGTTTCAAGAATAACATTGCGCATGTAAATGTATTATATGCCAAATAACCATTCGAATATGGCAATAAAATATTGTAGATAGACGATTTAAACATTATATAGATATTTTATTTTTTCAATAATTGTTCCTTTTTCAGGAATGCATCCTTCATTATCCATGTACTCAGAATTCTTCCATAAAATTGGGCATTTGCCATAACATAAAGGCAGGATCGAACACTCTTTGCATTCTACAATATTAATTGGACTAAGGTTAACGGCTTTATAGTATTTATCAACTTCGCAAATGGTAATTTGCTTATCTTCAGTAACTCTTCCAATTGACTCATCTTTTTCCCCCACTAATAACGAACACTTGTAAACATATAGTTCTGCATCAATCATAAATGAATTAATATGATAAAATGGGCATCTTATGCCAGCTCTTAGATTTGGATGAAATGAATATTTGAAACCAAACTCTTTAGCTACCTTTATAAACTCTTTTTCTATTTCAAAAAAGCTTATCATATCGAACATACTTGAGGCTTTAACACAGTCCCAGCATGGTATAATAGGCTTACAAAATAGCTCAACTTCTCTATTAGCTATTTTATATTTGCTTAGTTGTTTTAATAGAGATTCAAAACAATCCTTATTCCTAATGTCAATGTTAATTCTAATAGTTGTAGGAAGATAATTGCATAAATATTCAATGTTACTCACAATTCTGCTAAATGTTGGCTTGCCATTAATTGTTTTACGACTTAAATCATGAATTTCTTTTGGGCCATCTAAAGTCACTGTTACATTCTGGAAATCATAATTGACCATGTCGTGTATTGTGTTTTTATTCAGCAGATACCCATTAGTAGCAATTGTATTAAGAATCTTTACATCACTAGAAATCCCAACTTTTACATTATCCAAAATCAATTTTATCTTTTCCCAGGCTAACAAAGGTTCTCCGCCACTCCATCTTAACGACATCTTAGATAGTCTAGAACGTTCTGCGAATTTTACTAAAAAATTACTAAATAGAATTGCGTTCCCAGTTGTCATAACAGAATTCTTGTTTTTTTCAAAGCAATAATAACAATTAAAATTGCATTTCATGGAAGGATAAATAATTAAGCTTGCATGATTTGTATTGAATTTTTCTTTATTATGAATATATTCCACAGCTCCTAGCTCATCGAATTCGTCTGTAACAATAAACCCATTATTAAAAAGAACTTGTTTAACATTATCATCAAGTTTTGCTCCTTTACCAGCAGAAATAGAATCTAATGTTCGCTTTGCATCTACTATAATAGTGTCGTGTAGTGAATTGTAGTAACAATTATTGCCTAAGTCTATATTGTATTTTGAAAGTTTAACCATTTTTTATTATTTAAAGAAAAACACCTTTAGTTACTAAAATTTTCAGTAATATCAAGGTGTTTCGTTTTTTTTAATTAAGAAGCATTGTCGCAGTAGGTTGCAATTGCTGGAGGAGTGCAAGCACATCCAGGCTTTTTAATCGGAGGGGGTGTTGTACCACCGCCTTCGTCACCACCTTTTAACAAAGCAAGACCTTTCTTTACAATGATAATTTCTTCAGAAATTTCACTTTTTTTTCTTTCTTTTTTCATAACCAATAGTTTTTAATTAAACAAAATAAGAATAAATCACAATACAAAAATAAAAATAGAACTGCAAAATTAATGCGTAAGAAGTGTTTGTTTTGTGAATATCAGTATTTATTTTGTGAAACCTGCAGTTTGAAGCATGAAATGCTATTTTTGTTCTTTTAAAATTCCATAATTTACTAATAATTTTAATAAGTTTTTCTAAATAATTCAGCTTTCAATATTAAAAATGTTTTTCAGCTTAGTCAAATTCATTGTAATGGGTTTTATAACTGCGTTGTTGATTAATTTAATTTCAGGGCACGCACAGTCTTTTAATTCCACACATTTTTTTGTATTTACTATGCAGCTACGATTAATCCGAACCAATTCTGTATTTTTTAATTCTTCCTCCAATTTTTCGAAAGTTTTGCCAGATACTGTAAATTTGTCTTTGCTGCAAAAAACGTCAAAATATGCTCCATTAGCTTTGATAATCAATATGTCATCAAAGTCAATTTTTCTATATGTATTCCTCCCAGTTTTTAATGTAATGAACTTCCTTTTCTCCATAATTCTCAAAATTTAAAGTTTAATATTACGTATCCTCATTCAATAAAAATGTTATATTCTGTAGTCTTTTTTTTCGCTTGCAGCTAACGGTCGAGTGTAAGTGCCGTAAGGGATTGCGAGTGATTTCCTATCAAGTTACACGAAAAGTTAAAGCGGCCTTCTGACCTTTGCAAATCTCTTAAACCCTTATGGCATTTACACTTTGTTGGCAACTGCCCTTTTTATTTTGTCAGTAATTCAATCATTTTATCGCCGTGTTCTTTTATTTCTTTTATACTCCATGCCTCATACTCCATCATAATTCGTTGCTTTATGCTATCTATTGTTGGGCTTCCTGTGTAATATTCTTTTTTTGCGGCTGGCATAAAATTACTCAAACGTGAATTTTTACTACCGCTAATCAGACATAAATTTCCGAAATTGTCCGACCATACAGCATCTTTGCCTTTTAAAATTAAATTTTCGTCAATTGGGTGTTGCGGATAATAATGCTCAACCGAACTTCTAAATGTGTATTCAAAGTCTTTAACACGATTATCTATAAATGGTTGTAAATTATTGATTTTAAAATAGTTTTTGTCAGTTCTGTAATCTTGCCACAACAAATAATCAAGGTAGTTGAAAATAAAATTTTCTACTGCCGTCCCTTGATGAAGTTTATTTATGTCAATATCTGTTTTGGTATTTTTCTGTTTTCCTTCGTTAGTATAAATTATTTCAAAAAAATCTTTTGGATACTTTGCTAAATATCTGTCGTATAAGAATGCTTTTGCAAGATTTTCAAGATATGTTTTGTAATCGTTTGCCAAATTAGTTCCCGAATATTCTAAAACAAATTTCAACGAAGCGTTTAACCAATGTTTGTAAACCAAAGTCGGATTTGAAACATGAAACATTGATTGTAACATTAATATTTCTCTATTTATACCCTCATTGGTTTCTGCATTGTCTGCATCAAAAGTATTTACATAACTAACTTTGTTTCCATCATAGCATTTCAGACGTTTTAAACTCCAATGGTCTGACCCTTTTGCAAACTCTCTTTTTATGATATACTTATCAAAATAAAATTTGCCTTTCAATAAATTGTAACCGAATTGTTTTACAAATTCTATTTTATCCTCATTTTTCAAAAAAGGGTCAAATAATTCTAATAGTTGTTTGTCGTCTAATGGAACATCTGATTTTGTTTGTATCCTTAAAATATGAAGTAGGAAGTTTGCAAAATTGATAATCGTATTAAATCTATCGGGGCTTTCGTCTGTAGTGCTCGAATTATCAGAAATTGGTTTTGATTCTTTTTCAAGAAGTTGGCTTATTGTAAGAGTTTCTTCTGTAGTTTGATTATCTTCTGCAATCTTTAGTGTGTCATAAACAAGGCATTTGTCGACTAAATTGTTCCACTCATCTCCAAAAATCTTGTTTCTTTGATTAACAGAAAATCCATATTGAACATATTTTTCCATATTTGAAGCAGCTTCCCAAATCAAGTTGAAAGCATATTTCAAATTGTCGTCTTCCAAAACTTCAAGCATTTTTGCTTTTAAGATTTCGTGTTTTTCTAATTGCTCGCCACGACTATTCATTATTTCAAAATAGTGATTCAAGTCTGTATCTTCTGGAACTAAAATGCGTAAGATTGTAACCTTTTCAAAAAAATAATTACAAAATTCATCAATAGATAATTTAAATTTATTGTCAGTCAAAATTTTTGCTAATGATTTTTTCGCATCATTATAACCTTGTTGAATAGCAACATTACATTCCTTATTTTCTAAACCTATGCCGTTAAAAAGATAAGAAAGTGTGTTTGAGGCAACTTTACGACTATCGAAAGATAGATTAAGCTTTTTGTACCAAGATAAATTAATCTGTGGATACTCATTTTTGATTACAATTAGTAATAAGGTCAATGTTGTTAAGCGTTGTTGACCATCAATAATTTCATAGATAACACTACCTTCTAATTTTCTTTCGTAGGCAATCAACGAGCCAATGTAATATCTAGGTTTACTTTCTGAATTATGGCTTTTACTTTTAACAATATAATCAACAATATCCTGAATAAGCTGGGCTATATGAGTTTCTTCCCAATCGTAATTTCTTTGATAGATTGGAATTACATATTCGTCTGAACTGAATAATTCTTTTATACTGTAATATTTCGGCTGTTTATCATTCATAATATCTTAGGATTTAGGATCATCATAATATTTTAGTTTCTTGAATTGTTTAACAATTTCTTCTGTTTTACTTGACCTGATTTCTTTTAAAATTTCTAGACGAATATTAAGTATATCGCTGGGTTTAATTGCTTCCTTAATTTTTTTGAATAATTGTATTTGAGAATGTTCTCCTTGATTGAGAGCATAATTATCAACCGAATCAAGTCCGACTGCTTGTAGCTTCAAACGCAATGAATACGCCCAAACAAAAATTTTATCAATAGCTTTTGGTAAATCTTTTTCTCTAAATCTATCTATGTAGTAAATTAATCCACAATAGAATAAATTGCGAATATATTTGTCTCCTGTGCGAAAACTTCCTTCATAAGTTTTAATTATATTCAAAATAGGATATTTTTTACTCATTTCTTTAGATTTCACATTGTCAATCATTATCTGATAATATTCTATCATTTCAAAAAATCGTTTACCGTTTATTATAATTCCATCTATTTGAAAAGGGAAAATCATTTCTCGTTTGTTAATATTTCTATGAATTGAATGGTTGTATTCTTCAACATAAAAGTGAGCAATGCGAAGCATTGCTGTAAAAGGGTAATCTTCTTCTGTGTCGAGACTTACACCTTTGAAAACATCAACATCATTTTTTGAGAAATACCGTGCAGAATGTCCACTACTCCAATTTCTAATTCTGAACAGATATTGAGAAAAAAGCTTTGAAAGTTTTGCAGTATCCATACTTTCCCACTTTTCAACTGTTTTTTTGCGTTCTTCTTCTGTTGAAAAATTATTCATTTCTCGCAAGTGAAAAGCTTTTAATAAATCATGTGGCTCAAGATCTTTACCTCTTGAATTTTGGGAATCAAAAAACTGAAATGCTTCTGAGATATCATTCAAAACGACTTCGACCAATGTACATTTCTCTAAAAAAAAACAAATTGTTTTTTCGTCAAAATCTGCAATTCGCCTTTCAATTTGTTTGAAGTTTTTTTGGATATTAGCTTTTGAAATGTTGTTAGCAAAGGACAAATTCAATAATTTTGGATTAAAACTCTTTAACGCTTTTTCTTCCTCAATCGTCTTGTTTGGTTTTTGAGTCATTGCGAATGCAATTAGGGTCAATGTAATAGTTCGTTGTTGTCCATCAACAATATCTAAAATAATTTTATTGTTTTGAGTGTCTTTCTGATATTCTTCTTCTGAAATTTCTTTATTTTCTTTATTCTGAAAATGTCTGTGAATTACAAGCGTTCCCAACCGATATTCCGATTTACCCTTATGAATTAGGATATCGTCAATAAGTTGATTGACATTTTTTGTTGTCCATTTATATGGTCGTTGATAACTCGGTATTTTCAAATTGTCATTTGTAAGCAACTCTTTTACTTTTATTATTTTAGGTTGATTTTGTTCCATAAATTTTATTGTTTGGTTTCAGTTGTCTTTCTTAAGGTTGTTGCCAACGGATTGCGGTATGGTTAGTTGCCGATTTCGAAGCACTTTCCTATCAAGGTACAACTAC
>LUZK01000002.1 GCA_001603595.1 Bacteroidales bacterium Bact_19
GATATTTATGTAACTGAAAATGAATTGTTTATTGAGTTTAAGAATACTTATTTTAAACCTTTTTCATTTATTAATTCAAAAATAAAATTTAAAATTTCATCGGCTCGAAAACAATCCAATTTACTTTTCAAAGATATTTCAAATTTTAACACACTACCATTAATGAATAAAACGGAACGTTTTAAAAATTTGAAATTTGAGATTGAAAGTAAAGATGGACTAAAGCTGATTTTTGAAATTACAAACAATTCTGATATTCTTCAAATTCTTCAGGAAAGACTAAAATCAAATAAAAATTAAAAATCTTTTTATGAAAATTTCTTTTTTGGGTGCAGCAGGTGAAGTAACCGGAAGTAAGCACTTGATTGAAACTTCTTTTGGAAAAAAAATTCTTCTGGATTGCGGAATGTTTCAGGGGAAGGGAATGGAAACAGATAAATTGAATCGAGACTTAGGTTTCGATCCAAAAGAAATTGATCATATAATTTTGACACATGCTCATATTGATCATTCCGGACTTATTCCTTACGTATTTAAGCAAGGTTTCGAGGGATCTGTAATTTGTACCGATGCAACCAGAAATTTGTGTTCATTAATGCTGGCTGATAGTGGTTATATACAAGAACATGATATAAAATGGTATAACAAAAAACTTGCTAAAAAAGGATTGCCTCCTGTAAAACCAATATACACCGCCGATGATGCCGTAAAAGCCATGAAATTGTTTATAGGTGTAGCCTACGACAGAAAATTTAAAATAGATCAAAATATTACTGTAAAGTTTGTCAACAGTGGTCACATGTTGGGCAGTGCCGTTGCATATATCACTATAAAAGAAGACGACAGAATGATAAATATTGCCTATACAGGCGACATAGGACGTCCCAAAAATAAGATATTAAAACCACCGACAGCTTTTCCACAAGCAGATGTTTTAATTTGTGAATCTACCTACGGGGATAGGAAACACGAAAATCAACATGAATCAGAATTCGCTCTTTTAGATATTGTAAAATATACCTGCATTGAAAAACAAGGCAAGTTAATAATCCCTTCTTTTAGTGTAGGACGAACTCAAGAAATTGTAAATACTTTGAACAATTGGTATAATCAAGGGATTTTACCGCAAATAGATATTTTTGTTGATAGCCCGCTTTCTGTTAATATTACCGAAGTTTTTAAAATGCATCCCGAATGCTTTAATGAGGAACTAACTAAAAGCCTTAAAGATGACCCATATCCGTTTAATTTTCCAACATTGCATTATGTTCGTGATATTGTAGAATCTAAAAGGTTAAACGACAGAAAATCCCCTTGTGTAATAATTTCCGCAAGTGGAATGGCCGAAGCTGGTAGAGTAAAACATCATATTGCCAATAGTATAGATAATCCTAAAAATACAATTCTTTTTGTAGGTTATTGTGCCCCAACTACCTTAGGGGCTCGTCTGCAACAAGGCTTAGATAAAATTTCCATCTTTGGCGAAGAGCATATTATTCGAGCGGATATTAAAAAATTGGAATCTTTCAGTGGTCATGCAGATTATGAAGAAATGACAGAATATATTAAATGTCAGGATAAAGATAAATTGCAAAAACTTTTTCTAGTTCACGGAGAACAAACTTCTGCTGAGTTTTTTAAAAATTATCTCGAAAATGAAGGTTTTTCTAGAATCGAAATCCCTTTTAAAGGTTATGAAGTTCAGATTTAGTTATCTTGTTTTTGTTTTTATTATTCTTTTAGTATTCTCCTGTAATTTTTCAGGGAAAAAAGAGCCTTTAAATCAAAATCAAGATGTAACAAAAAATTCAAGTTCAATTATTGATTCTTTTTCATGGTTATTAGGAGACTGGCAGGATATAAATCCTGAATTTGTTTATTATGAATCATGGAAGCAAGACAAGGATGGAAATCTAAAAGGCAAGGGTTATATGATTGCTGATAACGATACTTTGTTTGAAGAATTTTTGTGTATTTCAAAAAGTAGCGAAGGTAAGATTTTTTACATCGTCAGCTTTGCAGAAGATTTAGTTACTGCAGGTTCTGTAAATTTTGAATTGGTGAAATCCGAAAATCGCACTTATTATTTTCATAATGCCACCAACGATTATCCTCAATATATTGTATATCAAAATATTTCGAAAGATAGTATAAAAGCATATATTTCTGGGAAAGATAAATTTGGTAGAGAACAAAAGGACGAATTTTTCCTAATAAGGATAAAAGAAATTTAAAGATTACATAACTTCAGGAACTTCTATTCCCAAAAGATTCATTGATTTTTGGATAGTTGCGGCTATTTGCTTACAAAGCATTAAACGCAACTGCAAAACTTTTGGATCTTGTTCTTTGAGAATGGTGTAATCGTGATAATATTGATTAAATTCCTTTGCTAAATTATAAACATAATTAGCGATAGAACCCGGATCGAAATTTTTGGCAGCTTTTACTAAAACAGATTCATATTCTGAAAGTAAAGAAATTAAATTTATTTCTTTTGTTACTATCTCTGTCTCGGAATTTATTTTGCCTTTGAACTTTATTTTCATTTCATCTGCTTTTCGCAAAATGGAACAAATTCTGGCATGAGTATATTGAATGAAAGGTCCTGTGTTTCCGGCAAAATCAATAGACTCGGCAGGGTTAAATACAATTTGTTTTTTTGGATCTACTTTTAAAATATAATATTTAAGAGCTCCTAATGCAATAATTTTTAAAATTCTCGATTTTTCTTTTTCAGGGAGATTGTTAACTTTACCATTTTCGTTAGCAATTTCGGTAGCAGTTTGAATCATTTCTTCTATTAAATCATCAGCATCAACGACTTTTCCTTCGCGTGATTTCATTTTACCTTCAGGAAGTTCTACCATGCCGTAAGATAAATGAAAAATTCTATCTGCATACTCCGGATAAAGTTTTTCTAATATTTTTTTAAGTACTTTAAAATGATACTCTTGCTCGTTACCAACGACATAAATTATTAAGTCGGGGTTAAATTCCTGAAATCTTTGTACTGCTGTTCCGAGATCTTGAGTCATATAAACCGTGGTACCGTCGCTGCGTAACAATAATTTTTTATCCAGACCTTCGTTGGATAAATCTATCCAAACAGAATTATCGGCTTCGCGATAAAAAATACCCTTTTCAAGACCTTTTTCAACTATTTCTTTGCCTAATAAATATGTTTGTGACTCGTAGTAAACTTTATCGAAAGTAATTCCCAAATCCGAATATGTTTTTGCAAATCCGGCATAAACCCACGAATTCATTATTTCCCAGATTTTCATAATTTCGGGATCGTTACTTTCCCATTTTCGAAGCATTTCACGAGCCTCTTGCATTAGAGGGGCATTTTCCGCTTCTTCTTTTGTTAAACCTTGATCAATTAATTCCTGAATTTGCTTTTTATATTCATTTTCGAAAAGCACATAAAAGTCTCCAACAAGTTTATCGCCTTTTTTGCCTGTATTTTCGGGATTTAGATCTTTTTTCCACTTTTGCCAGGCCAACATTGACTTACAAATGTGTATCCCCCTATCATTAATAAGATTAACTTTAATAACATTGTTTCCTGTTTCTGCAATTAATCTCGAGATGCTGTCTCCTAATAAATTGTTTCTGATATGACCAAGATGAAGCGGTTTATTTGTATTTGGAGATGAAAATTCTATCATTATGTTTTTACCGGAATTCTTGAAAAAAGAAAAATCGGTATAAATGAGATAATTTAGTTCATCAATCCAGTATTCTTGGGTCATCACAAGGTTCAAAAAACCTTTAATAACATTATATGAGGCAATTTCTGGCATTTTGGATCGTAAATATGCCCCGATTTCTTTGGCCGTTTGTTCTGGAGTTTTTTTACTGTATTTGAGGAAAGGAAAAACTACCAGAGTAAAATCTCCTTCAAAACCTTCACGGGTTTTTTCAATCTCTATATTCAAATCATCAGGATCAACATTGTAAAGTTTTTGAAGTACATCCTTTACGTGAACCTTAATACTCTTTTCCATACAATTTATTTTCGTGTACAAAAATAAATACTAATAGTTTAAAAATTACCATCATTTATCATTTTGTTGATAAAATTCACAAAATTGTGAAATGCCGCAATTTAAACATTTAGGATTTCGGGCAGTGCAAATATATCTTCCATGAAGAATTAACCAGTGATGGGCTTTAGGAATATCTTGTTTCGGAATAAATTTAACTAGTTGCTTTTCAACTTGAAGAGGTGTTTTTGCATTGGTTGTTAGCCCAATTCGATTTGCCACTCGGAAAACATGTGTGTCAACGGGCATTTTAGGTTCATTAAATAAAACTGCCTGAATAACATGGGCTGTTTTTCTTCCCACTCCCGGTAATTTTCTTAATTCGTCATAATCGTTGGGGACAAATCCATTATATTTTTCATAAATAAGTCTGGATGTTTCGGCAAGGTATTTTGCTTTGTTGTTAGGATATGAGCAAGATTTTATTATCTCAAAAATTTCTTCCGCACTTGCCAAACTCATTGATTTTGCATCAGGATAATTTCTGAATAGTTCTCGGGTAATTTGATTTACTCTTTTGTCGGTACATTGAGCTGATAAAATTACAGCAACAAGCAGTTGAAACGGATTTTCAAACATCAATTCTGTTTCAGCCATAAAGATATTTTTGCTAAACCAATCTAATACTTTTCTATATCTTTCTTTTTTTTCCATAATAAAAAGAAAAACCGGAAAAATTCCGGCTTTTGTTATTCTTTTTCAGCTAGAAATGTTTCTGCGTCTTTTGCTGCCATGCAACCTGAACCTGCAGCAGTTACTCCTTGTCTATATTTTGGATCCTGAACATCACCTGCAGCAAATACTCCCGGTATGTTAGTTTTTGTGCTTCCTTTTTCGGTAATTATATATCCATTTTTGTCTGTTTGCAGATATTCTTTGAAAATATCAGTGTTTGGAGTATGTCCGATAGCAAGGAAAAATCCATGAATATTGATTATTTTTTCTTCGTTGGTTTTATTGTTTATAAGTCTTGCTCCTGTAACTCCACTTTTATCTCCGAGTATTTCAACTGTATTGTGATTCCAGAGAATTTCTATTTTGGGATTGGTTAATACTCTTTTTTGCATTACTTTAGATGCTCTCAATTCATCTCGACGAACGATCATGTAAACTTTTTTACACAATCCGGCCAAGTATGAAGCTTCTTCGCAAGCAGTATCTCCACCACCAACAACTGCAACATCTTTATCACGATAGAAAAATCCGTCACAAGTAGCACATGCCGAAACTCCTAATCCTCTGTATTTTTCTTCGGATTCGAGTCCTAAATATTTAGCTGTAGCTCCTGTTGCAATAATAACAGATTCTGCTTCGATTTCGTGTGTGTGATCTGCTGTTACTTTTAAAGGATATCCGGAAAAATCAACTTTGGTAATGTATCCAAAACGAACATCAGTGCCAAATCTTTGAGCTTGAGCTTTCATTCTGTCCATCAATTCAGGGCCGGTAATTCCTTCGGGAAACCCCGGAAAGTTCTCAATTTCAGTTGTTGTTGTAAGTTGTCCGCCAGGTTGTAATCCTTCGTAAACAACAGGATTAAGATTAGCTCTTGCAGCATAAATGGCAGCTGTATATCCTGCGGGACCACTGCCAATAATCAAACATTTTACCTTTTCACTCATTTTTTATATTAATTTAAAAGTTTACTTTAATTTCTTTTCGCAAAGGAAAACATGATCCATCTTTTTTGTTGCATAATTGTCCATCAATTATTAGATTCAAAGAGCTAATATTTTCCTTTGGAATAAATTTACACTGGAATTCGGCTAAACCATGATAAGTACTTACTTCAACACCAAATACATCATCGAAAACTTTTTTGGGAACTGTAATTTCTGAAAAATTGTATTCTATAAGGAAATTTTCGGCATTTTCAAAACTAAATTCCAATGGTAGAGGTCCTTCTTTAATATTCATTCCATACATGTAATATATATCTGGAATTTCGGCTTTTAAGTTCAGGATAAATGAACCGTCATCAGCTCTGTTAATTGAATAAAACCATTTAGTTTGTAATTCTTGCGAAAAAATTTGCTGGCCAATAAGTAAGCTTAAAATAATAATAATATTCTTGAGCATAATTTAAAAATTTTGATTTAAACCGTAAATATATCAAAATGTTTGCCTAAAAACAAAATAAATTTTTTAGTTTAAATAACATTAAGTATTTAAATATTCAAAATCAATGTACTGAAAGTCGAAATTATAAATTACGGTAAAACTTCAATACTGTCTTTAGAAACAATATGAATTTTTGAAATGTATGACCCATAGCCAATCCAGTATCCATTAGCAGGGTCGCCCTGAATATTCGACTTTACTGATGCGGGATTGGCAAAAGGATTTCCGGCAGTTATAAGATTTCTGTACCACGAACTCCAAAACTGAAATGACATTTTGTCCATTGTTGAAAGCTTAATAGAAATTGTATCTCCGATTCTATATGCCAAAATGTCAACAAATTCAATGTTTTCAAGATTATCCATGAAGTCATTATAATATGCATTTCTTTCATATCCTTGTGAAATTGGCCCGTAAAACATTGTCGAATTATTGTCAATTTTATCGTCTAAAATATGAATCCCAAAAAACGGTCTGTAAAACCATTGATGACGCTTGTGATTTCGAACTGTTACGGAATAATAATTCCCAATTTCAATTGGGTCTTTCCAGAAAATATTAAAAAATCCCAGAGAATCATTAAAACTAAATTTATCAAATTTAATTGAATCTATTGGGATTATTTTCGGTATTGAAGTTGTGGCAAAATATTCGTGATTATTCCAAAAAACTTTTAAATTATATATGCCGTTTTCCTGACCTTTAATTTTTGTACCTTTATATCCGTGATAAGGCCATCTTGGAAATATTGCAGGAATTAATGTGTCAATATTATTACCGTCATCTACAATTACTAAAGCTTGATTCCCTTTAATAATTGAATTTGCCACGGCAATAGTATCAACAGGATCGAAATAAGAAGCATTCTTAGTTATGAAAACAACAGCAAAACTATCCGGCTCAATAAAAGCTTCTACAGTAATTTTTTCATCGGCACGCGGCAAATCAACACTAATATCTTTTTCACATCCCCCAATCAATATCAGAAATGATATAATTAATGTTAACGTCGAAAAATTTAATAATCTTTTCATGGTATTTAAAATTTAAAATTCCAAGTTATTGCCGGTAAAATCGGGAATAAAGAAACTTGTTTTGCATAGTTTATATATGTTCCGTCTGTAACAGTTCCGGAACGGTAAAAGTAAATGAAGAAAGGATTTTTCCTGTTGTAAACATTGTAAACAGAAAAATTCCATGAAGATTCCCACCTGTCTGTTTTTTTATTTATATAAGTTACTGATATATCAAGGCGATGATAAGGATCCATTCTGTAGGAGTTTCTGCGTCCATATTCGTTAATAATTTCCCCATCAATCATATATCTTCCTATAGGTAGGGTAGTTGTATTACCGGTGGCATAAACAAAAACCATAGAAGCTGACCATTTTTCATTTATTTGATAGGAAGATGTTAAGGATAAATCATGTCTTCTGTCATATTTTGCTGGGAAAGGTTCACCGTTATCAACATCAGGGAAAGTTCTCTCAGTTTTTGACCATGTATATCCAATCCAACCTGTAAATCTTCCGGTACGTTTTTTAAGGAAAAACTCTAATCCATAAGAATATCCGTCGCCAAAAATAAAATAGTTATCGGCATTATCAGCGACATCATCTCCCGGAAGGGCTCCATCAGCGTATTCAATTAAATTAAAAAGTTTTTTATAATATGCTTCAACAGAGGTTTCATAATGATCTTTAAAAAAATTTCTGAAATATCCCACAGCATATTGTCTCCCCATTTGCGGTTTAACAACATCACTACACGGAACCCATAAATCTGTAGGTAGAGTTGATGCGGATAATGAAGCTAAATGAATGAATTGTTTGTTTTGCATAAAGCTGGCTTTAATGCTTGAATTTTGATCCAAGCTAATTTTCATAGATGCACGAGGCTCTAGTGACCAGTAAAATGCAACAGACTCACTTTTACCATATACAATTGTATCAATATTAGTTAAAAGAAATTCGTCTTTTACATATCTGGTGAATGGCCCAATTTGATTAAAAGTTGCAGCACGAATTCCACCGTACAGGGTAATTTTTTTGTTAATTTTAAAATCATCTCCTATATAAATAGCGGTTTCATGAGCATACTGTTTTGCTTTTGTATTTAAATCATAAACAATGTCGTTAAATTTAGCACTTACTGAATTAGGAGTAAAAATGTGAAAAATATATGATCCTCCAAATTTAATGGTGTGTTTTGGATTGGGAATAAAGGTAAAATCTTGTTTTAGATAATAGTCGCGTATTCCTGAATTTTGTATGAATTGGAAGCCACCGTTTTGGTCGTTCTCATCAGCCATTTTAACATTGGTTCGAAATTTGTAATCAGAGGCAACTAAAGTAGTGTTAGAGAAAAATCGTGAACTATAGAGGTGATTCCATCTGAGGCTTAACATTCCGTTTCCCCATGGGATATTCATATCAAAACCTGCTTCCTTGCTTTTAAAAGAAAAAACATCTTCGCCATAATACGCACTCAGAAAAAGACGATTTTTGTCTGAAAATCTATAATTCAGTTTTAAGTTTAAATCGTAAAAGTGATATCCGGATCCTTTGAACCTTGAAGAATCACTAATAAAAGGATTAATAAGTAAGTCCAGATAAGTTCGTCTTGCAGAAACAAGGAAAGAAGCTGTATCTTTTTTAATAGGTCCCTGTACAGTTAATCTTGTTGCAATAGTGCCTATGCCTCCTTCAAACTCATAGTTTTTCATATTCCCGTTTTTCATGGAAATGTCAAGAACTGAACTAATCCGACCTCCATACTCTGCCGGCATTCCGCCTTTGTAAATTTCCATATCTTTTATGGCATCGGCATTAAAAACCGAGAAAAAGCCAAATAAATGCGCTGCATTATAAATAGTTGCTTCATCAAGAATAATAAGATTTTGATCAGGACCTCCACCACGTACATAAAAACCTGAGTTTCCTTCACCTGCAGCTTGAATTCCGGGTAAAAGCTGAATGGTCTTCATTATATCCACTTCTCCCATAAAAGCAGGTAGAGCTTTAATTGTTTCTACAGGCAATTTAATTACAGACATTTTACTACTTTCGATATTTTGTTTTTTTTCACCGGTAACAACAACTTCAGTTGTTATAATTGCAGTACTTTCAAGAGAAATATTTAAATTTTGATTTGAGCTTAAGTCTATATTTACTTCTTCTTCCTTATAACCAAGAAATGAAAAAACAATACTATATTTCCCCTTTGGTAAAGATAAAGAATAAAATCCATAAGCATTAGTCGTTGTGCCTGTATTTAAATTCTTTACGAAAATATTAGCACCAATAATTTCTTCTCCTGATTTTTTATCTTTAATATAGCCGCTAATCGTGTACTTTTGATTAAAGGCGGAAATTGTTAATAAAGTATATATAGTTAAGAACAAAAATTTTTTCATATCGCTAATTTTTTTACAAAATTATTTTTAATAAATTTTCAAAACTATGAAACTATATTAAATAAAAGTTAAAAAAATCGGTCAACTAACATATTTTTTAGGTTAATTTTTTTGTTGTTCAAAAAAATATTAATTTTGCAAGCGAATTCGGGGTGTAGCTCAGTTGGTTAGAGTACGCGTCTGGGGGGCGCGGGGTCGGTAGTTCGAGTCTACTCACCCCGACAAAAAAACCGCTTATAAGCGGTTTTTTTTATAATACATTTAATTTAACATCAATGTTGTTACGCGTAGCCTTCGAGTATGGGCACACCTGATGCGCCTTCTGAGCTAATTCTTCAGCAACAGATTTATCAACCCCTTTAACCTCGATATCGAGAACAACTGATAATCCTAACCCACCATCAGCGTCTCTGCCAATAGCTACATTAGCAGTTACTTTAGTTCCTTCATGTTTTATTTTTTTCATTTTTGAGACGAGGTTTAAAGCTCCATCATAGCAAGCCGAATAAGCTGCTGCAAAAAGTTGTTCAGGATTAGTATAGTTGCCTCCATCTCCACCAAGACCTTTAGGCATTCTAACATCCATATCAATAACACCATCATCACTTTTTACGTGGCCGTTTCTACCACCTTCTACACTAACTTTAGCTACATATAAGATATCCATAAAAAATAAATTTTAGTTTAATGATATTAACATAAAAGTAATGCAAATGTTTAGGATGAGGGATAAAAAATTAAACAAAATTTTGATAAAAAAATTTTATTTATATGATACAAAAACGTGTGGAAAATTTTATCTTTGCTTAAAAGTTTAATTTTATGAAAAACGCGAATATCAAATCTGATTTTGATCCAATACTGGTTGAATTTTACAATTCTACAATTAAAGTAAACACTTGTCCTTATTGCAATAGCAGTAGTTTTTACAGGCACGGAAAATATAAATTTACATATCGTTATAAATGCAGGGAATGTAAAAAAACTTTTATCCCAAGCACAGGGACTTCTATTCACTACCTAAAAAAGAAAAAGGTTTTTTTAGACTATGCTGAGATTTTAAAAGCTGATGGAATACTAACTTTACGAAAAATGTGTAAAAGGGTTGGTATTGCACCGCTTACGGCGTTTGATTGGCGGCATAAAATTTTAGCATCCGTTTCATATAATGATAAAAGTTTAGGGGAAGAAGCCTTATGTAAAGATGTTTGGATTTTATACAGTTTAAAGGGAAGAAAGGGAGTAAGATTTGATAATAAAATGTTTATAAAAAATCTAAAAGATCTGGATAAGAAAACATCTAAATTAGTTGCTGCAGACGGAAATTCCGGATATTCCATAAAATTGTCAAAGGTTGGAAGTCTTGAAGTTAGTGATATTAAAAGAGTTTTAGAAATGAAAATTAAAGGAACCAGAAGGATAATTACTACCGAAAACAATATCTTTAATGATTTTGCTCAAAACTTAAAAATTGAACACAAAAAAATAAAATCAGAATTTATAAAACCTAAGGAATTAAGGCTGAGAAATTTTTTTAGTTTTAATGAAGATTTCAGGCATTGGATTAATAATTCTTTAAGAGGTGTTGCTACGAAATACATTCAGCTTTATGCAAATTTTTATTCTTATTGTCGAAAAAAAATCTTTGATCCATTGAGTAGGAGTGTATTTATGAAAAAATATGTTTGGAGAATTTTTACAAGTATGGAAAATATTTATAAATCCTTTTTAACAAATTATTCAGAAATAGCATATACCGCTCCGATAAAAAGGTATTGGAAGACTTCTGGTATATATTTTATTGAATCAGATAAGGTGCCTTATTAAATTAAAGTATCAAAATGTTGTTAAATTTTATATTTTTGCGAAAATTTAAGTATTATGGAATTTGATGTTTTTTCTTATGTAGTGTTGCCATTATTGATATTTGTAGCTAGAATATTTGATGTTACAATAGGTACAATCAGAATTATTGTTGTGGCAAAGGGGAATAAGTTACTTGCTCCAATATTGGGATTTATTGAAGTATTAATCTGGATCGTAGTAATTGGGCAAATAATGGGAAATCTTAGTAACTGGGTATGTTATGTGTTTTATGCAGCAGGATTTGCAACCGGAAATTATATAGGTATGGTTATAGAGGAAAGAATTGCATTGGGAATAGTAGGATTAAGGCTGGTTACCGCAAAACCTGCTACTGAATTAATGAAAAGATTGGAAGAGGAAGGCTATGGATTAACTTATATGGATGCTCATGGCATGAGAGGTCCTGTGCATGTTTTATATATAACATTAAGTAGAAAAAGACTGAATGATCTAGTAAAATTGATAAATCAGTATAATCCCGGAGCATTCTATACAATAGAAGATATAAGAATGGTCAACAAAGGAGTATTTGCCCAATCCAATAAAGACAAAATGGGAATATTTCGCAGAAAGGGAAAATAGAATATGATTTTTAGAGAACTTTTCTCAGATAATAAGATTTTAGAAGCTATTGAATCATTTGGTTATGAAGAGTTAACCGAAATTCAGGAAAAAGTAATTCCCTCGATACTTGAAAGTAAAGACATACTTGCCTGTTCAAAGACAGGCAGTGGAAAAACTGCTGCTTATATATTACCAATAATTAAATCGCTTTCGGAGAATTTTACAGATGGAATTAGGGCAGTAATAATTTGTCCAACTCGAGAAATTTGTCTTCAAATTGAAGAACAGATTGCAGGATTAGCTTATTATTATGAAAAAATATCTTATATATCCATCTATGGAGGAAATGATCAAGATAGTTTTGTAAAACAAAAAAATGCTTTAAGTAAAGGAGTTAATATAGTTGTTGCAACTCCCGGAAGATTGCTATCTCACATGGCACTTGGATACATAAATTATGAGAAATTGCAGTTTTTAGTTTTGGATGAAGCTGATGAGATGCTCGACATGGGATTTTATGAAGATATAATGAAAGTTTTAACTTATCTTCCTTCGCGACAGACTTTATTGTTTTCGGCAACTATGCCACAAAAAATAAAAGTTCTTGCAGAAAAAATTCTGAAAGAGCCAATAATTATTGATTTAAATAAATCAAAACCAGCTGATGAGATAAATCAATTGGCATATTTAGTATACCCTGACAACAAATTGAAGTTATTATTTTATGTTTTAAATAATTATCAATATAAAAGAGCTATTGTTTTTGCCTCAACAAAAACATCTGCCGGCAATATCTATAAAAAATTAAAAGAAAGTAAATATAATGTTATAGCTATAGATTCTTCCTATAACCAATTACAAAGAATTGAGACAATTCGTAAGTTTAAAACTCGAGAAAACATAATTCTTGTTTCTACAAATTTATTATCACGAGGAGTTGATATAGAAGATGTTGAATTGATAATTAATTATGAAATTCCGGAAAAAGTGGAAGATTATGTTCATAGAATAGGAAGAACTGCTCGAGCCGGTAAAACCGGATTGGCTATTAGTTTAATACAACCATCAGAATTTTCTTATTTCCAACGTATTGAGAAATTTATGAACAAAACTGTCGAAAAATTCTCTTGCCCTGAAGAAATCGGTAATTCTCCGGTCTATGAAATAGTTCGCAAATCCAAGCAGAATTATAAAAGAAGATCTTTTAAAAGAAAAAATCAATAATATTCAGAGCTTTGCTTTTTTCTACGTGTACGAGCTTCTTTAAAAGTAATTTTATCAATAATATCTCTGATTAATTCGCCAAATGTGTTAAAGTCTTTTGTGTAGAATACCCCAACGCCGGATGTGTATGGCCCGAATTCGGCTTCTAATTCATCATTCTTTCTAGAAAATCCTTTAATCCTGAAGTTGCCTGATCTGTTAACTTTTAACTGGATTTCAATATCTCCGACAAAGGCATTGTTATGAGTTCTACCTTCGCCGTAAGCCATATTCCCGTTTATTAAGATTCTGTCATTAAGAAGTTGTGTCGAGAGTGCAAGTTCTACTTCTTGTCCCGATATATCCGTTGCTCCCGGATTATACTTAAAACCAATGTCGAAATCTCTGCTTATCTGGGATAACCAATTACTAATTTGATTCGACAAAAGTTCAGAAGATGTTGTACCTAAGGCTGTTGTAGTTGTACCTATTTGAGATGTAGGATCCATACCGGGCATAGCCTGACTAAATCTGTTGGTTATCAAAAGAAATAGCATCTGTTTATTTATTTCGTCTTGAGTCATGCTGGCCAATTGACTCTTGACTTTTTCGTTCGCATTTGGAATTTTAATGTCAAAAACAATTTCAGGCGACATCAAATTACCTGTCATTTTCATGTAACATTCTATGTTGGTAGGTCTATTATATACTTCTGATGAGTCAATATCAAAACCGGTCATCAATTCCTTTAAAGGAGCCTTAGTATAATAAACTGCATTTAAGTTTAAAATTGCTTCGTAAGGATCTCCATACCAGGTAATAGTACCCCCAGGTTGAATCCGGAATCTTTTGTTAATAATGTTTTGCAGTGTGAATAAGTAATCTCCTTCTACAATTTCAACTTCACCATACATGTAAAAATCTTCGTTCGAAGTGTACTCCATTTTTAAGTTTCCCTTTGCAAAACCTCTGATAATATCGCCTACTTTAGGGTCAAAAACAATTTGCACCTCAGCATCAGGAGTAATTTCAACATCCATCTTAAAATAGTATTTTGAGCCTTGAGTAGGATTGCCGGAAGTGTTTATTTCTGAAGAATCCACCGATGGTTGAATAAAGGTTATAAAATCTACATAAGAAGTTTCGTATGTTGATGTCATTGGTAAGAAAAATCTCGTTAATGGCATTGTTTTTCCAAAAACATCTATGCCATAATTGTCCAAATCTCCTCTAAATCTTATTGATCCAGATGCATAAACATTACCATAAAATAAATCATTATCTTTTTCGGTTGTATTCATAGCTTTCAGATTATCAAAAACAGCAGTAATATCAAACCTGAAATTGCTGAAATTGTTATGTAAAATCGAGCCATTTACTGTAGCCGGATTTTTATTTACATCAAAAAGTTTAAAGTTATTAAATACTATGGCATTATTGCTAAATGTAATTTTATCATCTGTGCTTAATCTTAGATTTAAATAGTCATATGTTAATTCTGTTTTTTCAAATTTTATAAAACCTTGAATTTCGGGGTCTTTAATATTTCCATTTATTGTTAATATTAAATCCATGTAACCGTTTACATTGCTTATTTCAAGGTCACTTAAAAAGTCTTCGAACATATTTAAGTATAAATTATTAACATTCAGGTTGAAATCTATACTGTCTTTTTTAGGATAATAATTTGTTCTTAGTTTCATTAACTTATTGGACCCTTCAATCCTAATTCCGTTTTCATCATCAGTATATGCTCCGCTGATATCGAACCTGCCAAAATCTTGTTCATTAATTTTAAAATCTGCAATACTTACTGAAGCTCTGAAGTTAGGATCTCCTAAAACACCGGACAGTCTCCCATTACCTGAAAGTATTCCATTAAATTTAAATCCAATATCTTCAATATAATTATTAAAGTTAGAAACATCTACATTATTTATCAGAAAACGTAAAACATTTTTACTTTCCGCACCAACCTCTCCATCAATTGATAAAGATTGATTGTTGTGTGAAATCATAAACTTATCAATGCTGAAAATATTATTTGTGAATTTGAGGGGCGTTCTTCGAATTTCCCAAAGTCTGTTCTCAACAATAAACCATGAATTTTCAAGTGCTCCATAAAAATTTGGAGAAGCTGTGTTTTCGTCTAAATGAATTTTTGTTCGGAAAAAGATATTTCCAGAATTATTTTGCTTAGTATCGTTGTTATTCCATAATAGCCTTAAATTGATACTATCGTTTTGTGTTGAAGTTGTTAAAATAAAGTTTTCAAAAACCGGAAAAGTCTTTGTACTAATTTCTTGTATTGCTAAAACCAAACTCAACGAATCTTCAAAACTATTTATATCAATTTGAGAACCCCAGAAATAAATGCTGTCATATTTTATTTCAGGAAGAGAAAAAACTATATTTAGTTTGTTGTAAGGCAAAGAGATGAATCCTTCTCCGATAATATCCTTATTGATTGATAAGTGCGGTAAAAATATTTCTGTTAATTGATTACTGTTTTTTAGCGTAAAGTCAAAATTTAATGTATTTTCTGATTTAAAAAGATCATGTTCTTCATGCTTTACAAACGAAGGTAAATAGTTAGCAAGCAAATCATTTATTGCAATAAAAATTTCATTAAATGAAAAGTTACCGCGGAAATTAGCATCTAAAAAATCAGATCTAACTCTTAGGTTTTGATCAGAAGTAGTTTCATCAATAAAAGAACTTATGGAGAAATTCCCGGCTTTTATTGAATTATTGTTCTGCGAATAGTAGAAATCACTTAAATTTATATTACTTTCAGGGAAAGTTAATATTTCACCTTTAACATCGGCAAAAATATTAAATCGTAACTCCGAATTAAGAGAGTCCGGGACAACATTAATTTTGCTTAAATTTGCTTTTAAATCTGCTCTTAAGTCAATAACAGGAGTTTTTCCCCGGTCATCGAATTGTCCATATAATTCAACTTGTAGATTGGGATCATTAATTAAAATTTCACCTTTGTAAAAATCATTAGAAATTTCACTTTTAACATTTATACTATTGTAATTATAACCCAGAATACCTATATTTGAAATATCTGCTTTTATTTTTGCAGAGTAATTCCCAGATGAATCTGTATTACCATCTATTTCAGTAATAAAGTTTATTTTATCAAAAGTGTAAGGGTCTCCCGTAATTCTTCCAAGGTCTATATCAGTTCCTTCTACTTTTCCTTTAAATCTTATAAAAAAACTCTCGAAATCACTTTTTATAGAAAGGTCTGTACTTATTGATCCAACCGATGAATTAAAACTACCATAAGCAACAAGGTCATTGAGCATACCGGTTAAATTTCCTGAGAAACTAATGTTTTCAATATCTCTTACTGACTGCGGTAAAATTGTAGGTTCTTTTGGATTTAAGGTGTTAAGAAGTCTTTGTATATCTGTTGTGCTAAATTTCAGTTCAGAAATATTTCCAAAAATAAATGCTAGATCAATATCTGGCATGCCGTCAATCGAAAGGTCAGCCAATAATTTAGAGTTTTCGCCATATCTTAAGCTGAAATTATTAAACTTGAATTTTGATAATCTTCCTTTAAAATTCCCTGAAATATGTAATTTGTCATGCCAATTCCTATATTCCGGCATAAATGGAGCCAAATCTGCAAAATCAAAAATCAAAGTATCAATATCCAGAATAAATTTTGACTTACTAATTACATCGTCCAAGTAGTTTTCATCACTTCCTAATATTGCTATTTGATTACATTTTAAAGTGGAATTAATTGTTTTAAATAAGAAATTATTTAGTTCAATACCTTTAAGATGATAGACAAAGTCGGCACTTAATTTAGTAATGTTAATCCCTGAATTTTCATTTAAAGTAAAGTTTTTAATTGTGAGAAGAATAGAATCCGGCTGATACCTGAAATTTTCTATTTCAAGGTTTATCCCTGTAATATGAAGGTTCGAAGCATCAAATAAATCATAATTTTTTGTTCCTAATTCATCCCTAAAATTGAAAGAAGAGTTTTTAAATTCAAAATTATTACAAATAATAGTTATTGGTTTTGATTCTTGTGTCGTATCTGTTGTTTCTGAACTGAATTTATTTAATATGTAATCATAATTTGCTGTTCCGGTTGAATCAATCCAAACATTTGCAAAAGCTTCATTAAAAATAAATTTATCAATATGAACTTTACGATTCAGAACTTTGATTTTAGATATCTGTAAATTTATTTCTTTAACAAAAAATAATGTATCTCCAATTGTGTCGTTTATCCTGATGTTTTCCATAACAAGTTTATCGGGAAAACTTAAATATACTCTGTCGAGAGTTAAATCTATTTCATAATATTTTGCAGCAAAATTTATGATTTTTTTTGTCAAAAAACTTTGAATAGGAGGCGAAATTGCTAGAATGTAAAGCAATATTATGTTTTTGAAAAAAATCAAAAACAAGAATAAAAATACTCTCTTTATCCTAATTCTATACAAAATGTTTTTATTTACATTGCAAATATCATGAAAAAAAATTAATCTATACAGAAAAAGAATTAGTTTTGTGAACGAAATTTTGTTAAAAAGATGAGAGTAAAGGTTTTGGGAATAGAATCTTCATGTGATGACACCTCTGCTGCTGTTCTGATAGATGGGAAGTTATATTCAAATGTGATAAATTCTCAGTCAATTCATCAAAAATATGGAGGAGTTGTACCTGAATTAGCAAGCAGAGCTCACCAGCAAAATATTGTATTGGTTGTGAAAGAAGCTCTCGAATTAGCAGAGTTAAGTTTCGCTGATATTGATTTGATTGCTTTTACACGAGGTCCAGGTTTGTTAGGATCTTTACTTGTAGGTTCTTCTTTTGCTAAAGGTCTTGCAATTGCAGGAGGGAAAAAAATTATTGGAGTAAATCATCTGCATGGTCATTTATTGGCACATTTCTTACGCGAAAAAAACGAACCGGATTTTGTTCCTAAATATCCATTCTTGTGTTTGTTAGTATCAGGAGGACATACTCAAATTATTGTCGTTAAAAGTGCTCTTAATTATGAAATAATAGGCGAAACCATTGATGATGCTGCCGGAGAAGCTTTCGATAAATGCGCTAAAGTTTTGGGACTCGGATATCCTGGAGGTCCGATTATTGATAAGTTGGCTCAGAAAGGGAATCCTGATTCAATCAAATTTTCAAAACCTCAAATTCCGAATTTTGACTTTAGCTTTAGCGGACTAAAAACCTCCTTTCTCTATCATATCAGAGATCAAATACACAAAAATCCCGAATATTTGAGCGATAATCTCGAAAACATATGTGCATCACTCCAAAAAACTATAGTGGAAATTTTAGCCGATAAACTTGCAAAAGCTGCAAAAATCACAGGAATAAAGGAAATCTCCATATCGGGTGGAGTATCTGCAAATAGTGGATTACGGACACAATTATTAAATATGGCAGAAAAAAATTCATGGAATCTGCATTTGCCCAAATTAAAATATACCACCGATAATGCTGCCATGATTGCTCTTGTGGGCTATTATAGGTTTATTGAAGGATATTACGATTCTCTTGATGTAAGTACAGAAGCAAAATTAAATTTTTAACAAAAAAATAATTATTTGGTATAAATTTTGCTTAATTTTGAGCTATCTAAAAATTTTTAAATTAAATGTTATGAAAAGGTTTATGTTTTTGATTTTTGCGGTTGCTTTTGCCGGAATTATTTATGCACAACAAGAAGGGCCGGCAATTTCATGGAAAGCTACAGTGCATGATTTTGGAACTTTTAAAGAAGAAGCAGGAATTCAAACTGCCACATTTGAGTTTGTAAACACAGGAAACGCACCACTTTATCTGACAAATGTTAAAGCATCTTGCGGATGTACTACCCCGGAATGGAGTAAAGAACCAATTCAACCCGGTGGAAAAGGTTATGTTAAAGCAGCTTACAACCCGGCTAATCGTCCCGGAAAATTCAATAAGTCAATTACTGTAACAACTAACGAAACAACTCAGCCAACATCTGTACTTTATATTAAAGGAGAAGTTATACCAAAAGAACAACAAGCTAACTAATAACTAACCTATAAATTTATAGCTATGAAAAAAATGATGTTTTTGTTTTGTTTAATGACAGTTTCATTAATTGTATTTTCACAAACAAAACAAGCCTCAATAAGTTGGGATAAAACTGTACATAATTTCGGAACTTTTAAGGAAGAAGCCGGTCCTCAAACCTGTACATTTACATTTACAAATACCGGTAACGAAGTACTTTACCTTACAGACGTTAAAGCCTCTTGCGGATGTACTACTCCCGAATGGACAAAAGAACCTGTAAAACCCGGAGAAAAAGGTTTTGTAAAAGCAACTTATGATCCTAAAAACAGACCAGGTAAATTTAATAAATCTATCACCGTGTCCTCTAATGCAGATGTTGCAACTTCAATGTTGAGAATCGAAGGTGAAGTTATCCCAAGGGAAAAAGGAATTGAAGATTTTTATCCAAGAAATATCGGAGACCTAAGACTAACTACCTCGCACTTAGCATTTACTAAAGTATATAATACCGAAACAAAATCAGATACTATTGGCATTGTTAATATGAGCTCCGAACCAATGGAAATAACTTTCGAAAATGTTCCTCCTCATATTACGATTTCAGTAGAACCAAAAAAACTTGCCGGTAAAAAAACTAATGAACCCTACGGACAAAAGGGAGTTATAAGAGTTACATACGATGCAAAGAAACGTAACGATTATGGTTTTATAATGGATAGAATTGATCTTGTAATCAACGGTAAAAAAGTTGACCAAAATCGTATTTCTATTAGTGCCACCATTGAAGAAGATTTTAGACATCTTACTGCCGAAGAACTTGCTAATGCACCAAAAATAGAATTTGAAACGATTGATTATGACTTCGGTACAATTAAACAAGGTGATAAAGTTTCTTATAATTATGTGTTTAAAAATACCGGTAAAAGCGATTTGATAATTCGAAAAATAAAAGCCTCTTGTGGTTGTACTGCAACAAATCCCGAAAAAATGGTTATCAAACCGGGAGAATCCAGCCATATAACAGCTACTTTCAATTCTACAGGCAGAACCGGTAAACAAAGTAAAACTATTACGGTAATCACTAACGATCCAAAACAATCTTCCATAACTTTGAAGATTAGCGGAAACGTTGAATAATAAAATTTAACTATTATTTTAATTAAAAATCTTTTAGGAATTAACTCCTAAAAGATTTTTTTTTAACTTGCAAATAAAAAAAATGAGAAAAATTTTTCTTGTATTTTTAGTTTATATAGGAATTATTGAGTTTAGTTTCTCTCAAAAAAACTATCACGATGGTGTTTTAATTATTAAAACAAAAAATGCCGAAGCTGTAAAGAGCTATGTTAGTACAATTCTCGGATGCCAAAAAAATGAAATTTCCCTTCAACACGAATTTGTTTTACCTCCAGATTACAAAAACAAACTTGAAGAAGCTAAAATAAAGTATGGCAATATAATTCCTGATATTAGTAATATTTATAGACTGAATTATAAATCGGATTATGATGAGTTAATACTTTCTCAAAAATTGTCAAAGCTGGACTTTGTAGAATATTGCGAACCTTTATATAAAATAGACTTACTTTATGTTCCAAATGACCCGTTAAATTCAAGTGATCAATATTGGCTACAAAATATTAAAGCCTTTGAAGCCTGGGATATCCATAAAGGCGATACTAACACTGTTATAGGAATTTCGGATACAGGAATCGACCTTTCGCATCCAGACCTAATTTATAATATAAGGTATAATTATCTTGATCCAATTGACGGAGTTGATAACGATAGTGATGGTTATATTGATAACTTTAGAGGTTGGAATTTTGGAGAAAATAATAATAATGTTCAGGCATCGGAAAATCCTCACGGGACTTATGTTTCGGGAATAGCCGGCGCTTCAACAGATAATGGCATCGGAGTTTCGGGAGCCGGATTTAAATGTAAAATTTTCCCACTAAAAATCATGAATTCTCAAGGTGTAATAGATAATGCTTATCAATCAATAATTTATGCAGCACTTCATGGCGTTGACGTTATAAACTGTTCTTGGGGTTCTACATATTATCAGCAAATGGGGCAGGAGGTCGTTACTTACGCTACATTGGTTCACGACTTGTTAATTGTTGCAGCAGCAGGTAATACAAACAGTGAAGTGGAATTTTATCCGGCTTCTTATGAATATGTAATATCGGTTGCTGGCACTACTTCTCTAGATGAAAGATGGTCGCCGGAAAATACTCCAACAGGAGCCGGATCATCTTATTCCTACTCTGTTGATATTTCGGCTCCCTCGGCAATGTTTAAAAGTACTGATAATGGCGGTGGTTATACTCTGATGTGGGGAGGAACATCCTTTGCTGCTCCTATAGTGTCGGGAGCGGCTGCAATTCTAAGATCTTATTATCCTCAACTAACTGCCCTCGAAATTATTGAGCATTTGAAAAATACTGCGGATATTATTGATACCATACTTTATAATATTCCTTACGCAAATAAATTAGGAAAGGGACGTTTAAACCTTTACAGAGCTTTAAGCGAGGATTTCTCACCTTCGGTAAAATTCAGAAATCTATTTGTAAACGAAACGGCTAATTATGTAACACTAAACGGAAATTTTCAGAATCTCCTCGCTCCGGTTGAAAATCTTAAAGTTAACATTAGTTTAATAGCCGATTATTGTGAAATTGTTAACGATATTTTGGAAATTGGCACTCTTGAGGCATCTCAAATATATGTTTCAGATAACGAGATAGTTATACAGAAAAACCAAAATATACCTTATGATTATGAAATTATTGTGAAATTTGACTATGTCGGCAATAACTACAGCGATAAACAATTTGTTAAAATCCGAACAAATCCCGGATATAAAAACATTAATACTGATAAAATCTTATTATCTGTAACTCCAAATGGGCGTATTGGTTATTCGGACTTATCCGGAAGTATTGGCAACGGAATGATTTTCGACAACATCTTTTCTTTGTTTTATGATTGTGGAATCATTACCGGAAATTCAGCTTTAAATTTAAAATCTTCCATTCGTCAATCTCCCGATTTTAAAAATTTTATTTTTCCTTATTATGTCAATAATTGGGACCTCCACCACTGTCGTGTGGTTTTGAACGACAGCTTGGATGTTTCGCCAAATGGACTCGAGATTATTTGTGATTATTATGCCTGGGAAGGAGAGGAAAACAAAAACTTTATTATTGCCGATTTTAAATTAGTAAATAAAGGGTTATACGATCAAAATAATTTCTATTTCGGAATTTTTACGGATTGGGATTTGATAAATCCTTCCCGAAACAGTATTGGCAGCATTCCTGAACATAATTTTGTTTATTGCCGTTCTGATGTTAATCAAAATCTATATGCAGGCATAAAAGTGTTGAATTCTCAAAATGTAAAAAATTATTTTATTCCTCAAATTTCCGGTGGTGACGGAGTTGTTGATCTAACAAACGGGCTTGAAGACCTCGAAAGGTTTTATATGATTAGTAATGAATCTTTTTCATATACAGGTAGTTCAGATATTGTAGGGGTTACTTCTACCGGTCCTTTTAATTTGTTGGCAGGTGATACGGTTACAATCGGAATGGCTTTTGTTGTTGCCGACAATTTGTTCGATTTAAATAATGCATTAATTCAATCCCAGGATCTGTATTTTAATGAGTTGTATCCTCAATTCATCGCTAACGAGAATATCAAAGAATTTAAAATTTTTCCAAATCCTGCTATTGATAAATTATTTATTGATTGTAAATCTTGCACCAACTCTAAGTTTGCACTTTATGATATTTTTGGTAAACCTGTTTTAAATGGTGATTTAAATACCTATTATATTAATTTAAACTCATTAAATACCGGAATTTATTTTCTTGAGATCTACAGTACTGATGAAATTGTGAAAACAAAATTTATAAAACATGATTTGAAATAGATCTTTAACTTTGGATATTTTTCAAAATAATTTCGGAATCTTTAACAGATTTTTTCAACCACTCTGCAAGAATAATATCTCTTTCCTTTTTTGACAGATGCCAATCTATATTTGATTCGTTTAACTTATTCCTGAGTTCATAGAGAAAAATTGCCGCAGAAACTGAGATGTTAAAACTTTCCGTGAACCCGAACATTGGTATATTTACATGTTCATCTGCAATATTAAGAGCAATTTCAGATAAGCCGGGGAGTTCGGCTCCGAATACTAAAGCAACTTTCCCTTTTTTGATATCAAACTTTTGAAGTGAATTTTCTTTTGTATGTGGGGTTGTAGCAATAATACGGTAGCCTTGTTTTTTTAATTCAAGTAGTGCTCTTTCTGTATTATTTGAATATTGATTGTATCTATGAATATTTAACCATTGTGAAGATCCCATGGAAACTTCGGGATTTTCTTGATATTGAAAATTATTTTCTATAAAATGAACATCCTGAATTCCAAAACAATCACAAGATCTTAATACGGCAGAAGCATTGTGTGATTGAAATAAATCTTCCAGAACAACAGTAATATATCTGGTTCTGTTATCCAAAACTTCATTAAATTTATTAAAACGATTTTCAGTAATCATTCCTGAAAGAATATTGATAACCTTTTCTTCTGTCATTTTAAATAATTTTTGTACAAAAATAAAAAAAGGGAGCCGAAACTCCCTTATAAAATTCTAAAACGACGAAATTTACTTAACAGCATTCTTTAATTCGCTGCCAACTGTGAATTTAACAACTTTTTTAGCCGGAATGTTAATAACTTGTGTTGGTTTTTGTGGGTTGCGACCTTTTCTAGCAGCTCTTTGAGCAACACCAAAAGTTCCAAAACCTACTAAAGCGATTTTGTCACCAGCTTTTAAAGTTTCAGTTGTAGCTTCGATGAAAGCGTCTAAAGCTTTTTTTGCGTCTGCTTTAGTTAAATTAGCTTTTTTTGCAATTGCGTCAATTAATTGTGCTTTGTTCATTTTACTTAAATTTAATGGTTAGTAAATAATAATTTTCATGACAAATATAGCTATAATCAAGTATTTGTCAAGTTTTTAAGCAATTTTTTTGCGAATTGTTGAAAAATTGTTGTAATTGTTAATTGCGATTGTGATTTTGTAAGGTTTTTAGGTTTATGTCTAATAAAAAATAGTTTAAAAGTTAGACAAAAAATCGAAATAATTCGTTTTTATATTTTGTTCTATTGTTATGTAAGTTTCATAGAATAATTAATTTATATGTATTTTACCCAAAAATAAGATAGTTTTATAAAAATGTTTTATTTATGTAAAAATCTAAAGTGAAAGCAAAAGAATAACTTTTTAAAAAAAATCAATTCTGTTTTTGCAGAAAAGAAATTTTATATATCTTTGCAGCGGAGAAATGGCAGAGTGGTCGAATGCGGCGGTCTTGAAAACCGTTGAGCTCGCGAGGGCTCCGGGGGTTCGAATCCCTCTTTCTCCGCCAAGCTTAAAACCCATCGCTAAGGCGATGGGTTTTTTGTTTGTTCAAATCAGCCAAAAACCGCGTTTTTGAAGCGGATTTGAACAAGCTTAAAACCAGCGAACGCAGTTCGCGGTGGTTTTAAGCTTGAATGCCTCCCCCTACGGGATCACAAATTTTGGCAACAAAATTTGTAATCCCAATCCTAATGCGATTTATAGATTTTGCGAAGCTAAATTCATAAGAGCACACAAATCTCTTCGCTCCAAAAATTATATAAACCTCTGCCAATACAGCTTCAAACCCTTTTATCCTCAAGCTCTTTCCAAATCTTAACATAGGATATTAACCTACACTCACACTCTACTAAACTTGGCTTAACGCCCTTAAAACTCTATCGTAGTAAAATTACCGACAAAAGTATTTAATCTTATTATAACAACACGCTCGGCGGAACAGTAAACAAACCAATCCGCAGAACAAAATACTTGAAGATATGCTGGATGTGCGGATCTCCATATGAAAACTTTAAATCGAGTTCTTACGCTTGTTCTCAAAGGTGTACTAACAACCTGGCGTATGCTCTTAATAATGGCTACGCTCCACCAGCCAATATGGAGGAGCTGACAAAGGCGAAAAATGTGAAGGAGGTGGTTAAGGGATGGATTGGGGAATGAAAAAAGCTCCATCACAATTTTTACAGAGGCCTTAAAAAGTTGAATGAATTACTTGTACTTTACATATTAAGTTGCTTTATTGAATCTTCAATCAAACTGGCACTTAAATATTCAAATAGTACTTTAAAAAGTAAAGAATCATCATTGCTACCGTAATTAAACTTACAACACTTAATTACTCATCTTGATATTACAATTGTTGTAGACAACACATTATCATCTTTGTAGATATTTAGGGCATATAAACCAGAAGTTAAATCAGAATTAATAACAATTTCATCACTAAATTCATATTCTTTACTAAATACAATTGCACCAAGAGAATTAATAATTTCTATTTTAACATTTTTTTCTAATGGTTCTATCATCTTTATAATAAAATCCCCACTATTCGGATTCGGATAAACACTAATGTTATCTGATAATGGAATTTTGTCAATATTTTCACTGCTATTTTTTTTAAATGAAGCACATGTAAATGGTTCTATAGCTCTTATAGAAACATTGCTTCCCGTTAAAATACTAGTGTTATTTTGAATTGCAATTGACTCTCCAAAGTAACCAATTTCTGCATCTTCTGAATATGTTACTATACAATTATTGCCACCAATTAATATGTTAGAACTGTATATATCACTTCGAAAATTGTTAATAACTTCTGAACACTGATTGAAATTTGATTGAAAACTAATTATTCCAAATAATTCAGCTTCCCCTGGGTCAAGAACAATAGTTTTATTGTTACAATCTAAACTGAAAGTTATGTTCAAAACATCAAACAAATCTAGTGATTGATTAAAATTTATATCAATAGTTTGTTGCGTTGTAAGACTTTTATTAAATACCCAAAAATACACGTTATTATATTCATCTTTCAAAAAGGAGACAGCTATATTGGTTAAGGAAGAACCACTATTTGCAACTATTGGATTTGATATATCGAAATATGTCTGAACGATTGGCTCATTTTGAAACATTGACCAAGCAGACTGTGAAGGGATCTCGTCAAAGTTGCCGATTACTACAGTAGATTGATTTGTTACATGATATGCGCTTATAAACTCTAAACTTGTTAATACATCTCCAGCATTAATTAATTTATTGTGCAAATCCACTAAGTCGCTAATAAACACATCATCATATACATTATCCCATCTATTCATGCATAAATTACAATTGGTGGATATGCCAGGATAGTAGCTGCCTCCTCCACAACTAGCCTCTCTTGCCCAATAAAATATGCCTTTTGCTCCATAAAATACATTAGCAAAAATTTGATAGCGAAATTCCGCTAATGAAATTGCTAAAGGATAAGTCTCTAGGCTAGGGGCTAACATCATTGTAAAAGGTAAATCATATTGTGCTGATTTTCTGGCAAATATATCTAAATTATAAAAATATCTATATTTATTAGTAGGGTTAACAAATGGATAAAAATCCCCAATAAGAATATTTGGACTAGTATTTAAAATATAAGCATCAACATAAGATTCGTATTCTAACATTGTTGGAAGAGATCCTGGTATACCAAATAACTGTTCATAATTAGCATACGAAGGATAAAGTGTCGCCAATCGATAATGTGAAGAGTTATTATCTGCAATATCACCATAAAACCAAGATATTTCGCTAAACTTTGGCTGTGATGGTTCATCTATGACATGCCATCCAATTACAGCAGGATGATCTCCCCAGTATTGTAAACCGCTTTGGCAAAGTGTACTATTGTATGATGAACCAGGTGCTAAATACCAATTTATATTAACTTCCGGGCAATTTAAAATGACATCTAAATTCAATAATTCAGCCCGATCCAAAAATTCTTTTGATGGAAGTGTAGTAACCCATTTCGTTGGACACTTTAGAAGATTGTGATATGGTAGAATAAGATTAAACTTTTGATCAGATAAAGTTTTTAGGTAATTATAATCTAATCCTTCAGTAATCTCGGTACCTGGAATTGCATAACTTGCATTATCAAAATCATAAACGCCGATTCCAATAAAAAACTTTTTTTCTTGCGAGTGTGAAAAATTACTTATTAAAATTAATAAGAATAAATAGTATAATTTTTTCATAACGATTGTAATAATTACTATTTAACTTGTTGTTGGACATTATCAATTTCTAACTTTAGTCTCGAAACTTCTTTATTTTAGTCGATAATGTACAACGTTAATTCCTCAATTTTTTTCAACAATAAAGAATTCATTTCACCAATTTCCACACCATTTTCTTTAATTTGTTCAGCGTTTGGTACAGAAGGAAGATGCCCATTTTCTTTTATATATAATTCAACATCACTTAGTTGCATTATATTGTAATCATTTGAAAAAACATAGTCTGGCCAACTTGATTGTAGCTTAATAACAAGCTCTTCAGCAATTATTTTCCCTCCAACAGCTAATTTGTATCCAGATGGAACTACATATTGGCTCCCATCATTACCATAATTAGTGGAAGATATTCCAATTGCAACAGCTCCATTTCCTTGTAAAATTAATGGCGTAGTCCATGAGTTTCCAGTTCTAAAAAACAGATTGTCTTTATAGTCAATGAATGCATGGCTTGCATCCGGTGCATAATGAATTCTTATCCCATCTGTGTCTAAACCTAAATCTGCTTTCCCAATAGCAATGTTTGCCCCTACTGGAAATGTGAGGTTTGTGAAGATATGAACTGTTCCATTGCCTTTTATCTCCATTCGATTAAGGTTATATGTTCTTAAAAAGAACGAAGAGTTTGTAGTCGTTCCAATAAAAGAATTAGGAGTGTAAAATCTTATATTTCCAGCAATAGTTAGTTTCTCACTGTTGGCAGATGTTCCAATACTCAATGTTCCTGAAGACGGAATATAGATCAAACCAGTGCTCGTCATTCTCATTCTTTCCGTACCATTTGTAGAAAATGACATATTATTTGGAGATAGCATATACATGCCAGTTGAGGTAGAGTTTGTAAATGAGTAACTAGGATCATTAGCACTACCATTTGGATAAAATATTTGTTCGTCGGTAATTCTTGGTACCCCAGCAAATTTTATTGCTCCTGATAAATTAATATTCCCACTCACATCAAGCTGCTCAGTGGGATCATCAGTGCCAAGTCCTAACGGCCCTGAAGGTGGGTATGGGTATGTGTTTGTCTGAGAAAACATTTTACCTCCACTTGTAGAAAAAGCGATTAAAATGATTATTAATGTAAAATAGTTTAATTTCATATTATAGGTCTTAAAGTTTATAAATACAAATGTAATAACTATTTTTTACTTTTATTATGTAAATCTGAAAATTATATATGAAACACAAATGAATATACATTAATCATATTAAATTATTTATAAGTATTATTAATAGTCTATCTGTATTTAAAATGATGACATAAAAGCGATTAAAACTAATATCTCAGTTATTAAAAATATGTAGTGATATAACTAATTTGATTGGACGGTACTGACAATTTTTAAATTCTGTCAGTTTTTGTGGTAGTTAAAAATTAAGTAAAAATAGTATAAATAGTAATAATAACAAAAGACTTTTTATGCGAATTTTGTTTTAGTCTTTCCTTTGTAAAGAATTCATTTTTTTATAAATTTGCAAAATGAAAAGAAAGCTAATAATTATCATTCGCAAGCTTGGCTTATCAATGCTGGCCGACAAATGCAGGTTCCATTTGCACAAGATTAAATATCGTAAAAATATTTCTGACTTTTTTAAAACCAATGATGGAGTGCCAATGCCTCCGGCATATTTCATTTACGAAACTTATAGGTTAAACTATAATGGGTATTATTTTGGTGGTAAAGAAACAGCTCAGGAATTAGCAAAAACATTTTCAAAGTATGTTGATACTTCAAATTGCAGAATTCTGGATTGGGGTTGCGGTCCGGGTAGAATAGTAAGGCATTTGCCCGAAATATTACCAGCATCAGAAGTTTATGGATCAGACTACAATAAAGCATATATTGAATGGTGTAGTTCAAATCTGAAAAATGTCAAATTTATAACCAATGAGCTTGCTCCACCGATCGATTTTCAAGATTCGTTTTTCGATGTTATTTATGGGATTTCGATTTTTACCCATTTATCAAAGGAAATGCACTATGCTTGGGCAACTGAGTTGCTAAGGATTCTAAAGCCAGGTGGAATACTTTATCTGACGATGCATGGAGAAGTTTTTAGAACAAAACTTATTGATGCCGACAAACTTATTTTCGACAAGGGGCAATTAGTTTGTCAGACTACTTCAAAAGAGGGACATCGAACTTATGGTGCTTTTCAACCACCTTTCTTTGTGAGAAAACTTTTCAAATCTGCTTCTGAAATAATTCATTTCCCGGGAACTGATAATAATGGCTCATTGACACAGGATGTCTGGATAATTAAAAAGTGAATTTTTTAATTTAAGTTGCTACTCTAATTTTACTATTAAATTCTAAAAACCTCTGATTTTACATTTTATATTATCTTTACCTCGGCCACCCCCTCCAAACCACCACCAAAAACAAAATCCCCAATCCAATTAGGATAAAGAATCTATAGTTATACAAACCAAAGAAATTAAATGCTCCATTTTCGGACTCAGGAGCATTATTTTTTACAATTATCTTTTCCACCGCCACTTCCTTCACCACAACCACAGTATCAGCCTCTCTCTCAGCTTCCACATAAACAGTATCGTGAACTCGATGGAGCTTGATTTTTAGCTTTTCTTTGGTAAAGAAAACTGTATCGGTTAAGGGATTGGATTGGGGGATGATGACTTGTTGAGAAACCTATTGCTTCTCAAAACTTTTCACGATTACATTTCCATCTCCATCAATTATTTTGATTTGGTAAACACCACTGGTAAAATCCTTAATATTAATTACCGTCAAATCATTTGAAAGTTGCATTGTTTTCACGAGTTGCCCCACAGAATTATATATATCACAGCTAACTGCAAGGTGGTTGAGCGGAGCCGAAACCACCATTCCAGTGATATCCAAATACAAATTATCCACAGCAGGATTCGGATATATATTTACTGAATTAATTTCTTCTTCAGCAATTCCACTCCCGCAATCATTCACAAACACATCTTTCAATATCATTTTGCTTTCACCATATGCATCGGTTACCATAATTGTGATTTGTTGACTGCCTGAAGTATGTGGTGTGTAAAACTCTACAGGTTTTGCAATACAATGTCCCCATTCGTGATTGGTAAGTGTGGCTTCGGAAATTAGTTCAGAATAATACTCTATCCCACCAATTTCAAAACTTGTTTCAGATAAACCAATCTCAATAGGAACAAACAGTGGTGGATAATATATGCTGTCAATAACCTGACCGACACTAGTTTCAATTGTGTATGGTGCCGATTTTCCAGAAATGTAAGCATAAACTGTAATTGTATCGTTACAGTTTACTGTCTCGGGCAAAATAATATCAATATTCAGCTCGGGAGGTTCTGTATAGCATAAACCATCAATACCAAGACTATCAGTTTTTACCAGCCAGGCTTGCTGAGGAGGATTATAGCCTTGCCTGTCGTACTCATTCCCATATCCTGCAATAATAAAACCACCGTCACAAGTGTTTTTTATTGATTTTAACCATTGGTAAGTGCTCGTGGTGTCAATAGCATAATACTCTCTGTTCCAGCAAATATCGCCGATTTCTGTAATTTTCTGTAAATAGCCTCTTGATCCTCCATAATTAGTCCTGCTATTCCCTAATACATATAAATCTTCATTTTTATAAATAAGTGATGCTATAAAGCATTCAATCTTATCAGATGTCGTGTTAGATAACCTATAATATGATCTGTAGTATTTCGTCCACATCAGATCTCCATCTCTGGAAACTTTTCTCAGGCATCCATCGAAATAATTGTTACCGGCAGCTTCAAATGCAGGATAGCCACCACAAGCAATATAATTTGAATCTTGTGTCTCTATTATACCTGATACAGAACCATCATAACGGCTGCCGCTACCATAACCTCTCTCCCAAATTACATCGCCGGCAGTGTCTACCTTTATCAAATACCAGTCTTCGTCTGTTACTGTTGTGGGAAAACTGAAAGTGTGGCCTCCTATTAAAACACAAGAGTCTGTTGTAACTATTATTTGTCTGCCTGACTCATTTCTCTGCCCATATGATCTCTCCCAAACAAAATTTCCTTGTTCATCAGTTTTAACTAAATACATAAAAGCATCGTCTAATTCAGAGCTATATATTTGACCTGTAATAAAGAAATCTCCATTAATAAATTGTGTCAAATTGAATCCCTTTTTCCATACGTCATCTTGATTTATTATAGCACATTTTACAGAATCAAACACATTGTCAAATTTGTATAAGTATAGGCCGTGATAATAATTTACCTCGTTGATAATAGCTCCAGCAGAATAAAAATTTCCACCATCAGATATTAAACTATTAGAAAAACCCTCCCAAAACTGGTTCTCATTATTTCCGTTTACCTTTTTCCAAACGATGTTTCCTTCAAGATCAATATACCTAAGTGCAAATGTTCTAACTCCAGTTGAGTTCCCTGTACCTGTCATTAAAACATAGCCTGTATCCAGAGACAAAACACTACTTGTGATATGGGCTATTGTATCCTCAATGATTTTATTGAAAACTACTTGAGAATACAACCCAAATGTGCTAAAGCATAATAATATAATTAAAAAAATCCTTTTCATAACACAAATATACACAATTCTGAAACACAAAGAGGCTGTCTAAAAAGGCGGCTTTTTTATTTTTATCAAATTTAGCATTTTTATCGTTTGATTTATTGACGAGCAGAATTTCGTGAATAAATTGTTAATATCCACTAATTTTAAGACAAATTTCCAATTCCAGTCTAAATAGACAGACTTATTTAGAACAAACATCAAGAAAACACGACTAAGCAGCCATTTTTCTTAAATTATGAGCAATAGCCATCAATCCAAACTCAATGTTTACTTTTTCTAGGCCTCTGAGAGTAAATCTGTTGAACTTGTTATTCGACTTTAATTGCCCAAAAACAGCTTCGGGTTCTACAGGCCTTTTGCTTCTATGATATAACCCTTTTTCATTTGTTAGATTTTCTCTCGCTTTTGCTTTAAGTTGATTCAATCGATGATTTACTTCAATCTGTCTGTCGCCAGATGCCTTGTGGCACATTGCTCTTAATGGGCAACCCTGACAATTGGAAGCTTTGTAAAATGTTACGTTAGATTTATAGCCATTATCAGATATTCTAATGCCTTGTCCGATGTTAACTAGGTGCTGTCCCATGGGGCAAACATAATAATCTTCATCGCTATTGTAGAATAAGTTTTGCACTGAAAATATATTATTTTTGGCTTTCCGCTTTTGCTCGATGTGAAAGTAACTGTACTTTACATAAGCTTCAATATTCTTACTCTCAAGAAGTTCAAAGTTCTGCTCACTACCATATCCAGCATCAGCAACAACTTCTTTGCTTTGCTTTCTGTGCAGTTGCTCGAAAGATGTTAAGTGACTTGTAAATGTTGTAGTATCGCCAGGTGTTTGATGGATACTAAAATGCGTTATGAATTGGTTCTCTGTTGATATTTGGGGATTGTAACATGGCTTTAGCTGGCCGTTCATCATGTGGTCTTCTTTTGTCCTCATAAAGGTAGCATCATGATCTGTTTTGCTAAAGCTATTGCGATTTCCCATTATATCAAGCTGACTTTCATATTTTTCTAATCTTGGTAAAAGTTCATGCTGAAGCTCATGTAATTGTTTCTCCGTTGCTTTGTCTTTTTGTTTCAACTTCTTGTTTAGCTCTGAAAGACGATTCTTTATCTCTTCCGAGTCAATTGGTTTTTTTACTTCTTCTTTATTGGGTTCACTGGAGTCTTCCTTTATTTGATTATCAATATCATCAAGTATTGAAGCAATTTTGTTTTCCAACTTTGCCTTGTTTTTCTCTACTGATCCACGCCAAACAAAAGTGTATTTGTTCGATGCTGACTCAATCTTTGTCCCATCAATATACTGTACTTCAAGACTTACATAACCGCACTCTTGCAATATCTTAACAATTTCTGCAAACAACTTGTGTATCTCTTTTTTTAATCTTTTCCCTCGGAACATATTGATTGTTCTAAAATCTGGATATGATTTTCCTGACAACCACATAAAGTAAATGTTTTCTTGAAGTGCTTTTTCAATCTTTCGACAAGAATAAATATTGCTTAAGTAACTGTAAAACAGAACTTTAATCATCATCCTTGGGTGAAAACTACTTGTGCCTCCTCCTGCATACTGCTGGAGAATACTGCTTATGTCTAATTGATCAACTACTTGATTTACCAACCTTACTGGATGATTTGCTGGTATCAAATCAGAAATATTTTCCGGGAAAAGTACAATTTGATTGCTTGCTAATTCTTTAAATATTACCTTTGCCATAGCTTTGTTGTTTCAACACTAAATTAATAAAATTTAGTGATACTGAGCCGGTTGCAGCAGAAATGTTGCAACCTTTTTACTAACAACAAATTATTAATAAAAAAAAGCTGCCTAATTACTTTTTAGACAGCCTCTTTAATATAAACTTTAATTTATTCGACAATTACTGTCTGAGAGTCTATGATTTTGCTGTCTTGTAAGACCATTACTTTATAATGGCCATTTTTTAACCCTGTTACATTGACTTCAGTTGATCCCTGTTCTATTTGTGTTATTCGTTTAACAGTTTGCCCGATAGAGTTGATAATATTAACTTCACAACTATTGCATGGATTTTTTAATTTGATTGTAAAACTACCTTGATTCGGATTCGGAACAATTTCGAAAGCTACATGAGTAGTTGATTCATTATCTATTCTTCCTTTAGGGTTTTGGTCTGATTCGTTATCATTTCCTGTTGATTTAGTAAAGGAATTAGTTTCACAATCTTGAATAGCCAGCATAAATTCGTCAAAAGAAATTAAACCTTCATAAGCAGATTTTTCTGCTTGAATTTTACACAACCATTGTTCAACAAATGCTAATTCAGGCACATTTTGATCATCTGTTAGTCCAATTGAAATACTTTCTAGCTTAACAATAGCATCTTCGTATTGACCTAACATTCTATAAAGAAGTGCAATATCCAGATTATATTCTACGTTAAAAGTGTAAGGAATATTAGGATTCTCGATTACTGTTTTATTCATTTCTATAACATTTCCAATCCCAATCAAAAACGAAGTATTTGATTTATCAAAATTAACAAAAGTTTGAAAATCGGAAAGAATACTGTGTAGTTTTCCATTTGCGATTGATTGCCAATATTGCATTTCAGAATTATCGTAATTGTTGCAAGATAAAACCAAATCAATATATTTATTGATTATACTTATGTAATCAGATTCGGAATTTACTAAAAAAGAAAGATTCTCTAATTCTATTATTGCTAAATCTACAGGATATGATTCACCATCGATTACAACATTTGGCAAATCATTTTCAAATTGTTCTTCATTTTCACTTAACATTTCAATAGATTGAGTAATTGGCAATGGACTTCCCATGTTCATCTGAATACATGAAAGATATGATGGAGTAACGTCTGTGACAGTTACCGCAACTGAAGGAATACTAACAGGATATTTTGTCAGTGAATAATGCGTTCCTCCCACTGGTGATTGGTTAGCCACTGATGACCATCTATTATGAGTAGCTGTTATTGATGGTACTTTTACTGGAACGTAACCATGTAAAGCATAATAATTGTTATCTGCTTGTAATTGGTTATATTGATCTAATAGTACTACTGAACCATAATTTAGATAGATTGTTTTATAATTGCCTGACAAATCGCAAGTGTATGGTTTAACTATTGTGCCATTTGCAACATTTACACCAATATTATTATCGTTAACAAAAGCACATTCCATATTCAAATCGAAGCCTCCATTTGTCTTAACTCCATCAACTGTATTTGATTGTAGATATGTGTTCTCAATATCTATATGCGCTGTTGCACTTCCTTGGTAATATATCCCATAATTATTATAATTGATATTGCAATCAATAAACTCAGATGTCATGCTCATCGCATCACAATATACTCCGTAACTTGTATTATTAATAACAGAACAGTTGTTTAAATGTAAACCTTTGCCATAAATGTTTATCCCCTGAGTATTATATCTGAATGTACTATTTGTGATGTAAAGTGGGGCTCCGTTGGTCCATGTAAGATTTCCATAAATACCATACTGTCCATATTCAAAAACAGAACCATTAATCGTTACATTAGATTGCCCACTAAACAAAAAACTCCTATGGCTATTGTTTGTACCTGTTGAAGAAGTTACTTTCACATTGTCAAATGTTACTGGATATGGTGCATCTGTCTGCATTCTTTTACTAGTGCCCATTTCTATCTTACAGTTCTCAAAAGTAAGTGAAGAAAGCTGAGGAAAATGTACTGTATTTTGTTGAACCTCAAGAACTTTATCAGACTGTCCTGTTCCAGAAAACAAAATAGAAGCACCAGTACCAGCGGTGATATTATATGTTGCATCAACTCCTGGATTACTGAATTTAATAAAACCATTTCCTGAAAATGTAAACTGTGCATTTGTGCCAATCTGTAAATTTCCAATGATCTCTAGGGTTGATGTATTATGGCTTAAGATTATTTCACCACCAATATTATAAGACAGAGTAGCTATATCAGTAGATGATTTATCAATTAAAATAGATCCACCCTCTCCAAGAAAGATTTGTCCATCATCCTCAATTATTAACTCACCTCCAGGCTCAACATCAATTTGACCTCTCCAAGCTTCACCATTTACTCCTGTAATACTGCCATCAACTACTAAAGTACTACCATTTCTCACAATTATTTTAGCATTGTAAGGTAACTCAACATGGCATGTGATGTCGCATTGTGCATTATTTTCAATAATTATATCTTCGTAAACACGGATGTTAAAATCCCATGTTTCATCTGAACTAATAATGATAGGAGAGTTTACATTATAGCAATCATCAATAATGAATTGTCTTACACTAGTAAGATAATATGCTCTATGAGCTCTGCCAATTTGGGATGGTGATAAGTAATTTCTTGAATTGCCTTGATTTCCCATAATATTATTAGTTACTCTGTCATACATTGGAATTGTGTTATCATAAGGGCTTACATCCCAAGCATAATTTATAGGAGGACACTCTGAATAGGGACACGAACTAGTGATGTGTGGAGCATTTCCTGGATATGGACTCCCAAACAAATCAGCAAACCAGTTTCCTGAGCTATTCATGGTGGCAACTGTAGTTGGACAACCTCCGCCAAGGTAAGTATGACATAGGTCTATGTTATGGCCTAGTTCATGAGCAACTCCTCCAGAAACCGCCCAACCACCTTGTGTATAAGCCGATGTTATTACGCAATAAACTGGAGAGTCAAGATCTGAATCGCTTGGTATATTTGCGAAGGAATAAGGACCTCCAGCCTGTGTGAAAAAAATATTTATTTCTTGCAAATCACTTGGTGTATTATCATAATTATTAACATTATAGACACTATATGGAGAAGTTGTAACCACAATATTACTTAATACGCTTAAACTTGAAGATGTATTTCCTGTTGAATTTCTGTAGAAATAAACATTATTTAAGGTGTATTCAAAGTATGGATTTGACAAACTTGTTACTCCAGCTATTGGGTCTGAAGGAGACATATTAATCATTTTATTATTACAGAGCCATTCGTAAATATCCAATATTCTCGCAAGATCTCCAAGCGGGTTATTAGGGTCATCATGTTGAAAATTATTTCCCCCACTATTATTTTGCATCACAACAATATTAACTTTTAATCTTTAATATCATCTCCTGATGATGGGATATAATTCTCTATTAGGTTGTAGCGGTTCAAATATGCAGTTGAACTGCCAATACATGAAGTCGATTTAGTTGCCGTAAAAGGAGCAATAACATCATTGTCATTATCATACTGCGACACACATTGCAATGATACAATTAAAAAAAATAAAATAATAAATGGTTTTAGTTTCATAACGTTTGGTTTTTAATTAATAATTATATTTTACTCACACTTTTAATTTCAAACGATTGGTCTACATATTCAATATAAAGCCAATAGAGGCCTGGCTTAAAGTTTGACAGGTTAATACTATATGTATTTAAATTTTCAAGGTGGTGTTCCTCTAGTATTACCCCTCCTAAAGTAAATATTTTAATATTTGAAATATCTCTCTCTCTAGAGATTATAAAAATATCTCCAAATGCAGGAACTGGGAATACATGTACTTGATGATTATAATTATTATTTTGAACTCTAGACGAAAAGTCAAATTCAATGATAGATCCAGAATTAAGTGTTTGCGAATAAGTTATATATTTACCATTGCCAATCGCCAAAATTGGGTTGTTATGAACTCTATCTGGCCTTATAAAATATTGATTATCTGGCAAATTTAACAAATCAATGTTTTCACCATTCATTTTAAAAAGCATTTGATCTGAATTGTTGTTAAATGAAGTAATCCACACATAATTATCATCATCTACGAAAACTGGTTGGCACTTTTCTATTTGAAGATTATCGTTAAGTTCTTGCATTTCCTGCCATTGATCTCCCTCATAAATACACAATCCCTTATCTGTTCCACAGTATAATTTATTATTCATATCTATTTCAATACCATAAATTACATTTGAAGAAATTTCTGAGTTCAAAGTGTCAAAAATTTCAAATTCGTTATTAGAATACCTCACTAAACCTTGATTGATTGTTGCAATCCAGATTACTGAATCATTCTGAATTTCAATATCATAAATGTCATCAGAAGGTATTGAAGAGTTTTGTGTGTTATACCATTCGAAATTTATTCCATCAAAATAAGCAACCCCCGAATTCCAACTATGAAACCAAACGTTATTATTTTCTGATATTTTAATTCCTATCACATCATAATATGGATCATGAATTAACCATGTTGTATTTTGATCAAATTCAGCCATAGGCTCACCTGCTGTACCTATCCATATATGATTTGTTGTGTCAACAGCCAGAGCCTGACAAAAGAAATGAGGAAGACCAGAATTTTCCTGTTTATAAAACGCTTCAACCTCATAATTACTATTTAATTTTGCAAGTCCACCAATAGTTGCAACCCACACATTGTTGTTTTTATCTAGAACTAAATCTTTAATTGTTGGATATATAGACCCGCTAAAAATACTATCTGGCATAACAAAAGAAGTAACTACTTGAGTACTGAGTGTATCAAAAATTGCTGTAAGTACAAATATTAATAATAAGATTTTCTTTTTCATAAAATATGCTTTATAATTTTAAATTTACTAATTATTGATAATTTACAGTTATTATTAGAAGAAAAATTCTACAAGTGTCTTTGTTTAGAAGGTTTATAGAATTCTATTAGACTAAAATTTAAATTACTATTATTAATCAAATGCTCAAATGTGTAATATTAAGAATCTGAAAACAAATATATTGCTATTTTTCACAAAATTACAATAGTATTTAATATATTATACTAAGATACAATATTAACTAACATTAAACCTTTTTGGTAACACAAGTGTGTATTTTTGAAACAATTTGCACAATAATGGTATTGTTATAATTTTAGAAATATTTAGTTTGTATAAAAACAATTAAAGCAATTGAGATTATTAGGAAGTTCATAGAGGTGAATGATATTCTGCTTAATGGTATTACTAAAAAGTGATTTTATATCTACATACTTTGATCTCGCACGATTAAGTGCGTGAACCCGGTGGGATTGCATCGTGTGGTAGCACAATCTTTTTTATGTAAATTTACTTTGTTGATGTTTTCATTTACCATAAGTCAAAAATAGTAAATAAATGACTGGATAATATAAATAGGGATAAGATTTTACTCAATTAATGATGGCGTCTATATTTCAAACTAATTAGTTTTGAACTAAAATTTGTTTTCACCTCGGCCACCCCCTCCAAACCACCAACCCAAACAAAATTCCCAACCCAATAAGAATAAAGATTCTATAGTTATACAAACCAAACAAATTAAATGCTCCATTTTCGGACTTCGGAGCATTGTTTTTCAATACTACCCTCTCCACTGGTATTTCCTTCACCACAACAACCGTATCCGCCTCTCTCTCAGCTTCTACATAAACAGTGTCGTGGATGCGATGGAGCTTGAGTTTTAGCTTTTCTTTGGTGATGATCACTGTGTCGTTTAGTTTGCTTTCGTGGAAGGATGTATCGATCCTGGTTGCGGGGATGATAGTTGTGTCCTGGATGCGGATGGTGTCTTTGGTTTTGAGCTCTGGATGGAGAGCGATCAAGCGATTAAGTCGCTTTTGTGGAGTACAGGAAATTAAAAATATCGCTGCGGATACTATTAATAATATGTGTTTCATGGTTCTCATATTTTTCACTTTTTGTTATTTGTTATTTGGAGTTTGTAATTTGGCATTTGCCTTAGATGTAGCCATCATCTGCCATCGAGATATAGTTATTATTAGTAATAATCAAATGATCCAACAAAGCAATATCCATAATTTTGCCTGTATCTCTGACTTTCCTGGTTAAAGTAATATCGGCCTCACTGGGCTTTAGGTTGCCTGATGGATGATTGTGGCACATAATAATACTTGTGGCCAATGAGTTTAATGCAACACTGAAGAGTAATCTTATATCTGCTACAGTTCCAGTGATGCCACCCATACTCAAGAAGTGATATCCTAAAATTGAATTCGATCGATCCAAAAGAAGGATGAGCATTTCTTCCCTGGTGTCGATCTGGTTACTCCAAATTTCTTTGAATACTTTATAAGCATCGGCAGAAGTGCCTATTACCACTCTCTCATGTGGCTTCTGAGTTTTGCTGTAAACGATTTTAACCTTTGGAGGCTTGTCTGGTACTGTGGCTTTGCCAAGTCCTGCAGTTTGATCCTTCTTTTGTTTTCGAACAATAAGAACTGCTGCAGTAAAGCTGACAAGCAAGACGATTATGACAATATACTTTTTCATATTTTCTCTACGAAAGATTTCTGAACTCATCAAGTTTTACATTCCTGCCTGGGCATGCGGTGGAATTCCCGATAATCTCTTTGTGGCCGTAAACTGGCAGCTTTTTGTTTAACTTATCATTTATGTACTTGATAAGGTTCTTCAGCGATTTTCTTTGTGCATCGCTGGGTTGCTCAGTCTCGAAATTGCCGTTGAGAACAATTCCGATTCCGGTAGCATTTGCATTGATTGTGTGCCAACTCATTGATGTCAATTTGTTGGTTTGGTAAACTGTTCCATCAGGATCAATGCAAAAATGATATGCAATCCTGGGTGCATTTAATCTACCTTTGGGATCGATGTGCCATCGGGCAAAATCGTAAACTGTAAATTTGCCTGCTGGTGATGCAGAATGATGGATGATTATTCTGTCAATTTTATCAGTACTTCTTTGCTGATACTCGCCTCTGTGTGGCAATTTTTCAATAATATCGTTTATCATAGTCATAATTTTTAATTTTCGTAATACAAGAAAAATCACCAGCACGATTGCGCCAGCGACAAACCACTTTTTGTGCTTCTTTACCGTATCGACAACCGGAATTATCATACCATTGCTCTGGTTATTCGTGCCATGTCGGTAAGCTCTACAACTTTTTTATAACCATTGCTTAACAAAGCTGCTTCGGTTTGTGGTCCGAAATATCCATCCTCACTAATTCCAGCTTTGTAGGCTTTGTTTAAGCCCTTCTGAAGGTTTAAAACATAATTGCCTTTGCAACCAAGCTTGATGGGATAAGCTCGACATTCCTGGTAATCTATTCCACTCTGAATAGGTGTTGGAGATGGTGATGGATTTACTCCTGATCCAGAACCGCCATTGCTTCCTGCGGATGAATCGGTTCCAAATCCAAAACGCTGCCTTATTTCTTCTCTTTTCCAGAAAATTATTGCTCCAACGATTGCAATAATTATCAGTACAATTACATTTTGCGATTTCATTTTGTCTGATTTAATAGGTTATTCCACTTTGTCTTAAAATATCGCGAACTTCTTCCATTTCGCCGCTGTCGAGATCATCGGCCAACCAGCTTTTTAAATCTCCAGTAAGATCAGCGAAAAATGTTCCTCCATCCTTTTTTCTGGTACCAAAACACTTTTGCAAAAAGTTCCAATCGTCCTGAGTCCTCAAGCGCATCATTACATCCATGATGCTTTCTTCTTGAGTTCCTGATCCGTTCATCGAGCTTTCTAGAGTAGTACACATTGAATAATACTCACCTTTTTCAAAAGTGAGATTCTCTGTGTTCACGTCTATCTTCTCGATATCCTTGTGCAACATCCTGCGGATGGCAAACTCTATCTTGTTTTTGAACAAAAGAATAAGCACAACAATTAGTATGATTGTCCAGGCTCTCCGCTTTTTGTCGGGAGGCACTGCATCATACCTGCGTTTTGCTTCTATTCCTGTTGCCAACAAATACTGATACATGGACTAAGATTTTAAAATTGTCAATACCCTCTTTACATACTTTGGAAGCCTTAGCATCAGCTGAGCTTCTGATAATTCTTCGCCTTCGTCAAGCATTTCCTTAACTACTGGTATCAATTCAGGTTTTTCATGTATCATCTCGACTGTGCTAATCAAGTCTTCGTGATTGATGGACTGATTGAGAATTTTAAAAGCATTTAGCTTCTGCGAAAGTTCCTGCGGATCTTCTGCAGTTAGCTGAATTTCTTTCTGAAGCTCTTTGCCTCCTTCGCTGATGGTGATGGATAATTTGTAAGTTTTCATCTTATTCTTGATTTTCTTTGTTCAAGTTTTCGTTATCTTCATTTTCGGGATCGCTGCCAGCAAATTCATCTTCTGGAATAAGAACATCCATGAGCTGCATTCTTTGCTCAACGGATAATCCTTTTATCATTCCAATCAGATTGTCGAAGGAGTTATCGCTGATGTTTTCCTGATTTCCTTTATCAGTAAATCCATCATCATCAAAAACTGATTTTGTGCCTTTCAGATTCGATTCTGGTTTTGACTCATCTTTATCAGATTTGTTTTTCTTTTTGAATGATTTTCTAACAAGATCATCAGCTTCAGAAAGTCCTAAAGCTGATTTGCCAAGTTCTAGCAATCCACCGGCAATTGTTTTGGTGTATTCCTTAACTGTGCCTAATCCTTCAGCTTTGCGTTCTTCAAACTCTTCGAGTTGATTCATCAACTTTCTTTCCTTCTCTTCGATTTCTCGAGCTCGAAGTTCAAGTTTGTAGAGTTCCATTTTCATCTCAAGATCGGCAATTCTCTTGATGGCTTCTGCCTCTCTTTTTGCTGAAATTTCATCATACTCAGCCTTGATGGAGCGTGTGGCATCGGAAACATTTTTGTCTATAATACCTTGGAGATCCTGGTATGAAAAACCCCCGAAGCCGCCCATATTTCCTGTTCCTGTTTGCGGTCGAACAGGAAAGCCCGAAAAACCCGTCGGCATCATTTGTTCTTGGCCAACCGGATATACGGATGTGCCGCCTAAGAACAAAGGCTGTCCCAAATCATTTCCTTTATACTTATCAAACTTAAGCTTGAAGTATTTTTTTGTGGAGTTTAGCATATTGCCAGGATTGGATTTCTCTGCGTTTCCAATCACTATTACAAGCTCATGCGGATAATCTTTGTTCGCATGATCAATTAGGAAATTTCGGCATTTTTCGACATCTGCCGAAGTTCCCGAAATGATTTCTTTCATCTGGTTCTGCAATGGACGTATGCTCCACAAATCATAAATTGGGATGGTATGACTGCAAAACCTTTCTGCAAAGTTTTCATCGTAATCGTGTATGTCGAAAATATGTTGCATTACTTCACTATTTTGATTCGGACGTATTTTACTGTATATGTAAAGCTGTGAGATCGTGAGAAATTCACAGCTCCTTTGTGTCTGGTGATAATTTCATAGTCAATATTTTGCGGTGTGCTGATTGTCTTTTGTATTATGTGGCTTTCGCTTGCGGAATGAAACTCAAGCCAAAAATCGGTTGCAACTTCAATATTGATTTCATGTATCAATACTGTTTCATCTCTGGATACGTCAATCCTGTGAGGACTGTCGGCCTGATGATGAGTAATTGTATAGGATGGATTTGATCCTATTTCAGTATCTATCATGCTTTTTAATATGCTGTCTGATGATTTCATTTTTCAAGGATTAAATACACTGATGTTTGTTGTCCCATAAATCCGCTAACTACTCCGCTGATAAGCTCCATGTCGAGATTTTTGTCAAAAATCAGTGGTCTTTTGTTTGGCGGGCAATCCATCGCTTTGCCGAACTCGAAGCTGTGCAACATTACATTCCTGCCGTTGTCGAAATTCAACGACAGATTGACTCCGCCTGAACAAAAAGCACCACGAACTCTCTTAAAATCTTTGACAGTGAACCTAAAGGATTCACTGCCTTGATTTTTCAAATCTCCTCCATATATCTTATGCAAAGAGTACATTTACTATCTCTTCTAAATTGTTGGTTAATAATACTTGCACCTGAAGATTGTAATTGGCTGCCCAATCTGGATCGCGGAAACGAATTATCATTTCGTCGCCTGAAACCTGAATCGGTTTAAACCAGGAGAAAAATCTTTTATTTGGTGCTACTGAATCGGAACACATCAAGTTGGCAGCTTCGAATTGCTCGGGCAAAACATCTGCTCCTTTTACTTTCACCTGTTCCAGAACCGAATTTTCACCAGCATTAGCATTTGAGATTGCAATGCCGACAAGATATTTATAATCTTTGTCAAGCTCTTCCTTCAGCTCATGAACTTTGTCGTTTACTATGACTTTATCAATACACTGAATGATAAAGCTTGTTTTACTCAATTCTGTCATAATTATTTCCCTCCTGATTTTAATCTTTCAGCCTTGATCTTAATTTCCTCAATCTCTTCGGTGTGCTTTTCCAATATCTTTGAATGAAGCTGCACCGACTTTGTGAGATACTCAATATCCTTCTGACTGCCTTTTATTGCAAGAGCAAGCTCTTGAATAATCTTTTTTAGTTCCCGAACATTGGCAACAAAAAAAGTGAGTGTGACGCCGTTTATCGACAGCAACACACTGATTATGATCCCGAATACAGTTTCACTAGTCATTTTGGTTGTCGTCTTTAATGTTTGTACTTCCGGTTCTTCGGTATAAAATTGCTTCAGCAAATTTCTGGAGTGCTTTTGGTGCAAATCCTGCGGTTATCAGCAGCGCATCCAACTCAAAGTATATCTTTCCTTCAATCATTTGCCAGGTGATGATGACAAATGCAAAAATCAATGTCATCAACGATTGCAAACGCATCAGGGAATCTATTCCTTTACGCTCTTCCAGATATCTTTTGATTAAACTCATACCTTGATTTGGTTTTGGTATTATTCAAAATCTTGATTAAAAGTCGTTGTTTGACCTTTTTCAATTTTTACATTTTGAGTTTTTGTGACACCTTCAAACGTAACACTTACAGTATAGTCTCCTGCAACAAGCTCCATCTGATAAAAACCATTATCATCTGTTATTGCAGTAAATTTTGTTCCAGATCCATTCACAGCTTGTACTTCAAGATTTTTTAGCGGGATAGATACTTTGGTAATTTTCCCACTTAATTTTCCCTTGTTTAACACTTCGCTGATTCCACCAACGCCGCTAACAGCATTGTATAAATCAGGATTTTGGCGGATTGATCTTGCCAAATCGGCTCTTGCCTCTTTCGAAAGGGCTTTTATCGCACTCTTTAAATCCATAGCTCTTTGTTTTTAATGATTAAAAAATAACAAAGAGGTCCGGTTGCCCGGATCCTCATTCGTTAGTAACTCTTTACCTCAGTGCCGATAAGTTTCAGCTTCACAAAACCACTCATGCTTGTTGGAGCATCTTCGATGTCGAAAGAGATGGTTTTCTTAGGCACAATCAGCTTTGGGTTGTTGAGGATGATGATTCCGAAATCTCTGTTTACATTGTAACCAAACACAGGTGCCTGGAACATGTCAACAGGGTTTTTACTCATTATCTCGCGAGTTGCGATCTTAAAGGTGAACACGGCATTTGCCAAGAAATCTGGAAAGAGTTCGTCGAAACGTCCAGTTGCTCCACTTCTGTATTGCAAACTAATTGCAGATAAAAGGAAGAACTGATTCTCTGCCAGCTCGGCATCGTCTATGTTACGAAGCCCGGCTTCACTCTTTTCGTTTTTCTTGATGATGTCGGTACTGGTTCCGGCAAGTTCCCTGATCACAAAATATTCCTTGTCGGAAATTTGTGCTCTGTCTTCCTTCAACATCTTTTGCATGTTGGGAGGAAGATTCGGAATTCTCTCGATCATCTGTTTTCTGAACAAACTTGCACCAAGTTTTGAAAACTCTGCTGCCTTTTTTCTACTCTCGGCTCCAACTTCTAAGTTGCCGCTTAATCCGCTGAGGATGATTTCCTCACTTGTCATTTCGCTCATTTTAGTAATTATTTTAATTAAACATTAGTAAGTAATTTCTTTGCATGGCGCATGGCGCATAGGGCATGGGGCTGTTTGTGCTAAAATTTTACATTTTTCTTTTTGCATAATACTATTTTTGGCACAAATGTCCTGCTCACTGCTATTTGAGCTCCATGCTCCATGCTCCATGCTTTTCATTATCACAATTTTATTTTTAAAATCAACTTTCCACTTAAGTACTTTAGGCACTTTAGGCACTCCAAGTACTCTAGGCACTTTTTTACCTGTAAAGCTCACTCGAAGCCTGTCTGATGCAGTTTTTCCACTTCATCTTTGGATGTGTTTCCCTGATTTTCTTTGCCCTTTCGGTAATCATTTTAAATCTGGATGACACTTCTGCATTTTTCTTTTTGCCTGCAAGTGTTCTATACTTTTTGGGCTTAGCTGTGATGCTTTTTCTTTTCATTCCGCTTACTGGTGTTTTGGTCTCAACTACGCTTTTTTTTTTACTGCTTTCCAGGCTTCTTTCCAAGCTTTTGATCCTCCTCCTTTTTCTTTAGCAATTTGTCGCACTTGACTGAACATTTGATTATATTCGTGTGCTGCTGCTATCTGCTTTGGAGATAGTGGTCTGGCATAAGCTTCGGTGAAAATCTTTTTGTAATATTTCTTTCGGTGAACTTCATCATAAGGCTTTTTATCCTTTTTGATTTCTTCACGAACGAGTGTTGCGTAAGCTTTGCTGTTCAAGCCCTGGCGTTTGAGGTAGTTTGCCTGCTTTTGAGAGATTGGAGCTTCACCAAGTCCTCTGAGCGATCGCTGGCGAATTTTCCAGATTACCAATGCTGCAATTCCAATGGTGACAATAACTGCCACAATTATCAGCATAGTTTTGTTTTTGATCAAGAAATACTTGAATCTGCTGATTTCGTTACCGTCTTTGTCACGGTAGATTTTTGTCTCTTTACCGTTCTCATCAATAACGGTTTCAACACTTACACCTGACTTTTCGTCGGTCTGAACATTGGATGTTGCAGCAGCTGCTCCATCTGGTGTTTCTTTTTCTGATCCTGTTGCCATATACTTTGATTTTGTTTGTGTATTACTTGCCGGACTTGGAGCCTCTTTTGTTTCGTCAACGATGCTGCCGTCCGGTCTTTTCAATTTCAGATTTTTAACTATCGCTATAATGCTGCCGAATACCTGGGTCACGGCAGCAATTATCGCTGGAGCAATCCCGAGCTGTCCTTTTAGTCCGGCTTTTCTTGCTCCACGACCATTCATAACCATAGTCTTAAAATAGGCTTTGTCGCCTCCTAATGAATGCCACTTTTGTTCTGCCTTATCCTTTGCATCAACAAACTGTTTCCATTCTGCTGTGGTGTAACCAAGCTTTTTAGCATCGGCTTCACTGGCATAACCAATGGCGAGTTTCTCGGCCATAAACAATGCGTTTGCTCTCAGAAAAGCTTCCATTGACTTTCTTAATGTGAAAGTTGCTGGATTGTACTTATTAAGTGCATGACCAACTTTTGCAATCTTTGGATTGTTTTCTTTAAACTTCTGAACGCCTTGTTTTACTTTGGCTCCGATTTTCTTCAGAAGGCCGCCAGATTTTGGAGCATTAGGATTTTTCCGTAGCTTGATGGCTGCAAGTCCTTCAAGATCGTCTGGCGAATACTTGTCGCTGATCAGTTCTTGAAGCATATCGTTGTCGGCCAAAACTTTGAGATAATACAATTCTTCATCGCCATCGCCTGACAATCCTTTTACAGATTCGTCGAGTCCAAATTGAATGGCTTTGTAGAAATTCTGGTAGAGTGTTCCCTTGCTGATGGCGTTGCGGATGGCTTCATCACGGCTTTCGTCATCGGCAAAGCTGCTGATGATTTCGTTAACAAGAGCAAGTTCTTGTTGGTTGTCGTTAAGTTGTGACATCTCGGATGGACTGGTCACTTCTTTTTCGAGTGTTTGCTTTGCATCCACCAATTGTTTTAGGATGATATTGCGCTGTAGTTCCGACCCAGTTATCACTGAATCGAAATCATCTTCTGGACCAACAATTGCAACATTGCCAAGTATGCCCTGGACAATCTCAAGTTGGTCGTCCTCCACATAAGCACCGGACAGGTTCTCCGGATCAAAATTCTGTGTGAGCTCGCTGATCATGTCAGCGGAAACTGAGCCTAATTCTTCTAATCTCATGTCAATAATTATTTGATTCTTAATCGGTTTTGCTTCAAAATTGAAATATGGAATTTCTGGAACGCAGTCAATCACGTATCTTGTTCCATCGCTGCTGTATGCTACTGGGTAAATATGTTGCCACTGACTTTCTTTTTTATAAGCAGCGATAACAAGCTCGTGTTTGTGGCCAAGATTTGTCAGGATTGCTGAAATGAGTATGCTCATATCATCGCAATCGCCAATCTGATCGTAAAGTGTTCGTTGTGGGGTGCGCAATTGTTCTCTTCCTGGCTGATCGTTTTGATAACGGATGTTTTGACGGACAAAGTTCCAGATACCTTCGAAAGTTGACTTGCAATTATTTGCCTGAAGATTGAACGCCAGTTCCTGAACTGCTGGATAATTCTCTCCAACTATTCTCTTGATGGCATCAATGGTGTCGTAAACATCTGCATATTGCTTGAGTGTTGTACTTTTTCCCGAAACTGTATAGTCTTTCATCATAAAATCAATTTATTTTCAGCGGTATGATGGAACCTCCATCTCTAATCGACAACATTTTTTTATTTGTCATTTTTAATGGAGGTTTCATAATAGCAGATAGTCTTCGTTAACACTAAGTGTGATTCCCTCAGCCTGGATAAAGCCAATAAGTTTTACTTTTAGCTGTTTCAGATGCACTTGATTCCAGTATGTTGCTGGTTTTGAAACCACCTGCCATACTGTTGCATCTGGCGGCAACACTTCCGATTCCTTAAAAAGCGACAATGAATTGAATAGGTCAACATTGTATTCCAATGGAATATTTGTTACCTGTCGATTTTTAAGAACTAAGTTTCCTGGAAGTATGTTTGTTTGCTCGGCTACCAGCTTCTGGCTCTTTGGCGAATAGCAGTCCAAACTAAGTTGATTGAGAGTGTAATCTTTACCTGAGAAATTGCGGATCTCGATGTATCCTTTCATTTTAAAACCACTGGTGAAAATGTCCACCAAATCTTTAAAGCTTTCAAGCTTCTTCGCAGCTTTAAGCGAGGTATCTCCAAGCTTCAGCTTTTCGGTGTCCTTCACCCTCTTAAAAAACTTCCAGGCTATTCCGAAAGTCAGAATAACCGCTACAATAATCAGGATATGTTTCAGCTTTGGCATATTCGCATTAAATTCTTAATGCAATAATATGGTGAGTGAAATTAACGCTTTCCGTTAAATGAGGTTATTGGTGAGTAATGGGGAGTTATTTCTGGTAAGGAGTGGTGAAATAAGAATAGTAGCCGATTATTCATCATATTCAAATAAATTAAAATCTATTTTTTGATATGGTGAATGATTATTTGCATTCAAAACAGTATACTTTTTTAATTTATCTAAATTCTCTTGCTTTATTTCTTGTAATAAGTCTGGAGATAATCCCCAATTCTCAATATGTCCAACAAACAACCTTGTTAGTTGTTTTTCAAACTCTGTTTCGTCAAGTCCTTCCCAACTATTCACATATTCCTTTATCCAGTCATTTACGTATTCATTGCAATACCCAACTATTATATTTGTATTGTTGGAATATGGTATTACATGAATAAACACATCATTTAGAGGTTCAACTTGTCTTGGGTTGGTTATTAAATTTTCTATTGGGCTAAAAACTGCAGAACCGTATATGTCTAAAAACGGATACTTGTACACTTTGAATGTAAATCTTGAAGTTGCATCTTGCAATTCCTCTTCAAAAATCTTCTTGATTCTGTCCAAATCTTTAACTCCAAGCTCATTTCCATCCTTTGAAATCCTAATTGAATCTAAACCAGCATCACCTCTTAAAGTTTCCGCATTTAAAATCCTTGAGAATTGTTCAATGTTAACTAGTTTTTTTCGTATTTCAGCACAAACTACTCTGTAACTTAACAATAACTGGACTTGATATGATTCCAAATCAATGGGGTGCGTTTCAACTTCCTTAAATATTGAAGAGTCATGGTTATTACAAAATATCGGGAGTGAAAATGCCTTCCGTTTTCCAATACGTTTCATTTCAAATGGTGGCATATTCTTTTTCCACGAAAAAGGGTCAGTCGGTTTGAGTTCAATTAAATGACCGTCAACAGAAACGTTATCTAAAATGCCATTTTCTTGTAACATGTGTGAATTTATTGCATTCTTTTCGCATCCATCAATTAAGCATTTCCATGTTTTAGAATGTACATTCTTAATAATATTTGCAATTACTTGCTGTTTTTTTGAAGGTCTTGACATAATTTTCTTTATTTGAACCTAACTTCTCTATTTACACACAAATTAAATAACATTTGTAAACCAATTTTCATTTATTTAATGTTTTTTTTCAAGCCTTACAAGAGCATTTTTTAAATCAATTATAACTCCAAATTATAAATATGTATTTATAAAATTGAAATGCATTTGCTAAACAAAATTTTTTCCATAATGCTTAATTATTTACGGCCTGTAAATATAGTATTTCCATATCAAAATGTAACGCTATTGTGAAAAAAATAATGAACTTTTATAAACAGCCTTTATCTAAGAAACTCCTTAATCATCTTTACCTGCTTCGGCATTAAAATCCTTAACCTCTGTTTTCCTGGGCTGAGTTTGAGGAGTTGTTTGCGGATTGGAGTGAGCCAATTGTAGATGGTGTTGCAAATAGTTGGACTACAAATACAATTTAAAAGGGTACGCGCAAAGCCTACCTACCATTTACCCAATCTCCAAAAATAGAATAAGTTAAAATTAAAAAAAAATAGGAAATACTCTTAATTATTGTAGTCAATCCCCTTTTTTGTGCTTGTGTGGCTTAAGCGAAGGTGTATTCCCTGGAGTTTCCTTATTGTCTCTTTGTCGCCTATCAGGCTTACCTGTTGACTTAGCGGTTCGTTTTGGACCTGTTTTTATTCCCATAGCATTAAATGTTTAATTTGTAATCCATAAATAATTTCCAAAATACAACATGCAACTAACAAAATATCTATATTTTATCTGACTTCAATAATTGTTAAAAAAAACCAATACAGAAGGTTAATTTATTCAGTATTTACCATTTATCATCTTCTGCTAACTTAGTAAAATTAAAAATATTACTAAAAGTGAAATTTAAGATAAAACTTGGATTTTTGACAAATGCAGATTTCATAACATTTTGACCATTTTTTAAAGCAAATGTTTCCAAAGTAGTTCTTTCACCTTCTTTTGATAACCCATCGTCATATTTCTGGGTAAGCATAATATTTTTCAAAGTCACCCTATACCTGTTTTCTTTAAATTCAATTATGACAAATCCATCAAAAAAACTTCTCGCTATGTACATTGGACATACCATTTCACTAAAACCTGCACCTTTAAAATCTGCATCTATTGGCTTTAAATTCCCATAAATTTTATTTTCTTCTATTTGATAATTTTCTAAAAATCCAGACTCTTTTACCAAAGTAATTAATTCAATTTCAGTTAAGTCAGTCTCAAATACTTTCTGCCAAAAAACAAAATTATTCTCAGCGACAAAATTGTTGCTCGTATCTTGAGCAGATGTATCGAAAATTATAAGAATAAAAGTCAATACTAGTAATATTTTCACTTTCATAATGACCCAATTTTTTAATTAGTATAAAGTTCTAATTCGAAATAAATGTAACAAACTTTTACAAGTGTTATTATTGAATTTAATTTTGCTTTATTTCCTTTGTCTTAGTTTTAAAAACTGTTCCAGTGGCAACTCCACCAAATGAGAAAATCATTCTATCTGTCAATCCTGCAATTTCAATTTGATTATCAATAGGAAAATACTTCCTTGCTTCAAAAAAGAAACTAAAATCGTTTAGTGGAATGGAAATTTTAAAGCCCCCGCCCAAAATATTTCGACTTAATTTTGAATTTGATCGGTTCAATTCTTCAAACGAAGTCCCTGTTGCAATATTTTCATAAACATACATATAATTTAATTGTGGGCTTATTGTAAAACCCACAAGTCCAAAATCGGTATTCGTGATATATCCAAACTGATATCCAAAATTAATATTGAAATTTCTAAAACCTGTGTTTAATGGATTTATACTATTCGCCAGTGCATAAGGTGCCATAGACGCATCAACAAAAAACAAATTTAGAAGCCTTGAATTATAATCAATACCTGCTTGCCTAATGTTTGATAATCTGAATCCTATCAGCATTTGAAATTCATTGTCCACAAAAGCTAGTTTCCTCATGTCAATTGAATCACCTGAAATATAATTTGCTTTTAGAAAAGGATTATATTTGAAAATTGTTGTCAAAGTTGTTAATTTATCTTTCCCAGATGATTTTGCTTTACCATTTGATAAGCCAATATTCCAATCCAAAGCAACTTGTCCAGATGTCGAACTTTTTTCAGATGTAAACTCATACAAATTCCCACCACCAACACCTGAAATTGCAAATGTATTTACTCTTGGGTTATAAAGAATTCCAATAGGTGAGGGTTGTTGAGAATACACGCTTACTGCTACTATAATACAAGTAAATAATAAAACTAACTTCTTTTTGCTCATATTAAAATGTAATAAATGGTTAACAATTAAATAAATTCTGTTCAAAATTACCAACTTATAAACTATTTACAAAATATAAATTGATAAATTTTTATAATAAATGCAACTTCTGAAAATGCTATTTTTCACCCCAAAAACTCCCAAATCATCTTCACCTGCTTCGGCATCAAAATCCTTAACCTCTATTTTCTCGGGCTCATTTCGAGGAGTTGTTTGCGGATTGGAGTAAGCCAATTGTAGATGGTGCGAGGCTCTGTGATTCTCGGACTATAAATCCGAGGGAGCTGGGCAAAGTATTCCACAATGATTATTCACTCTTATAGTGTCTCGAAATATACTCTGCAATTTTTGTAACAACTTCATTGGCGATATTATATTTCGTTGTTTCCATGCCATTTGAATATTCTTGAAGTTTTGAATATAATTCATATTTATCCCAAATGTCCTCAATTGTACCGTCAATCCATATGTGATATTTGAACTTTACATTTTCCATACTTCTGTTAAAATCGACCTGTCCAATAAACAACGAACCTTCTCGATGTCCTTTACCACTAAAGGATTCTATTCCAAAGAAAATGCGATCATCCTTACTCACTCTCAGCCATATTGTGCTAAATCTTTCGTTATTGTTCTTTAATGAAATTAGCTCACTTTCAGAAATTATATTTTTCTTGAGGAGTAAATCTTTTATTTGAACTTTAAGTTCATCTGAAACTTTATCAATCGCATTGTTAAATTCTTGAGCGATTTTTTCTGAATTAATAATATTGGAAAGTATTATCTGATGTATTTCATTTTTCATTTCAATTGTGCTTACTTGATTTGTTAGAGATCTAACTAAAATTATATATTGCTTAATTGATTCTCGTATAATTGGGATATCAGTGGATTCTTTATAACACATTTCAAGCCAATCCAAAATATCTTTTTTGTAGGATAAGGAATAGTAATCTTTGCCTGAATGCAACTTACTTTCTACACTATTCTCTCCATTTAAAGTTAAGTAAATAAGAATTTTGTTTTGCTTCGGGATTCTATTTATATAACTTCTATAGCGTTCTAATTGAAGACTCTGATCACTAGCATATATTTTGTTTTCAATACAAATTTGAAAAATGTCATTTGAAATTAAAATATCAATTCGTCCTCCATTGTTACTTTTAACTTTTCCGATGTCCTTTTCACATTCAACAATGACATTTTTCAATTTATTCGAATCGGGAACATCGGCATTTTCCCAATCGCAATCAGATGCTTTCTTTCTGTTAAGCATTTCAATAAATAAAAACAAAAACTTTTCATCGAGTAAGTGAGAACCTTTTGGATTCAGTAATTCGCTTATAAAGGCAGAATGAGTTTTAACTTCATCAGTTCTTCGATCAAGAATGTTAAATAAATTAAATTTCTCTCCTTTAATTTTTTCAATTTCTCTAAATTTCTTTATAGACCTCCCGATTAAATCCAGAGTAACATCAATTGACTTTTTTTCGATGTCTGTCATATGCTATCGAATTTCTTTGCCAGAAGACTTTAGCTTTAGATATTTCTTCCCATTTTGATGATGAAAGAGTAATCCATTATCATAAAACTGCGTTGAAACAACAGTATTGCTAATTCCACTTTTCATTTGAACTGTCCCGCTTCCTGTAGTCATATATACATCGCCATTGCTATAGGTAATGGCATAAGATTCTTTGCCATCAAATAACCCCTGTGAAACGTGAATAGCTCCGCTTTTTCCAACTGTTCTTGTTCCTGAACCTTCTTTCTCAAGACAACGACCATCTTTAATTAAGTATAATTTTGCCATAATTTTTATTTTGTTTGTTACATTCTTAATAATTATTATCTTATCCCAAAACACTCCTAATCATTTTCACCTGCTTCGGCATCAAAATCCTTAACCGTTGTTTTCCTGGGCTGAGTTCGAGAAGTTGTTGGCGGATTGGAGTAGTTAAAGTGAGCTTCGTTTTAAAGCATCAGGTTCTCTTGTAATCAAATTTTTCTAACACAAGTGCCGAACAAATTTTCAATTACAGAGAAAACCCAATGCTTTTGATTCCTACTTGCAAAAGTAATTACTTGCCATTAATTTCATCAAGAATAATCTGAATTTCGTCTTGACATTGACCGCAAACTGTTCCTGCTTCAGTTATTTGCCCAACCTCCTCAACAGTTTTTAAGCCATTTTCTTTAATCGCTTTAACAATTGTACTTTTATATACTTCCATACAAGTACAAATCATTTTATCATCATCCATAATTTTCAATTTAAATTAGTTCAAAAATTTTCAAATCTTCTTCAACAGTTTTGATTGTTTGAACGCCAAAACTTTCTTGCACTGCTTTTAATAGGTTTGGAGTTAAAAATCCTGGTAGTGTTGGGCCAACATGTGTGTTTTTAATTCCAAGATATAATAAAGCAAGATGGACTATGATTGCTTTCTGTTCATACCAAGCAATGTTAAAAACAATCGGCAACTTGTTTATATCATCTAAGTTCAAAACCTCTTTTAATTTTAATGCAACAAATGCCCATGAATAGCTGTCATTACACTGTCCTGCATCCAACACCCTAGGTATTCCATTGATTGTTCCTAAATTCAGTTTGTTGTAACGATATTTTGCACATCCTGAGGTAAGAATTACAGTGTCTTTTGGCAATGCATTTGCGAATGCGGTGTAATATTCACGACTCTTAAATCTTGCATCGCAGCCCGACATAACAACTAAACGTTTGATTGCGCCAGAATTAACTGCTTCAAGAACTTTATCAGCAAGTGCAAGTACTTGATCATGTGCAAAACCAATTGTTATTTCTCCTGTTTCAAGAGCAGTTGGTGGTGGGCATGTTTTTGCTAATTCAATGATTTCAGAAAAATCTTTATGTCCATTAGGGAGTTTTTTGTCGAGTATTTTCCATTCTGGCATCGCAGTAGCACCAGTTGTAAAAATACGGTCATTATAGGTCGTCATTCTTCTTGGTGGAACTAGACAATTAGTTGTGAATAACACAGGACCATTAAAAGTTTCAAATTCCTCTAACTGGCGATGCCAAGCATTTCCATAATTGCCAACTAAATGGCTGTATTTTTTAAGATTTGGATATGCATGTGCAGGTAACATTTCGGAATGTGTATAAATGTCAATTCCTTTTCCTTCAGTTTGAATTAGTAATTGCTCCAGATCTTTCAAATCGTGTCCGCTAATCAATATTCCAGGATTCTTCTTAACACCAATTTGGACTTGTGTAATTTCTGGCGTTCCAAAAACCGTAGTATTCGCTTTGTCTAACAATGCCATTACTTTAACGCCATGTTCGCCAGTTCTTACAACCCAATTAAATGCATCGCTCAAAGTTATAGGCTTGGTTATCATTACCAAGCTTTCTTCCATAAAGCTATAAATCTCCTGATCTTCAAATCCTAGATTAAATGCATGTTCGGTATAAGCAGCCATACCTTTAACCCCAAATAATACATACTGTTTTAAGCCGCGAATATCATCGTCGGCATCGTAAGTCATCGTTCCAACAAATTTCGATTTTGCAATCAATTCATCATCAGTTTTGCCAATCCAAGTGATTGATTGATGACTTTCAGACACATTAATCTTTAATTTTAGATTGTCACGAAAAGCAAAACATTCTTTAACAGCTTTAATTATTGACTTATCGTCAAAATTTGCATTTGTAATAGTCATAAACAAACAATTTGTTATGTGCTTACTTTCTGCGTTTGTGTCAATACCATTATTTCTGGCTTCGATTGTTAAATATGATAATCCTTGACATGCAAAGATTAGCAAATCCTGAATATCTGAAGTTTGTTCATTTTTTCCACAAACTCCTTTAATTGTGCAGCCTGTATTTTTGGCCGTTTCCTGACATTGGTTACAAAACATAATTGTATAATTTAAGTTATAATAATTTTGCTGGTTCTGCTTTAATTTGGGTTGATATTTTCCATGTCTTCAAAAATACAAAAATAAAAGCAATTAGCCAAATAAATTCTGCAAAATTATTATACAATTTTACTTTCATATTTTGTCAGAATCTACCCCAAAAACTCCCTAATCATCTTCACCTGCTTCGGCATCAAAATCCTTAATCTTTGTTTTCCGGGGCTAAGTTCGAGGAGTTGTTTGCGGATTGGAGTAAGCCAATTGTAGATTGTGCGGGGTGTGGTATCGTAGTAATCCGCGAGTTCTTGGATAGTATATGTTGGCTTTGTTTCCATACATACAAATATACGGTATATGGTCTAAAATGCAAAATGCAAAGTGGTTTGATATAATGCTATCGCAACAGTTACAGAGGAAATGAGCCATTTTCAAATTATCTTTACTTAAAAAAACTTATGAATGATTTATATCTTGATCTCGAATGGTTTTTTAACCAAGAAATTTTTTTGGTTGGCTATGCATACTCACTCACAAATTATGGTCAATTATATGATCAGACTCTTACAATAGAAAATATTAAGCGATTGCTTGAGCCAATTGATGGCTATATTTTCTTTTATGGTCCAGATATCGGCATGCTTGAAAAATCCACAGGCCTCGATATTCGCAATAACTATTCTTGCATTAACCTTCTAAAAGTCTTCCGTGATATTATGCCAGGATTAGACTCCTACAGACTTGCTTACTTAGAAGAAATGTTCGAAATCAAACGCTCACAACGCCAATACAAATCCAACATCTTCAAACTCGCCGAAGACTGGAACAATCCATACAAAAAACCACAAGTCCTTAAATATAATATGGAGGATGTAATAAATCTTGTTCGTCTAAAACGTGAAGTTTTTGGGCTGTATCTTGTTGGAGATGATTATTTGGATTGGGTGAGGATGTGAGGACTTTTTAAACCTTTGAAGCAGAAACTTTATCATCACCACCAGCATCTATCGTAATAATGTTTTCTAAAAGGTTGAATGACAAATTTTCTAACTTTTTATCTAAAACTTTTTTCTCATCAGCATTAAAATAAACAATAGCTATAAACCTTTACGAGTATTCTTGTCTTCTTTATATATTTCAACTTGTTTTAAGAAATTATCCTTTAAAGTTCTTGCAAGTTTAAACTCAACAATTGTTATATCTTCTGACCCGTATGAAAAATTAAAATCACTACTACCGCCGCCATTATTAACTTGTTGATTAATATCAAATTCTGAGTTATCACAAAGCATTGCAAACATCGGGTATAATACCTCTTCTTTTACTTTTTGCATTGATTGAAAAACCTTATATCCTTTTCTATCCTCAATGTACTTTTTGAATGTCAATAATCTTTCCTTAGCTTCATCATATGAATTCCTAAAAGTTTTTTTTAGTTTACTTTTTTGTGCACTAACAAACTCTCTATAATCATTTTCAAAATCAACAGATAAATAATTATTAATATTGATCGTTTCTGCATCTATTTTAAGCTTATTATTATCCTCGCTTTCTCCAATGGGTCTTAATCTTCCGCTTTTATAATCAAAGTATCTAATTATAAGATATGTACCTACAATTGCTGCAATTGCAACAACAATTACTTTCGAAAGTTCTTTATTTGACATTTTAAATAAATCTTTATATTTTTTAATTTACATATTTTTTAATGTGCACTCATCAACCATACAAATACTTCTCAATAAGCTCCGATTTAAACTCAGAAAGTTTAACCCCATCAAAACCAGAAACCTCTTTGTTTAAGACCTCAACAATGTACTTTTCTTTAGTGTTATTATCCCAATTATCATAATCCTTTGGTATTACCATTTTTATAGGTTTTCTTGATTTATCAATGTCTTCTTGATTAAAGCTTTTAACTTCATACATAGGATTTGCTTCAAAAAAGACTTCTATTAGTTCTTGTCGTTTTAATATCTTCAAGTATGGTAAAAGCTTATCCTCCTTAATATTTAAGTTCTTTGACAAATTTTCTTTATAAAAAGAGACTTCCCATTCATTTGGATTATATCTCTCTGATTGAGTAAGATTGATAATTCCTTCATACAAAGCTTTAATCAACTGCTTTCTATTTACTGCTGTTTTAATAAATACTTTTCCATTCTCATCTGGTTCTGAGATAATAAAAAGATCCCACTCATAATTTATTCTTACAATATCAAACTTGATTTCATTACCTTCTGGATTAAATGTAAATGATGTTTGCTGGACATTTGTTGTTAATGCTTTTAACCAGTATTTCAAGTCAAGTATCGGATCATATACATACGAAAAACTTGATTCAAAAATAACCTTTTCGGCTTTAATCTTAAAATGAATCCAACCTGCGATCACTTCATAAAAATCAACTTTTATTTCAGTTATTAATTTGTTTGTTTTTCCCATTTTTTATCAGTTAATCAATTGCCCCACTTTATTAACAACCTTATATTCAATGTCATCAAATTCATTAAAATGAGCTTTGCCACATTTTATCTTCAGTTGCTCATCGCCGCTAAGTTTTAACAGATCGACTTCTTTAGTTCCAGTGTCCTTTGTTTCAGTCACAAAATAAACTTTTTTATCGCCCTCAAAAACTATTGCCCAGTCAGGATTATACTTTCCAATTGGGGTAGGGATTTTAAACCAGTTTGGAAGTTTAAAATAAAATTTAACTTGCTCACTTGTTTCACAATCTTGTGCAAATTTGCTTTCTACACCAGAATCCAAAGGCATGAATTCTTCATAAATAGTTTTTGAGTTATCTGAAACCTTAAATGTAAAATCATTTAAGTAAACAAAAAAATCCTTATCATCAAACAATTCTAGTGCGTAAAATTCAGAATCTCCAATTTTATGATACTTAATTCCATCAATCATAAGATCGTACAAAGTGCGATTGATTGCCTGCGAAGCCAAATCAAGAAATAATTGTGGATTTATCAAAATATCTCCAATACGGCCAGATTCACTTAAAATTTCTTGAATTGTTGATCTTGTTAATTCTGTTTTGCTCTGTATATAACCCAAAACATCGGGAATTTTCCAAGAATAACCGCCATATGATTCTATCTTGTCGCCAACGTAAGAAGTGCCAACGCCTTCATCGGTCATTGTAACCGAGACTTTTGTAGAGCGTATTGAAGGTGCTTTTATTTCGGATATTTCCTTTAAGGATTTTGCAGCAAGTATAATCAAGTCTTTTGTAGAGTAATCAACCCGATAAGTTGTTTTGGTTCTAATTTTTTCCCAAATTTCAAGAAAACGTGAGTCGGCTTCAAACCCTTTGCGGTATTTGATTTGTGTTAGGTCTTTTGAATTTTTAATACGACCAGTAAATTTAACCCCGCAATCTTCTTCAATTTCTTTTTGCAGTGCTTTTGCAAAGTCGTCATACGATTCGTTTGCAATAACAGTCAGGCGGTTTATGGTTTGGTCATAAATTCGTTTACCTTCCTTATCAACTGCAAGTCTTAAACCTCGTCCAATTTCCTGACGTTTTTTTATTTCTGATTTTGTTTCGTTTAGCGTACAAATTTGAAATACATTTGGATTATCCCAACCCTCACGCAATGCTGAATGCGAAAAGATAAAACGTAATGGATTCTCTACATCCAAAAGTTTTTCTTTGTCTTTCATTATAAGGCTGTATGTGTCATCATCAGCCTGGGTTTCGCCCGAAGTGTCTTTCATTTTTCCTTTTTTGTCTTGCGAAAAATAGCCGTTGTGTATCTCAGCAATTGGGAAATTATCAAGTGTTTTAAATGCTGGTTTGGCAATTAGTTCTTTATAAATTTCCTCAAACCACATGGCAAATTTTCCATGATTTGAGTTTCCCGAAGCATCGTATTGCCTATAATTTGCAACTTTATCAATAAAGAAAAGCGATAATACTTTAATCCCTTTGGGTTTTAAACGAAGTTCTTTTTTTAGGTGTTCTTCAACCGTTTTGCGAATTTGAAACTTCATTATTTCATCTGTCAAACCGCCTTGTGAATCGCCTTTGTATAAGATATTACCATTCGATAATGAAATGCATTGGTTTGAAGCATCTATTTCTTCAATGATATAACCATTTGAGTAAATTTCTCGCTCATTTGAAAGTTTATATAGGTCGTCGCCAACTTTTACAGTAAATGTTTTTTTCTTTACGGCATCCTTTTCATTAACAAAGATTGAAACTTTTGCAGTTACCTTTGTTTTCGCAGCAAATAAAGAATCGAGCGAAACAAATGCATCATTATTAGAGTTTTCCTCAATTATGGAATCAACCTCAATTTGTTTTACCAAACCCATGTCGTAGGCTTTTACAGGATTGAGGCTGTATGTAAGGTTATATTGGTTTTTGTGAGTTGCAGAATAACGAAGCGTACAAAGTGGTATGAGATTATCAATAGCTGTAATACGTTTTTCGGTTTCCATGTTTTGCGGTTCGTCCACAATTACAATTGGATTGGTAGTTTGAATAAACTCAACTGGTCTTTGACCGTTTAATTTATCGTTTGGTTTATTAATAATGTTTTCGTCTTTGGCAAATGAATCAATATTGATTACTAAAACCTCAATATTGTTGCCTGTTGCAAAACCTCGCAACGATGAAACTTTTGTACTGTCGTAAACCTGAAAATGAACTGGAACATTATCGTAAAGATTTTGAAAATGTTCATGTGTGATTTCGAGGTTTTTTAAAACACCTTCACGGATTGCCACCGATGGAACAACAATTACAAATTTCTTAAAACCATATTGTTTAAAAAGCTCATAAATAGTGCGCAAATACACATAAGTTTTACCTGTACCTGTTTCCATTTCTACCGAAAAATGAAAACCGTCTAACTTCTCGGTCTTGCAAATATCATTTACGGTTTGAATTTCCTGTAAATTTTCAAGTACCTGTTCTTCGGACAATACAAGTTTATTTCCAATTCCATTGATTAAATCTAATTTGCCTTTTTCTTCAAGTTTAAATTCCACAATGGAATCTTCCATTGGCTGCCCCTCAAACAAGGCTGTAATAGACTTTATTGCATCTTGCTGATATTGCAAATTGGGTTCAAAAGATAGCTTCATGGTTTAAATTGTTTTAAATTCAATACCTGCATCTTTCATTTGCAATACAGTGTTGGTTTTTAATTGGTCGTTGCCTTTGAATAACTTATCCAAAGCAACTACTTTCAATGGTTTTTCTTTTAAAACTGCATCAATGATTTCCTGTGTAGCTTTTTCGAGCATGAAAACCAGTTCGTTTCCATTTATTTTGAAATAGTATGTTGCTCGTTCAATCTTGCAATTCAGGTCTTTACCACTTTTTAAAAGTAACTCGTAAACCATGTTTTCAATAGTTGCATTTTCGGCTACGGGGTCAATGAAAAGTTTCATTTGTTCCTCTAATGCCTTAGCATCTTTACCATTAATTTGCTGCCATTGTTTAAAGTTGCTATCGTTTAGTTTTAGGACTTTAAAACCTTTATCGCATTGGTCTATTTTATCCATTTTCTCGATATTCTCATTGGCTTTGTCCCTTGCTATTTCCTGTTGCTTAATAAGTTTTTCTATTTCGGGGCTATGCTTGCCATCGTTGAACATTGAGGCAGGCTGGTTCTTTTTCAGTTCCTCAATTTGTTGTTGCAGTTCAGCAACCTTTTCCATTAGGTTGGCTGTTTCTTTGCCTAATGTTTCTTTTTCTGTTTGAATTTTTTTTATAACCCTACGTATTCTTTCTTTTGAAACATCTGAAATAGTTTTATAACCAGAATTGAAAGCTTCGCTTTTATCATCACATTGTTCGTCAAGTTGAACACAGATAAATTTTCTTTTGCTTCCATCTTGTTTATTTAAATCCAAAACAGCATGTGCTGTTGTACCAGAACCTGAGAAGAAATCCAAAATTATTTCTTCTTTATTTTGTTCGTCATTTTTCGCTACAGGATTAAATAATAACATCATCTTTTGAATTAAAGTAGTAGGTTTTGGAAATGTAAAAGCATCAATTTCCATTAACTCTTTAATCTCTTTTGTCCCCAAATCGACTGTACCAGCCTCACTAAATTTCCAAAAATTTATTGGGACCATTCCTTCGTCAAGTTCAGATAAAAATCTTTTAATTCTAGGATATTTTGCTTTACCGTCAGCCCCCCAATGCAATCTGTTTTCTCTCAAAAACTCTTCATATTTTTCTTTGCTTACTTTCCAAGCATTAGTAGGATGGTCTATTTCTTCACCTGTATTTGGATTAACAATAGTGTATGATAAATTTGGTCTTGCTTCACGTGTTACTTGGTTTACAAATGAAACACTTGTCCAAATCCCACGAGGGTCATTATCGGGATTAGAATAACCTTCTTGTTTGTCTTCGGGTCTAGTTTCACGTAAAACTTCAACATCAGTTGATTTACGATAAAAGAGAATATGCTCAGTTGATGCTGTCATTAATTTTGCATTATTGCTCCTTCCATATCGCTTCTCCCAAATAATGTTTGAAATAAAATTTTCCTCTCCAAAAACTTCATTCATCAATAATCGAAGATTGTGTACCTCATTATCATCAATTGAAACGAAAATTAGACCATCTTGTCTTAATAAGTTCTTAGCCAAAAACAATCGAGGATACATCATATTGAGCCAATTGCTATGGTATTGTCCGTTTTCTTTGCTGTTTTTACGGAACATACCGTCTTTGGTCATGTAGCCCTCTTCGTCTTTGTCGCCTACACGTTTTTGGTATTCTTCTTTAGTTTCTGAAAATTTGTCGGGGTAAATAAATGAATCGCTGCCGGTGTTGTAAGGTGGGTCAATGTATATCATTTTAATTTTACCGAAATAGCTTTTTTGCAGTACTTTCAGCACTTCAAGGTTTTCGCCCTCAATAAAAATATTTTCGGTTTCGTCAAAGTTTATAGATTCTTCTTTTGCAGGGATTAAAGTCTTTGTGGTTGGTGCTTGTAACACTTTAAAAGCCTCGCTTTTACCAGCCCAATTTAAGACATAACGCTCGTTACTAAACGTAATGTCCTCGCCAAGTGTGGCTTTCAGTTTTTCCCAATCAATTTTTCCTTCGGTAAATACTTCAGGGAGTATTTCCTGCAGGGCTTTTATTTTTTCCGTTTCTGGTGTGAGACTTTGTCCGTTCATATCATTGTTCATTTCAATTTATTTATCATTTTACCAATACCTTTTATTCAGATAGGTTATTAAACTTCTGTAATTATTGTCAAAAATAAGAGGTTTTAATAGTTTTTGAGGTGTAATAACATTGTATTTTCCCGGTTCTTTCAATTGCGACTTCCATGCTTCTTCAATTCCTGATTGCATCAAATCCGGCGCAGTAACCTGATAACGTAGGTTAAGGTTGTTTTCGGGAATTATATCAAAATGCAACCAATCATCGGCATTTAATTCATTCGCTTTATTTTTTGTCATTTGCCAAGCCAACAAGGTTTGTCGCATGATTTGGTAAAAGGGTTCGTAATATAAATTGTCTATACTTACTGTCCTCTTTATGGGCGAATCTTTGTCATCAATCAATGCATCATATCTGTTTTTTCTGGTTGCACCGCTTGAACCTTCAGACTTATCAGATTTTGAATAAAGCTCTGTATATTTCCATTCAATAAGAACTTGTATTTTCTTTCCATTCTTTAGTTTTCCTGTCATCATCGCATCTACAGAAGTACAATTAGCACCACGTGTTTGCTCTTTACCTTCTGCAACTTCTCCGAGATAACTATGTTTACTCACTACTTCAAAGCCAATATATCCATTTTCAAAGTCAGGGAAAACCTCTACAAAGTCTGAATTTAGATTTTGCAAAACTCTTAAAGCAGCTTCCTTATCATTTCTCAGAAAGAACAAATGATTTACACAAGAAACCTGCGACGACAACAAATGTCCAGACGGTTCTGTAGAACCAGGCCACCACACAATATCATATAAATCAAAATATTTTATTGCATCCTTTCGAATTTTAGCCCATATATTTTTTTTTGCATCAGTCAAAACAAAGGGATAGTCAACTCCTTGATGCAGTCCTTTGCCAGGGTCTTTAAAGAAAGAATCTCTTATTCTAATTACTTTTTCTCTTTCAACTTCTCTGTAATTCATGATATTTTATGCTTTGTTTTTGTCTGACCAAAATTAAAAAAAATGATACAACTTTGAAATTATATTTTTTTATAATTTCTATTTTTAATAAAAACTTTTTTTTCGATTTACCACATACTACTTACTATTAGCCATTTAACATGCTGAATATCAATGTGTTAATTCACGTTGTAAGTAAAAAAAGACCTTACTTTTCTTACTATATTGACATCTATTTAATCTTTGTTGTAATTTGTAGTACAAAAAAAAATAAAACATACTACTCTACACTCGTTTAATGTCATAAGATACAGAGGTATGTAGTTATGTAGTAGGTGATTTTGGCATTTTTTCGTATTTTTTTTATTTTTTCATTTTTTTTGATGAAAATTATTGTATAGTTTTACGAATTAAAATAATAAGATGTACATATTTACAATATAACGTCAATATTGTGCACCAGATAAATATATAAACAAGTTATCGCTAATGATAAAAAAGATATCACATGCAAAAAATAATACTATTGCAAGAAATTATTGATGATCTAGTTAATCCTGAGACAAGTTTATCATCACCACTAATTAAATTAAACTATTTTTCAAAATTAATTAGAAATGAAGATCTTATTTCATACACAAATAATGAATTGAATGGTTACACTCAAGATCTTAACGAAATTCCTAGTTACAGAAGAGCTTCTGCCACCATACTTATTGATTTTCAGGTTTCTACACATCGGCATAATAATAAGCAGCTACCTATTATATTGCTTGAGAAAGACCATCAAGAATACTTCAATTACATTTACATAAAAGAGGGTATTGCTGTTATTGAAGACTTTGTAAAAGATAGTTTCAGTGACCACAATTATGAAAAATTATATGTCATGCCAATTCCTATGGAAATTCTTCCAGCACTTCAAGAGCCAGCGCGAAAACTATACAAGGCATTTTCCAGAGTTGATGTCGTTAATGCAAATTTAACAACTAATTTTAGTTCAGTAATTGCTATTCCCAATGCAATTAGAGTTAGATTGCTTGATTTCGTTATGTCAATTGCTGAAGATTTCGGCGACAAATTAGAAATAGAATCTTTTAATAAAAAATCTACAGAAAACAATAAAACAATAATAAATCATATGAATACAACAATAAACAATTCCGGAGATGGTAACGTCATCAATACAGGAAATGAAAATGAAATTGACAATAAAGTAACTTTGTACAAAGGTGATATTCAAAGACTAAAGAAAGAACTTCTAAACCATGGAATAGAAGAAAATGACATTTCGGAACTCAATAAAATAATTACAAGTGAAGAACCGAACAGAGAACATAATCGTTTAGGTGTAAAATCAATTGATTGGATTTCAAATATTATTAAAAAATCATTAAATGGAGTAGGAAAAATTGCTTCTGGTATTTCATCAACAATTCTAGCTGAATTAATTAAACAATATTACGGGATGTAATAAAACCAATATAATATGAAAACACAGGCAAATTCAAATCCAATATTAAGTTTTAGAGAAAAACAAGCCTTGAAAAGCAATGCCAAGTTAAGCACTGTAAATTGTAAGAAACAGGAATCTGTTTTAAATGATCATGGCACAATGATTACAGAAACCAGAGAACAAATTGATACAAGTGAAATAAGTGGTTAATTATGAAAAACAATCCAATTTTAAACTTTAGATTTTTACAAAAGGAATCTGTTGTAAAAAAAGATTCAGACAAAACACAATTTAAAGATGCTGGTTTAAAAAATCAAGCAACAATGATTACAAAAAGTAGAGAAGCTATCGATAGTTCTGAAATATCAATGACCTATGAATCAATGCAAGACACTATTCATTTCGAACAGAAATGATGTTACGACAGACTACTTAATATCCAAGTTTAAAGAATATTCTTCGGACTTTCTTAGAATTGATTCTGAAGATATTAATTTAATTGATATTGAGTATAATGACAAACATGGAACATTGGTATCAATAGACGATTCAACTTACGAATTGTCTCAAGTAAAATCGGCATATTATCGCAGAGCTCCAACAACTTTTGCTTCAGTCGAAGATGAACTTGATAAACCATATCTATATAATGAACGAAGACATTTTTTTGAAGGGATTTATTTAGGCATAAATGGATGTAAATGGATTAACCCCATATTTAAAACTTATTCAGGTGAAAGAAAATTAATGCAACTTAGTTTAGCTAAAAGAATTGGTCTTCATATACCAGAGACAATTGTTACAAATAAGTTGATAAAAGCAAAGGAATTTATAAGTAAAAATAGAGACTGTATAGTCAAACCAATATCTCATGGACTGCAACAAAGGGATAATTCTTTTTATTCAATTTATACAACACCCGTTAATTCACAACAGTTCACAGAACTTCAATTAACAGAAACTTTTGACACCCCTATTTTCTTGCAAAAACAAGTGCCAAACAAATTAGATATTCGTGTTACAATTGTTGGTGAAAAAATATTCTCAGTGTCAATAGAAAAAAATAATTCAGAGGAAGTTGATTGGAGAAAACCAAGTATTGAAAAAACATATAGAGAACACAAATTACCTAAAATAATTTCAGACAAATTAATTACGATTAATAATCAACTAGGGTTAATATATTCAGCTATAGATTTGATATTACAACCAAATGGTCAATATGTTTTTCTTGAAGTAAACCCTGTTGGGGAATGGGGCTGGATAGAAAAAGAAGTTGGTTGCGAGATAACTACCACTTTAATAAATGAACTGTTATGTCTACAATAAGAGATTTTTTAAGTCCATTGATTGAAAAGGACTATAATTTTAAGAACTTATTTAAAAGTTTTTGTCGGATGTTTCCAATATTGTGGCATGGTCTAGTGCCTCATAAGAAAGCTCAAAATCCACAAAAAGAAATACCTGATTTAAACATTAGCGATGAGGATAAAAGTGCCATTCAATCAACTATTCTTGATATCTACAATGAATCTAACTCACGCATCGAGCATCTTGAAGAAAAGGCATTTAAACTATTAACTTACATTTCTGCATTGTCTGCACTTATTTTGTTTTTTTTGTCAAAGGTAGACTCATCTTTTTCAAAATTATTAATTATAGCATCTCTCCTCTTATTGTTTATTGCGATTTTATTATCTCTACGTTGTATGGGAACTAAAACACGCAAAAGCGTATTTTTAGATTCCGTTTTCGATTTTAGTGGTTCTGCTCCTTCTGTTAAAGATAGTAATCAAATTTATAAATCTTATCTTGATTGTGCGGTCTATAACCAAGCAGTTGCTGACAATACAGCGGATATATTAAAAGCAAGTAGATACTTTTTGACATTCGCTTTTATAATAGCATTCTTAGGGATTTCTATTAATGTTTCGAAAATAGATTTTTCAGGAAAGACCCAAAAAGAAATTTTAGTAGAATTTAAAGACTCAACTACTTTAAAAAGCATAGATTCATCACTAGTTTATTTGTCCGAGAAACTAGATTCTACTTTTCGTATTAATAATTCATATTTAATGAGACTTGATTCTATTTATTCTCAGATAAAAGTAATGAATTATATAAATGCCTACACACAACAAGCGGTAATAAAGAATTGCGGTGAAAGTGCTAAAAAACAACAAAATGACAATTAATCAACGGCTTGTGGGTTGATAATTTGTGCTACAATGTGTGGGACGTTTCATACTACCAACTGTCAAATCAACCCCCTAACAATCTCCCATACCTCAGCATTAGGATTATTCTTTACTGCTTCGGCAACTTTTCTAATATTGATTCCCTGCAAGTATTTTGAGCTATACACGTTTTTTGAATTATAATTTAAGTTCTTTACTCTACTTTCATCAGCATCTAATTTGGAGTTGTGTTCTTGAAGGAGTTTTACTAAAATTCTTAGTAATGCATTTGCGTCTTCAAGTCCTGGCTTTTCTATTTCACTGAATAATTCTTCGCTGTTCCAATACACCTTGTTCCTGCAAATTCGCTCAATTGCGATTACCCTCATTACTCTAAACTTTTTGTATTCTATATCTTCTGTCATTTTTACAAACTTTTAATAAAAAAAGGCTACTGTAATTTACATTGCAGCAGCCTTTTTAGATTATTTTTACTTATCAATTAAACATTTAACAAAATACCCATATGCCGGTAGATTATCTCCTATCCTCTTAGATTTCCTCTCAAACCCCAAAAACCTCAATTCCTTTCCAATCTTAACCGAACTAAGATTTATTGAAGTTCTTTCAGAAATAAATTCCAAAAGATCTGTAGCAGTTTTGAATTCGCCGTTTTGTTCATTTGCAGGAGCAAAGAATTTCATCAAAAGGTCACGTTCTGGTGTTGAAACCTGGTACTTTTTGTTTATCCAATCGTTTTCTTTGATTTCATCTGGAGTAAGTTCAAATTCAAACTTTACTTTGGTTAGCAAATGATATGCTTGAGACCATACATCATCAATATCAACTTCGTTGCTATAATTCCAATCAATTCGCTCGATCTCGAAACATAACCAACGAACAGAGCCGTTTTCGTCGGTTAAGAATTCCCACCTGTCGGTGGAACCGATAAAACTGGCTCTGCGAGAATGTACCGTTGGTCGCTTGTCATAAGTTAGTCTGGCTTTAACCTTTTCTTTCGAAAACAAACTCTTAAAAGCGTTTATTTCGGATTTGTCGGCCTGAGAGAGTTCGTCAAGGTTAATCAAAAAGTTTTCGGTAATTGCAATCAAACTGTCCTTATCAGTTGCAATGCTTTCAGCAATATAATCTTTAAGCTCTGGCGGACATAAAAATCTGCAAAAAGTGGATTTACCACTGTTTTGTTTTGTACTAACCAGAACGAAAGCTTGTTTGTTAAAATAATGATCATCAATTGCAGTTCTTACAGCTCTTACCAGCCATTTCTTAAAATGTCGATCGAGGCGTTCTCTGTCATTTGTTATCAAATAAGAAGATAGCTTCAGTATATAATCTGTTACTCCATCCCACTCCGGTAAGTTTGCGAAGTATTCACGAAATACGTGATACTTTTGAACGAAATCCGATTTAAGCAACGCAATCAAATGATTGAGGCTTATGTTAATGCTATCCTTTTGGAGCTGAACAAACATATTGTTTTCGTTCATCTCTACCCATTCCAAATCTTGCTTTTTCTTGTACTCAAACTTATTGCTGATTACATTGTAACGCAAATCGAAATTCTTACTCAAATATTCTTCTGTTATTAGAAATTTGTTAGAAGTAATTCGTTTGCTGTTCTTATCTGGCGAAAAAGTATTTACTGGAGCTTCAGAATCAATTTGTTTGCTCATACTGCGAACGATAACTCCAAATTGCTTTGCAATGTGAAACAACGTTTTTATTGTCACACCGCTGTTATTGTTCTTTAGGCATTTGTCGTATTGCTCGTTGCAATTTTCGGCCGAATAGTCCTGGTTAAACTTGCTTATTTCGTGATAATAAAAACGCCCGGATTCTCCGAACTCGCTTTCGAGAGCAAAACCGATTCTAAGCCAATCTTCATAATTAGTGGTGATGTCAATTCTTTTTCCGTTGAGCTGCTCGATGAGCTTCTCAACATCATTTTTCAGAAGCTTTTCGGGAGCAATTTTGAAAACTTCGGAATTAGGATTGTAATACAATTCAGGATCATCAGAAACAAAACAAAGCCTGGTAACATCTTTGCCCGAAGGATCGATTTTTAAACCCAGCAATTTTTCGAAATATGTCTGAGCCTTAAGAAAAGCTTCGCGGTGTTTTGTCACACTATTATCTGTCTTAATCAAGATCTTGAGACCTTTACCGCCAGGGCTAAGAAAACAGGCATGAGTATAAATTGAATCCTCAGCCTTATCACGGATTTGTTTTACATTCTCAACTTTATCAACATCCAATATTATTAGTCTGGAATACTCAAGCAGAAGTTCGTTTCTACGTCCTCCACTAAACGTTCCGGAAGGAGTAAAAGCCGGCAAGGACTTTTTCCTTGCCGTGTACTCTTGCTCTTTGCCATCGCTTACCAACTGCCGCAAAGGTCCAATATGATGCTTGAACTTTCCAGTACGAATCATTTCTAAAACTGATTCAAGTGGTTTGTTTGCAATTACCTTATTGAAGCCCTCGAAAATACTGATTTCTGCCATGTTTGTTCCTCCAATTATAAGTTATTGAACTTCTGATAATTTTTCTTCAGGAATATGTCCACGTCCGAAGCTTTGTAATAAATTTTATTCCCAACTTGAGAGAACGGTATTTTCCGTCCATCCCTATAGCCTTGGAGTGTTCTTTTACTGATTTTAAGTAATAGCATTACATCTTGATTGTCGAGCCAACGCTCACTAAGAGGCGTGTCGGCCTCCATTTTCATTTTTACAAATCTGTCCTCTAGGCTCTGCAGCTTGTCAATAATCTGCTTGAAAGCATCTGATTCAATTGTGATAACGTTCATAATACAAAGGTTTTAAAAATTAAACAATTGCCCTGGTATGGCCAGTACCATTTTGGCTTATTGGTTTGTTGCAACAAAAACCTTTGCAATAATATGGCATCAAAAAAGTCTAAATGGTCTTCTGAGAAGTCTTTTTTTTAAATATTTTTTAATTAGCTGATAATCAGTCAAATAGCTCATTTTTCAACAAAAAATGTCTTCTGAAGACTTAGAAGACTTTTTTCAAGGTTAAACAACTGATTATCAAGCATTTAATATTTTACTTCAAAAAAAGTCTTCTGAAAAACAAAAAAGTCTTCGCTAAAAATGAAAAAGTCTTCTAAAATAGAGAAGACTTTTTGCACATTTCCGGAAGACTTTTTTTTGGGATTTTAGAGGTCAAAATACTTCTTAACGTCAAATTTTTTATTTCCATGCGCTCTTTTGTCGTCTCGACTCTCGCTTAGGCATGTTTTTACGGTGAGTTTATTTATTGGATTTCCCTTCTTATCCAAGATCACATTACTAATAATTTCCTGAAGCACTTTTATTTCAGCTTCAAGCATGGGATCATTTTCTTCATTCATCGTATGTTGCAAATCATAAATAGCCGTTAGCAGCTTATTTACTGGTCCATTCCACTTGACCTTATAATTATCATTTATCATTACATTTTCAACAATTTTCTTCTTTGAAACATATTCAACTTCCGGTTCCATGATTACGTTGTAATCAATTACATCATAAAGAGCAGCTTTCTGCTTATCTTTTTCGTTTTTCTTGTCTTCATGATAAGCGCTGAACATTTTAAACAAATACGACAAAACATTGATCATAAATACATTAACCATAAACGCAAGAAAAATTGGTTTTCGTTTCCCTAATTTCTGAATTTTTACCAATAACATTCTAGCTTCATAGCAATTACGCAATGCAACCTGAATGTTCTTTTTAGCATAATGAGTAATTTGATCGTCATTGGCAGAGTTTTGCAAAATATTCTGAGATTTAACTTTTAAACGTTCAAATGTGTCACCAAGTAAAAGACTAAGCTTTTTACCTTTGTGACAATAAGGAACAGGCATCTTCTTTACCACATCCTCCAGATCATAAACTTTGATAGGAACTAATATGATAACGGTTTCGCTTTCGAAAACATCCTTTTTTATCTCGATTTTGAAATCCGTTTTTTCTCGAAATCCAAACTGGTGAAACTTTATTCTGCCAGTTTCTTTTTTAACATCAATTTCAATACCTGGAAATCGAATTTCAGCAGAGCTGATTTTCTGCACTAAAGCTAAAATATCAGACCTGTCTATTAACACGTTATTAAAAAATTCATTACTCAGGATCCACTTAAATACATTTACATCAATACTTCTGTGCGCTTCCGTACTCATAAAAAAAAGAAAAAAAATTCGACCAAATAACATCAAACTGCCACTAAAACAAAACTACATCACATTACTTAATATTGCATCAAATGTTAATAAATTGTATATATGCGTGAAAGCCTTGATATTCAAGGGATGAAAAGTTAAGTGGTTGATAATCAAGGGGGTAAAATTTATTAACAATTGATAGAAAATATCGCTAAACGCTACCAACGTAAGCTAGAATTTAAACGTCATCAGAGGGAAGAGATATATCAGATGAAAAGTAGCTTCGCAAAAATGAAAAAGATTTTATAAATTTTTTGATAATAATTTGCGTTAAAATGTTTGATTTTGTACCTTTGTAAAGTTAAGCATAGTGATGCTAACAGGTTCATTTTTTAATGCTGAGTGTTAAGTAAAAAAAGGTGTGCTATTCGGTGGACTAGCCATTTTTAAAATTCAAGATACAAGGAATTGCAAAGCGTTGAAGTGTAGGTTCACAATCCTCTTTCTCCGCCAGGTAAAAGCCATCAACTAGTTGATGGCTTTTTTATATTATGGTTTTGATATATTAAACATTTTTTTATCCATTTCTTTTTCGATGTTTCAATGTAATATGACTTTTACATATTAGAAAAATTAAATAACTTGAATGCAATCAAAGATGAAACAGCAGCTAAAACAACGAATTGAAGTACTTTTTTAATGTTTCCATAGATTGTATTTTAAAATGCAGTATATTGCTCTAAACCCATCTTTCCAACTGATTTTTTTACCCTCTTCATAAGTTCTACCATAATAGGAAATTCCTATTTCATAAATTCTAATTCCCGGGATTCTAGAAATTTTTGCGGTTACTTCGGGTTCGAAACCGAAGCGATTTTCTTCTAATTTTATTTGTTTAATAATATCAGTCCTGAAAAGTTTGTAACAAGATTCCATATCGGTGAGATTTAAATTTGTAAACATGTTTGAGAGAAATGTGAGGAATTTGTTACCTATTGTGTGCCAGAAAAATAAAATTCTGTGAGGTTTGCTGCCCATAAATCGAGAGCTAAAAACCACATCAGCATACCCATCTATTACAGGTTTTAGCATATATTTGTATTCCTGCGGATCATATTCCAGGTCAGCATCTTGTATTATTATAAAGTCACCAGTGGCATTTGCTATTCCGGTATGCAGTGCGCATCCTTTTCCTTTGTTAACTTCATGATAATAATATTTAATACTAAGGTCACTGTTATTATTTATAAAATCTTTAATAATTTTATCGCTTCTATCAGTAGAGGCATCGTTTACAATTATAATTTCAAATTTGATATCACTTATTTGAGCTGACTTTATACGTTCTAAAATCAAAGAAATTGTATTTTCTTCATTATACACAGGTATAACTATAGATAATGTTTTTCTAAAATCTTTATTATTCATGAAAAGCAGTTTGGACAAAATTAAAAAAATAACCTGAAAAATAAAATGCTATAGGATTTTATTGATTCTAAAAAAAATAATAAACAAAAAACTTTTATTTTTATTTCCAGATTGATTTTTAAATTCATAAATCTAATATACTTAGATAAAATAAATATTTATAATTTCATGATAAATGTATTTATTCAATTAGATTTTTACAAATGAATAATTTTGCTTCTAATTTTTGATGAATTTATCATCTTTACTTTATAATAAAACCTTGAATTTTTTGAATAAACACGTGATTATCAAACATTTTAAATAGTATCTAAAATTAATTTTTATTATTTGCTACAAGCAATTAGTAAATATACATATGGAATACTTCTACATATTTATACTTTTCTGTATGTTTAGAATGTTTTATTATAGGAGTATTTCTGGGTTGATAATTAATAACATTAAGATTTTAAAAAATTTTATTTATTTTGGAATAAACGTTCAATAAAAATCAAAAATAAAATATTTTTTTATTATTCTATTGAATAAAATAATAATTTTGTACTTCAAAACTGGAGAGATGCCGGAGTGGTCGAACGGGGCGGTCTCGAAAACCGTTGTCCTGATAACTCGGGACCGGGGGTTCGAATCCCCCTCTCTCCGCAATATGCCATAAAAATTTCTGCTGTTCATTCAATTTATATTTATATTAAATTATTATCTTTAGAATTTCACAAATGCTTAATGTTTTAAGTTTATTTGTTGCTTTAAGAGGAGAGTTTAAATTCTTTACATAGTTTACTCAAATTCAAAAAATTATGATATTTGAAAAAACTCATGATTTTTATTTACGTTTAAATTTAATCAAAATAATATTAAATCTAATTTAATATAATTTTGTGAAATGGATTGAGATTCTCGAACACTATGCATATCTACGAGAAAAAAGTAATTTTTTATAAATGGAGGAGTAAATAAATTACGTGTTATCAATTAAATATTTTACTTTTTGGATAATTTGGGTTTGAAAAACAAAATATTATTGTTTTGTTTTAATTATGGAAAACTTAAATCTTATGTTTTAGTTTTTTAAATCTTTCTTTCAAAAAATAAATTTGCAATACATAAACAAAATTTTGTGAAATGATTATAGATGTTATTTAAAATTTTATTAAAATCATAACTTTTCAGAAGCGATTTTATGTTTTACTTTGGCTGATTAGATAATTATTAATCCGAGATAATTTTAATACCTACACCAAATTCTATATAATCAGCAGTCGTGGTATGGGTCTTTAATACAATATTTACAAAATATCGTTCCAGAAATGTGTATCTGAGTCCAAGTTTACTGTAAACCAAAAATGTTTTATCGGAAGGTTTGAATTTGTTAAAGGCATAAGTTCCTACCTGCAAAAGCATAGATAAATCGGGAGTGAAATATAATTCCTGAAAACCGTGTATTCCTATTCTTAAAATATCAATTTTATTGGGAACCAGATTCTGTTCTGCAATTTGAGATTTTAGCGAAAAATCTGAGATTATGTTAATTCCCAGTCCAAGCGTTCTTATAGTGCTGACTCTGTAGCCGTAGTCGGCGACAAGTGAGAAAAACGTAAATTTCTTATTTTCGTAGGTAGAGTTTTCTTTAATACCTGATGCCAAATAAACTGAAAATTCGGGAATTTTATTGTAAACATAAGGAACAGTTCTTTTTGGTAAATTATAAGGAAATTTTGAGTAAAGATATTTTAATCCGATATTAAAACTGAATTGATTTAATCCGAGATTGGGAGTTTCGATAGCTCCGTTTGAAAAATGATTGTAACTTAATCCGGATGTAAGATATAATGGAAATTCATTAGAAATTTTATATTCTGAAATAATTGAAAAATGCAAATGAGCATTAAAATGAGACCCTATTGCAACATTATAGTAATTTGCCCGATAGTCAAATTTTTCGGATAAATAAGCTATCCCTCCACCAATCCGATATTTAAAGATGAAATTATCTTTTTCTATAATTGGAACTCCAAAAAACCAAAATAAAGATTGAGAAAATCCAAGAACATTAATATTCCCCAACCCTCCAATCAAGTAGCCGCCACCTATTTCGGGGAAACGCCATGCGTGTTGCCATGGTTTACTGCCGTCGGTTTTTATGGAATAGTTTAATTCCATAATTGCAACATTGTTATTAATGAAATACCGCATCAATGAATGATGAGGTAAAGTAAATCCATAGTGTGTTTTAATTTCAAACTGATTGAAGTTTGAATTATAACTTTGCGAAAACGAATATTTCAGTAGGAGCGTGAAAAATAATGCGATTAATGATAATTTCGTTTTCATTCTGAGTTAAAATTCTTATGCACAAAATTATGATTAGCAACAATAAAATTTTTGTATTCTTTAAAATTTATTTAACAACATGCGTTTAATAAAAATTCACTTATTAACGTAAAAAATATTAAATTTGGCGACAAATAATTTTTTAAACAATGATAACCTTATTGCTAAAAGAAATAAAAGAATTTTTCAGCTCCATTACCGGGTATTTGGTGGTTGTTATTTATTTGCTGATAAACAGTATGTTTATGTGGATTTTCAAAGGAAGCCTTAATGTTTTTGATATGGGAATGGCTAATATTGATACTTTATTTATTATTTCGCCATGGGTATTTTTATTTCTTGTTCCGGCAATCACAATGAACATGTTTGCGGGCGAATATAAATCAGGTACCATGGAATTATTACTTACCCGTCCATTAACTGATTTTCAGATAGTTTTTGCTAAATATCTTGCTGCGGTATGTTTGGTATTGATAGCTTTAATTCCAACGCTATTTTATCTGATTTCTATAAATACTCTTGCCGATCCTGTAGGGAATGTTGATTTTGGAGCAATAGCAGGGTCTTATATAGGTTTATTTTTTCTTGCTGCCGGATATTCTGCTATAGGAATTTTTGCAAGCTCTTTATTTAAAAACTCAATAATATCATTTTTATTAAGTGTTCTTTTATGTTTTATATTTTTCCTTGGCTTTGATTATCTTGGAATTTTGGTGTCGTCGGGGAAAGTTGCTAATTTTATTATTTCTTTGGGTATCAACGATCATTATGGTTCTATAAGCAGAGGCGTAATTGATTCAAGGGATGTTGTTTATTTCTTAAGTGTTATTTCAATATTTATTTTTGCAGCAAAACTCAGACTCGAAAGTCGTAAATGGTAAAAAAATGGAAAAGAAAGTTAAAATACAACGCACCAGACTGGTATTAAAAAAGCAAAATATTATTCAAGCCTTATTGATTCTGGTTTTAATTGTACTCATAAATATTTTGTCGTCTCTTGTATTTTTTAGATTGGACCTGACAAAAGAAAAGAAATTTACCATTAGTCCGGTTTCGAGAATGATATTGTCAGGTCTCGACGATAAAGTTTATATCGAAGTCTTTTTCGAGTCCGAAGATCTTCCTGCCGAAATGTTGCGTTATAAGAAAGTGGTAAAAGAATTTTTGAGCAATTTACAGGATTATAATAAAAATATCGAGGTTACTTTTAAAAACCCATTTGTGAAGGATGACCCTGAATTAAATAGAAAAATTTATCTAGAACTTTACAATAAAGGTTTAAATCCTACTTATATAAGTCAAGCCAAAGAATCCGGCTATTCGGAAAAACTTATATTTGCCGGAGCTTTAGTTAAATACAAAGAAAGGGAATTCCCTGTAAATCTTATTAATAATAATGCCTCCAAAGGTACATCAATAGTTGGATTATCTGAAACTGAGCTTGAAAGAGATTTTGTGCATGCAATATGGTTGCTTTCGAATAAAAAAGTTCGTAAAATAGCTTTCCTCGAAGGTCATGATGAATTAAACGAGTATCAGACTTACGATATAATGATGTCTTTGTCTAAATATTATCAAATAGACAGAGTAAAAATGAATCAACAGCTTAATGCTCTTGATGAATATGCTGCTGTTGTGATTGCAAAACCACAGGCTCGTTTTAGCGAAAAAGATAAATTTATCATAGACCAGTACATCATGAAAGGCGGAAAAGTAGTCTGGCTTGTGGAATGGATGGTTTTTGATATGGACAGCCTTTCTAAAAGATCTTCAGAAATGGCAATGATTAGAGACATAAATCTTGATGATCAGCTATATAAATATGGAGTAAGAATTAATCCTGATTTAATTCAGGATTTAAGATGTTTGAATATTCCGGTTTATGTTAATACTATTGATGGTAAACCTCAATTTGAACCTCGTCCGTGGTTTTATTTCCCGTTAATTGTGCCGGATACTTTGCTTAACCACCCGCTTTTGCGTAATGTTGAACCTATGCGTACGCATTTCGTAAGCTCTATTGATATTGTTGGTGAAAATCCAAAAATAAAGAAAACAATATTGTTACGAACAAGTCAGTATTCCAAATCTATGATTCATCCCGTAGAAGTGAGTCTTGAAATTATGAGGGAAAACCCGGAGTTACTTACATTTAATCAACCTAATCTGCCAATAGCAGTTTTACTTGAAGGAACTTTTGAATCAGCATTTAAAAACAGACTTTCTTATGAGTTTTATACCGATCCAAATTTTGTTGTTTTAGATACCAGCAAAACAACTAAAATGATTGTAATTTCGGATGGCGACTTTATACGTAATGAAGTACGTTCAATTGGAGAAAAAAAACAACCATATCCTTTAGGCTACGATAAATATTACCCCGAGCAATATACTCCCGGGAATACTCAGTTTTTTGTTAATTGTATCAACTATTTATGTGCCGATGAAGACCTGATTTCATTAAGAATGAGGGAAATAAAAATCAGAAACCTCGATAGAGCTAAAATAAAAAATCAAATGTTAATGTGGATTTATGTTAATTCCTTTGTGCCGGTTTTAATAATTATTGCATTGGGATTGATGGTTTTGTTTTTAAGAAATATTAAATATAGAAGAATTAAATTTAATAACGGAAACATTAAGAAATAGATGAAAAACAAATTTCAAAGGTTTTTTTCATTCGCAGCTATATTAGTTATTTTTTTTGGTTTTTGTTTCAATAATCAAGCTTCAGCTCAAAAGAGAATCTATTATTGCATAAATGAAAATTTAGATACTTTATTTTCTTTTGAAACTCATTTTGTATGGCCTTTTAGTGATGGCATTGCAGCGTTTAAAACAAAAGTCATTGATCCTAAAACAAATAAAGAAGTCTGGCGAACAGGGTTTATTGATAAATCAGGAAAAGTAATTCTTCCTCCAATTTATGATAGTAAATATACTAATTATTATGGCTTCAAATACGGTGTAAGTTGGGTGAGAGATCCTTTTTCAGGAGGATTTAAATTGATAAATAAAAATGGCGAAGTACTAACTAATACTCTGTTCACGAGTGTAGGTAATTTTAAGGATAGTTTGTGTGCAGTTTTTGTGAACGATGCTATGGGATTTGTTAATATTAAAGGTGAATTAGTGATTGAATGCAAATATTGCGGAGCTCAGGAATTTTCGGAAGGATTGGTTTGTGTTAAAGAATTGAAGGAAAATTCTGCTTATGGTTTCCTTAATGAAAATGGGGATGTTATTTTTCCTTTTATTTTTCAGCAACAAAATCCTGCCTATTTTACTAATGGAATTGCTGTTGTGATAACTAAAAAAGATAAGGTGGTAATTGGGAAAGACGGGAATATTATCACAACACTTTCAAAAGATTTTGAAATTTATGATTATTCAGAAGGATTAATAATCTTTTCTACCACAAACGGAGATGAAAAGAAATACGGCTTTTTAAATACTTCAGGAGAAATTGTAATAGAACCTAATTATGATTATGTTGAGAAATTTGTGAATGGGTTCACAATAGTAGGTATTGCTAATAAATTCGGAGTAATTAAAAAAGACGGATCTTTATTGCTCCCTATTAAATTTGATCATATAAGCGGTAATTGTGCTGATGCCGGCATTTTTACCACAGTTGAAGGAATTTATAAGTTTTTCTTTAATTGTAATGGTTATCATTTTTCGAAAAATCTTTTAAAATTTATTTATCCTGCCGATGGCGGAAAATATTGGCCATATTTATCCATGAATGATAAAATGGGTTATATTAATAATGAGGGTAATTATGTAACCGGAGATATATTTAATTACGCATCGAGTTTCTCCGATGGAGTAGCTTGGGTTTACTAAAATTAAAAATTAGAGATATGAAAAAGACAAATATTATTTTATTGATTATTGTTGTTTTAGTGGGGCTGATATCTTTAATAGTGTATTATAGTCAAAACAAAGACACAGCGAGAGTTTATCGCGATTTTGCCATTGAGGATACTGCTTCAATAAATAAAATTTTTCTTGCCGATAAACAAGGTAAAACTATAACATTAGAACGAAAAGATGGGTACTGGATGGTAAATAATAAATACAAAGCACGCCGGGATTTGATAGATATTTTATTGACCACCATAAAAAATTTAGAAGTAACAATGCCTGTTCCTGAATCAAAACTAGATTTTGTTCTACGTTCAATTGCCGCTTACGGGATAAAAACAGAAATTTATCAAAATAATAAATTGGTAAAAACTTATTATGTAGGAGGTGCTCCAGAAAACAATATCGGCACATATATGATCCTCGAAGGAAGCGAGGTCCCTTTTGTTGTGAGCATCCCCGGATTTTCAGGTTTTTTAACAATTAGATACAATACAGAAATTAATGAATGGAGAGAAAAAATTATTTTTAATTATAAAATTGAAGATATTTATCAGGTGAAAATCCACTATCCCGATCAGCCGGAAAATTCTTTTATTGCAGTTAGAAATTCTGCTACAAATTATGACTTGTTAAATTACGACGGCAGTCCTGTAAATTTTAAATTCGATACTTTGAAAGTAAAAGATTATATCTCAAGAGCAAAGTTTTTTGGTTTTGAGGCTTTTATTCTCGATAGTTTACAGCAATTTAAACGAGATAGTTTATTATCTCAACAAATGGTTTTTGAAATGAGTGTTTTGGACGTTAATAAAAATAAAAAATCTTTTAAAGCTTATTATCGTCAAAATATTGATAAGTTATTGGACGACAAAGGTGAACTTTATCCTTATGATATTGATAGAATGTATGCAATTGTTGACGACAAAGAGGTTGTGCTGATTCAGTTTTATGTCGTGGATCAATATACTGTAAAAAAAGATTATTTTAAAAAATAATTTTGAAAATATATTTTTTATCTTTGTGAAAATAAAAAGTGTAATTGACTAACTAAAAAAATAAAATATGGATTTCATAGTCTCGAGTTCAAATCTTTTACATCATCTACAAGCTGTTAGTAAGGTTATTTCAGGAAAAAGTAAAATAGCAATACTTGATAATTTTTTGTTCAGAGTCGAATCAGGTATGCTAGAGATAACCGGTAGTGATTTGGAAACTACTTTAATAACAAAGCTTAGTTTAGAATCAAGTAATGCGGATGGTATTATTGCCATTGATGCAAAAAAAATCCTGGAAATTATAAGGGAACTTCCCGAGCAGCCATTAACATTCAATATTGATTTGGACAGTTTAAAGGTTGAGATTGTCTCAGCAACCGGTAAATATTCTTTAATGGGGCAGCCCGGAGATGATTTTCCTCAAATTCCGCTACTTAGAGCAGAAAAAACAACAAGTTTCGTTTTCCCCAGCGATACTTTAACAAAAGCAATTTCTTCTGCAATTTTTGCTACTGCTGATGATACTGTGCGTCCGATTTTTAATGGTATTTTTGTCGAAATATTACCTTCCGAAGTTAATTTTGTAGCTACTGATGCTCATAAACTGGTTAAATATACTCGTAAAGATATTAAAACCGGTAAGGAAGCTTCATTTATTTTCCCTAAAAAGCCAGCTTCAATAGTTAAAAATATTTTGCCGAAAGAATCTGTTGACGTAACACTCGAATTTGACGAAAAAAATGTTATTATCAGCTTCGACAATTTCAAAATGATATGCAGACTAATCGAAGGAAATTATCCAAATTACAACTCTGTAATTCCTCAGGAAAATCCAAATAAATTGGTTATTGATCGTCTGGAGATGTTTTCAGCTTTGAAACGTGTATCAATTTTCTCTAATCAGGCTTCAAGTCTTGTTGGTTTAAATATTACAGGTAATGTTCTGAAAATATTTGCTCAGGATATTGATTATTCAATTTCAGGTGAAGAAGAAATTAAATGCCAATACGAAGGTGATGATATGCTAATTGGCTTTAAATCAATATTTTTAATGGAAATACTTGCTAATCTGAATACAACCGAAGTTCTTATTGAATTGTCAGACCCTAGTAGGGCAGGTTTAATTTTCCCGAAAGAAAACGAAGACGAAAACGAAGAAATTCTTATGCTTTTAATGCCAATGATGATTAGCTAAGATATTGTTTAATTGCCTGATTTTCATAAAAACAGCTTTTTATTGTTTGAAAATCAGGCATTTTTATTTTATTACATATGAAAATAAACTTAAAAAAGCCAATAGTTTTTTTTGACCTCGAGACAACAGGAATTAATCCTGCTACAGACCGTATAGTTGAAATAAGCTTATTAAAAGTCTGGCCAAATGGAAAACAGGAGTCTAAAACTTACAGAATAAATCCTGAAATGCCTATACCTCCTAGGGCTACTGAAGTTCACGGAATTACCGATGAAGATGTTAGGAATGCTCCCACTTTTAAAATGATAGCTGCCGAACTCGTTAATATTCTAAGTGATGCCGATATCGCTGGGTATAATTGTAATAAATTCGACATTCCATTGCTTGCAGAGGAGTTTATTCGTTCCGATGTGGAATTCGACTTCAAAAAAAGAAATATTGTTGATGTAATGGTAATTTTTATGAAGAAAGAACCACGGAATCTCGAAGCTGCATATAAATTTTATTGCAATAAAGAGCTTGAAAATGCTCATTCTGCTAATGCCGATACATTGGCTACTTTTGAGGTTTTTGCAAAACAATTAGAAAAATATGAAGACCTTGGAAATGAGATTTCTCAAATTTCTGAATTTTCATCCCATAGTGATTATGTTGACTTTGCCGGACGTTTAATTTATGATGAGGAAAAGAATGTAATAGTAAATTTTGGTAAATATAAGGGATTAAAATTGTATGATGTTTTTGCAAAGGATTCGTCTTATTATGACTGGGTGCAAAAAGGAGAATTCCCGCTTTATACTAAAAAGAAATTTACGGAAGAATATCTGAAATTTAAAGCTTCAAAAAAATAAAAAAGCTGTAACACTACAGCTTTTTTTGTTAGAATTAATCTTTTTGCTATTGAATTATAAACTTTACGGTTTTTACAATATTCCCATCTGTAAATCTAACTTGATAAAGACCTTCAGCAATGTTTTCAAGATGAATGTAGTTTTCTCCGACTTTGGTTGTTTTAGCAAAAATAACTGCTCCTGTGATATCAATTATTTCCATTTTCATTATTGCATTGGCGTTAAATCTGAATGAGCCATTATTTGGATTTGGGTAAATTGTAAATAATTCTTCGTTTATATCATCGTCTACAGCACTACATACAACAACGTAAACTGTTGTAGTTACCTGAAGCTGCATAGGCGGATCGCTCTGTACTACTCCTTGTGGAAGGTTAAATGTCCCATAAGCAGGATAATCCCCTTCGTTTATGGGATTATACGTTGGTACTGTCCAGTTTAAGTTACATAAATATTCGTTATCTAAATCATCTTTTATTCTGACAGTAGTTGGTAAATTTTGTAAAACTGTTCCCATTCCTGTATATTTACATACTGTAATAGGTTGAATTTCATTGTAAGGATCTATTACGGCAATTTCAGGAATTTTTAAGACTGAAATATCATCAATGTAAAATATATTGTATGAGGAGAAATTACCGATTTTAACAGCTATATATTCGTTGTTGCCTGTGTAAGTATTAAAATCTACAGAAATAGCATGGAATTGATACAAATCATTGATATATTCTATTGCTATGGTTTCGAAAGAATCAAGGTTGGAAGGATCTGAACATGTCCCAATTTCTATATTTGTTGGCTCCCAACTATCAACATAAGCATAAAATTTTAGTTTAAGTTTATTAACAGGTGTTGAAAATTTAGGTAATGAAAACATTGTAGGACTATAATCTGCAATTACTCCTAAAGAATATGGGTCTGATATTGCAATATTATTTTCTATTCTAAAAGAATATGGATAAAATCCATTAAAATACATACAAATAGGCAAAATAGGATAGTAGAAATTTTCATAATATGGAATATCCTGGATTTCGCATAAAGTTATAAATACACCAGCAAAACTCCAGTCGCTTATTTCTGTGGTAGAACAATGAGCTCTTACATAATATTGGAAGAGACTACCACTTGGTAGATCATAAATTGTATAAGGATTTGAAACATTTTCAATTAAAGTTCCTGTGCCGGGAGTAAAACCATATGGACCATATTCGATATCAAATGATGATGAACTTCCGTTTCCATCCTGCCATGATAAAGTACAGGAGTTTGTGGTTGCATAAGTATATGTTAAATCTGTAGGCTCAAAACAACTTGGTAGATAATCAATAATTATATTGTCCAAATATAAATCAGGATAAAGCAAAGATGATTCTAATCTTATAGAAATATATTCGTCGGTTCCTGAATATCCGTTAAAAAGTGTTTGATAAGCTTTATAATTTGTGGATGTTGTAAAATTCTGAATTGAAGTAAAAGTTGTTGGATTTTCTGGATCACTAATAGTTCCGACAGAAAAAACAAATCCTTCCTCGTTACTTTTAGCAAAAAATCTTATTCTTAGATCAGCAATATTCGCATTTAATTTCGGAGTAATAATAAAATTATCGACGCCATTGTTGTACAAAACAATTGAATTTGGCGATGAGAAAGCATCTCCACTGCTAACATAATGTCCTGACAAATCGTCTTCGATAAATGACCAACATTCGGGGTCATCGTATGAATTGTCGAAACTTTCTATTAAAGGAATATCAAAATAAGAACAGTTTGTTCTGAATGTAATTTTGTTTGACCAATCGCTTGTTTCTGTTGGAGAACAATGGGTTCTAACATAAACGTCATAATAAGTTTGAGGTAAAAGTCCTGTCAGATTGTAATTTGTTGTGGAAAGATTAGTAATGAGAGTGCCTGTTCCTGGAACAAAATTCATCTCTCCGTATTCAATATCCCACTCAAGCCCTAAACCTGAATCTATCCAGGAAAGATCTACCGAGTTTTCAGTTATGTTATTTGCATTATTTAAAATTGGAGCAGGGCATCCGCTTAATAAATTAACATTTATATCATCAATATAAATATTCCCGGAGTTTAATTCACCTACGTACTTTAAAGCAATGTGGCCTGTAGGAAGTGAACTGTTTGAAAAGAATAAATTGTGTTGGGTATAACTGAATGGATTCAAATAGATTGAATATAAATATTCGAAGCTGTTAATATCATACGGGTCACTAATAATTCCTACATCAATTTGATTTGAACCCCATGAATGATAAGAAACAAATGAAAGAATTAAATCCTGAACGGTGGCATTAAACATTGGCAAAATAATCATATTATATTGATTGTAATCCGCATATAAGGATAGACACTGATTTCCTGATATGGGAGAGTAATCAATAATTTGGCTAGAACTATATCCGGTCATAAGGAAATGCCAGCAATCAGGTAATTCATTGTATGGAGTTTCATCTTCAAAACCGTTAAAGTATGGGATGTCTATCTCATCACATAATGTTTTGAAAGTGTATGGTCCAGCAAAATAACTTTCATCAGTTAACGAACAAATTGCTTTAACATAGAAATCATATTGTGTATTGGACAATAATCCTGTTAAGTTGTATAAGGGTTGATTAGTATTGATTACAATGCCAGAACCTGTTCCTGGTTCAAATCCTGATGCCCCATATTCAACAATCCATTCACTTTCACCATTTTGGCTTTGCCAAGAAATTTGGGCTGAATTTTTTGTGATGTTGGATGCCGAAAGTTGTATTGGAGGTAAACAAGAGGCTAAGTTTCCAGAAATTCTCACATTTGGTACATATTGAAAAAGCATTGGGGGTAAAGAGTTATTATCACAAATGGGTTCATTATCAGAAAGAGACATTAATGTTCTATTGACATATTTATTAGTAATAAATACAGACGCATTTTCTGTATAACTACCGGGTATTATATCAAAGCAAACATCTATTATGAGATTTTTTGTTCCATCCCAGAAAATTGGTGTTGTGAAAATGTGGTCATTCCATCCATTGAAAGGTATAAAATTTGAATTAAAATACACTTCTGTCAAACCGACCACAAAATTTTCATCATCATAGTTTTGCTTATCCGATACTCCTACTTTTATTGTAAAATTAGGCATCTCGGAGCAATTGTTTAAATCCATTACATTAAAGCCAATTGAATTAATATTTCCGGGGATCAATCCGGCAGACAGTAACTCATTTTTTGTTAAAATAATTTGCATCCTCTGATTCTTGTAATAGGTACCGTAGGGAGTAGGATATCCGTATTTATCGTTTGTTTCTGTTTCGTTACCGATATAACCATAAGGTTGGCTGTACAAAGAAAAGCCGATTAAAAATAATCCAAAAAAGTTAATGATTTTATTTTTCATAATTTTTATATTTTTAATGTTTTAAGCAAAAATAACAATTTTTATAATTCATTTTGTATATAGACCCGTCTTTTTATTGTTTTCATATAAAATCTATTTTTTTGCAAAAAATAAAAATAAAATAATAAAAGTAAATAACTTACATTTGCAATCAAAAATTTAAAGTAAATGTGTTACATTAAATATTAAAAGTAAGATGAAGATTAGATACATTGATTTGATTGAACAATCATTTGAATTTCCTACTGAGGAATTTCATGTTGAAGATGGAGAACTTTATTACTATGATATTCCTTTGATGGATATTATTAAACAATACGGAACTCCCCTTAAGTTCACCTATTTGCCTAAGATAAGTGAAAATATACAGAAAGCAAGAGTCTGGTTTAATGTCGCAATAACTAAGTCTAATTACAAAGGGAAATACATTCAATGTTATTGCACCAAAAGCTCTCACTTCTCTTTTGTTCTGGAAGAGGCACTTAAAAATGATATACATATAGAGACTAGTTCTACTTTCGATATAGATATTATAAGGTCTTTAAAGGAAATGGGTTTGGTAAATGAAAATCTTCACATTGTTTGTAATGGATTTAAAATGCCTTCATATATTGAAAACATTGCCAAATTAATGAAAGAAGGGTTTAAAAATGTATTACCTATTTTAGATAATTATGGTGAATTAGAACAACTTTTAGAAGCTTATGATGAGGAGTTAAATGTTGGAATTCGAATAGCTGCCGAAGAAGAACCTAAATTTGAATTTTATACTTCAAGGCTTGGATTAGGTTATAAAAACATTGTGCAATATTATCATGATTTTATTCAGGATAATCCGCGTGTTAAATTAAAAATGCTTCATTTTTTTATTAATACTGGTATAAAGGACACTGCATATTATTGGAATGAGCTAAATAAATGTTTGAATGTGTATTGTGAACTTAAGAAAGTTTGTCCTGAGTTAGAGGCTCTAAACATTGGCGGGGGATTTCCAATTAAGAACAGTTTAAATTTTGATTACGACTATGAATATATGGCTGAAGAGATAGTGAATCAAATTAAGATTGCTTGTGATGCAAACAAAGTCCCCGAGCCTGATATTTATACTGAATTTGGATCATTTACAGTTGGTGAGAGTGGGGGTGCAATATACTCTGTTGTTTACCAGAAACAACAAAACGACAGAGAAAAGTGGAATATGATTGATTCATCTTTTATAACAACTTTACCTGACTCATGGTCAATAAATAAAAGGTTTATTATGTTACCTATAAATAGGTGGGAAGCACCTTATGAAAGAGTTTTTCTGGGAGGTCTTACTTGTGATAGTGATGATTACTACAATAGTGAGCAACATATAAATGCAATTTACTTACCTGAATATGATCCTGAGGAAACTCTTTACATTGGTTTTTTTAATACCGGAGCATATCAGGAAGCTATCGGCGGGTACGGTGGCATTCAGCACTGTTTAGTTCCTGCTCCAAAACATATTCTTATAAATAGAGATGAAAACGGAAAGGTTTATACAAGATTATATTCAAAAGAACAAAGTTATAAATCAATGTTGAAAATTTTGGGTTATATGTAATTTTATAATTCCAAATTTTTTATACAAAAATAACTGTTTGCCAAAAGTCCGGTATAATATATTTTTCGATTTAAACTTTATACTGAAATTTTTGACAACACTCTATCCAATATTTGTTAAAATTCTTTTGAGCTAAATTATATTAACTTGAGATTTTTTCTTTAATAATATGATAAATTTCCATACTTGTCGAATAATTTTTTGTTTGCAAATATTATACTCAATAACAATGAGAAAAAACATCCTGTAAAAATAGCAATCATTATCATAATTTGATATTTAATCGCAGTTGCTGGCGAAGAACCTCCTAATATTTGGCCTGTCATCATTCCGGGCAATGAAATTAATCCCATAACCGACATTCCTGCAATAAGAGGGTTTAAAGCCCGAATAATGGACTCTTTTATAAATGGTTGAATTGCAAGTTGGCGATTTCCGCTATTGGTTAAAATAAAATAATAAAGTTCTTTTTTTGTTCGAAAGGCATCTAAATATGTGCTCAGACCGACAATATTATGATTTAAAGAATTTCCAAGTATCATGCCGGAAATGGGGATTAAATATCTCGCATCAAATAAATAGGCCGGTCTTATTATTGTTCCGATAAAAAATATGTTGGTCAGAGTTAGTGATATTAAAATTGCTAAAGTTACCGGAAAAATATAATTTTTGAAATTTAGTTTAACTCTTTTAACACTTGTCCAGGCAGTGACTAAGATCATTGCGATTATCCACAACAGATTTATCCATAGATTATTAATCTTAAAAATAACTTCGAGGTAAACCCCTACTAAACTTAGTTGCAAGGTCATTCTTAAAAGGCTTATAGCCAAGTCTTTAATTATTTTTATTTTAAAATAATTTAAAATCAAAATTGGAATTAGCAATGCCAAAAAACCAATTGCCAGACTAAATAACGAAATATCCTGAGCTCCGTGGTTCATAATTCTATTATTTTATCGCATGATTGCCACCATAAGGGGTTATGTGAAACAGAAATTATTGTATTGTTTTTTAAATTTTTCACAAGCTCAATAATTATATTTGAACTTTCATTATCAAGACCTGAGGTAGGTTCATCCATTAGGATTATTTGTTTATTAAGTGAAAGGCAGCATGCTATAATTAGCCTTTGTTTTTCGCCACCACTTAATTGGTCGAAGGGTTTTGTAGCTTCCTTTTTATTGATTTTTAAAATTTCAAGGATATTGAAAATTTTTTCTTCGTAATTTTTTGCTCCAATAAAATTAATAAGTTCGTATAAATTTTCTACAGGTAAATTCACATTTTGCGGGATATAGCTCATTAAATTTCTTAGAGATTTTACATTTTCAGGATTTAAAATTTTTCCGTCTATTTGGATGATTCCATTTTGCGGAATAACATACCCCTGAATAATTTTTAAAAGAGTTGATTTGCCTTTACCTGAGTGTCCAGAAAAACAAACATGCTCATTTTTTGAAATTTTAACAGAAAAGTTTTTAAAGATTTCTTTATCTTCAATTTTTAAGTAAATATTTTTAATTTCAATCATAAACTTGTTAATTGTAGCAAAAGTAATAAGTTAATGAATATATTTATTCTAATTTTGACAATTTTTGAGTTATGAGTATATTTTTTTTAAAATAAAACATTATAAAT